>CP095846.1:0-307296 GCA_023100825.1 Nocardioidaceae bacterium SCSIO 66511 | reverse complement strand
CAGTCATTGCCGACCCCGGCCGATCACGGGTTCGCTCGAGACCGGCGCTCGGCCCGTTGCCGGAACAGCGGCGGCAGGTAGCGCAACATCAGGACCGACCACGTCAGGTGAGTCAGCGCGGGGGCCTGAATACCGCCCGATGCACGGCGTTGCAGGCCGAAGACCGTTCCCATCACCGAGCTTGCGAGTACGAGTGCCGGGTTCCGGGTCGCGAGGGTCGCGGCGGTGTACGCAGCGGTCGATTTGAGCACGGGGCTATTGGCCCCAACCGCCGAGTACAGGGCTCCGCGGAAGAAGACTTCCTCGGCCATGCCATTCGCGCAGGTGGTCAGCAGCACCAACGGTGACGACCCTCGGTCCGCGAACTGCATGATGCGAGCCACCGCGTCATTGAGAACAGGTATGCGCCGCACGACGTGAGCGCCCGCGTAGAAGACGCCGAAGGCAGCGACACCAGTGAGTACCGGGACGACGACGGGACGACTGATGGTCTCGTCGCGGGTTTCGATCCAGCCCAGGTGCACCGGCCCGGAACGGAGCGCGCCGGTCAACCAGGTGCCCGCGACTCCCAGGGTGAGCAGGTAGAACCGAGTCGACCCGGGCGGCGACGACAGCGAGACCCCCAGCAGGCTCGCGCCGGCCAGACCGACGCCAGTCACCACCTGGCGACGACGGCGGAACGCCTCGTCGGACTCGCAATGGTCCCGGACAACCTGGTGCGCCAACGGTTTGGGCAGCTGGCCGGCGATGCGGTCCAGCCGGGCATGAATTCGCCGGGGACGAGCGGCCTTCATCGTCGCCCCCGCGCTCCCCTGGCACGCTCACCCAGTGCCCGTAAGACGGCCGTGTCATAATCCATCGGCTCGAACGAGACCAGTGAGCGGATCGAATCGTCGGTGACCACGACTTCGTTGGTCATCGAGTTGATCAAGGCCCTGCCGGTCTGTGTGTCGACGTCGGTGACCAGGGACAACCACCGTGACGATAGCCCCGGACTCAGCAGCGGTACCGGAACCACCAGCATCGGTCGGCCCTCGATCGCGGCCAGCCGCCGCATCATCGTCAAGTACTTGAGCACCTCGGGGCCGCCGATCTCGAACGCCCGCCCGACCGTGTCCTCGACCTCGAGCACGCCGACGAGATATCGGACGACGTCATCGACCGCGATCGGCTGGGTGCGCGTGCGTACCCAGCGAGGCGTCACCATCGCCGGGAGATGTTCGACCAGCTGACGGGTGAGTTCCCACGAGATACCGCCGTGGCCGACGATGATGCCGGCGCGAAGGCTGGTGACAGGGACTCCGCCCGCACCGAGAATGCCCTCCACCTCCCGCCGACTCCGCAGGTGCGTCGACAGATCGTCGTCGTCACTTCCCAGGCCACCGAGGTAGATGATCCGCCGCACGCCGACGTCGGCGGCCGTTTCGGCGAACGACTGCGCGGCCTCAGCGTCGAGACGCTCGAAGTCGGGTGAGTCCAGCGAGTGCACCAGGTAGTACGCCGTCTCGCAGCCGCGCAGCGCATCGGGCAGGCTCGAGGGATCGTGCACATCGCCGTAGACGGCAAGGCCGGAGCCACCGTAGGTATCGGGGTGCCGAGTCATCGAGCGCACGTCGTACCCGGCGTCTACCAATGCCGAACACAGCCGCCGACCGACGAAACCCGACGCACCCGCTACCAGCACCTGCATGTGGGGATCCTCTCGTTCCTGCTCCGATCGTCCTAGTCAGACGCTTGGGACGCGTGGGCTGCGGCCGCCTTCTCCGTGCTGGTGGATGCCGTCGCGAGGCTGCCCTTCACATTCTCCAGGTGTGCGCGAATGAACCACTGGAACAGCTCCAGCTGACGCAGCTGTCCGATGATCATGTCTTCGCTGACCGGGTCGAGATCGGACGTTGCGTGCTGCGCCGCACGATGATCGCCGATCAGCCCTTCGTAGACGAGGTCGAGTGCGCCGAGATGCTCGTTGGTCGTTGCTCGTCCGAGCGCGTAGTCATCCCATGACCGGTGCTCGACGATATGTCCGGATGTTCCCGTCGGTGAACCGCCGAGGGTCGCGATTCGCTCGGCGGTCTCATCTACCATCGCGCGGACTTCATCCACGTGCGGGTCGATCATCTCGTGCACCGCGATGAAGTGTGGCCCCACCACGTTCCAGTGCACGTGCTTGAGCGTCAACATCAAGTCATTCAGCGCGTTCAGCCGTGCCTGCAGTATCTCCGCGACCTCCTGACCCTTCTCGATTGCCAGGCTCGGCACAGTGAACGAGCCAGCGTCCGAGCGGTCGTTGACGCGGGTGCCGTTGTCAGAAGTCATCTGTTCTCAACCTACTTTCGTCCTCGATCTGAAATGTGCATCTGAGTTGTTCGCCGATTCGACACCTCCCGGTTCCCGGTGACGCTGATCGCCTCACCGTCATTGCTGCTACAAACTTCAGGTGAGGACCGTCTTCCCGAGAACGTGGCTCAGGGCGGCCTCGAGTGTCGGCTGGCGGAAGACGTGATCGTGCTCCACCAGCCAGCGCGGCTCGACGCGTTGGTTGGCCCTGGCGACCTCACGTGCACCCTCGTTCGCCAGCAGCAGGCGTGGGCCGATGGCCGGGACAGGCAAAACAGTGGGCCGGCGCAGAACGTGACCGAGAGTGCGGGTGTACTCGTCATTGCGCACGGCGTTCGGTGCGACGGCGTTGACCGGACCGGCCATGGCGTCGTCGAGCAGGGCCCGGTGGTAGATGTCGACGACGTCGTCGATACCGATCCATGCCATCCACTGCATTCCGTCGCCAATACGACCGCCGAGGCCCGCGGCGAAGATCGGCCACAGCAGCCGCAACATGCCACCCGACGGCGACTGCACCACACCGGTACGCACGTTCACAACGCGCAGCCCGGCGGCGCGAGCCGGTTCGCAGTCGGCCTCCCAGTCCTGCACCAGCTCAGCAAGAAAGCCCGCACCAGATTCGCTGGACTCGGCGAGCCGCTCGTCTCCCCGGTCGGGACCGTAGTAGCCGATCGCCGAGGCCGACACGAACGTCCTGATATCGCTGTCGGCAGCCAGTTGGGCGAGCTTGCGGGTCGGGCCGACCCGGCTGCCGTACACCTGCTGCTTGTGACGGTCGGTGAAGCGGCCCGCGATGGGAGCTCCCGCGAGGTGGACGACCGCGTCGACACCGTCGAGCAGGTCCGGAGCAGGGTCGGTCGGGTCCCACTGTCGCTCTCCGGACGCACTCGCGGGCCGCCGGACCAGCCGGACCACCCGATGTCCAGCGGTCGACAGCGCCGCTGTCAGTGCCTTCCCGACCAGCCCGGAGGATCCAGTGACGGCCACGGCGAGCGGCGCGTCATCGTGCTTGCGTGCACGCTCGTTCGCGGCAAGGTCGTCGGCGAGCTGACGGTGACGGTACTCGAACATCGACCGCAGCATGGCCGCCGGGAGCGGGGTCTGGACGATGTCGGTGACGCGCGTGGACTTCTCGGAAACGGCGGCGAACTCGTGAGTGTGTCGCCAGCTCAGGACTGAGCCCAGGAGCCCCGAGGTGAGCTGGTCCACGAATTGTCGTGGCGGCCGGTAACCGTCCGCGTCGTGCTGCGCGACCCAGCGCAGCGGACCGGGCAAGGCGAGTACCGCTCGACCGTCGCGAATCGAGTCAGCTTCGGCCACGACCCGTACCGGCTGCCACGGTGGCGTCAACCGATCGACGGCGCCAGGTCGCTGGTGCCAGCCGAAAACGTCATCGATCGGCGCAGCCACCTCGGTGGAGTGGATGAGACTCATGGTGTCTTCCAGTGCGCGGGTCGATGGGTAGGCTTCTGCGGTGACGCCGGCCCTCGCTTCGGCGGTCCTCCTTCTGCTGCCCTCGCCCAGGTGCTGTTTGCCGCCAGCGAGGCCTTGGAATCGACTTCATGCTGTTGATCGCTCATAGGCGGATTTCCTCGTTGCGGCCCGGGGAACCTGGTCGGGTCACCGGCAGCCGCTGCTCGGGCGGCGCCGAGCAGCCGAACGACTTTGCTATTCGGGCCTTCCCAGTACTCGGCGCTTTCCGCATGAACCTTGATCAGACTCAGCCCAGGCGTCTCGATCCCGTCGGGAAACCGGGCCTTGAGCGGCGAGGACCAGAGCGCCTCGGCCTTCTCGCGATCGTGAACGAGGAGCGCAGGCCCTGAGATCGAGGTCCATTCACCGTCCTTGTTGTCAGAGAAAGCGACGTTGACCTGTGGATGCTCGGCGATCTGGCGGACTTTTGCGGAGGTGTCGTCGGCGAAGAACCACAGGTCCCCGTCGAACTCGACTTCCTGCAGTGCCATCGGACGACTCGCCTGTCGGCCATCGGCGGTCGTCGTCGTCAGCATGCACAGTCGAGCGCGGCTCATCAGGGCGGTGAGATGATCAACGGCCTTTTCGTGCTGGTCTGACATTCTGTGTCCTTCCTCGTCACAACGTCGATGCTGGTTGCGAACGGCTAGGTCGATCATTCGTCACGGGTCTGCTCGGATGAGCAGCGCCGTTTGCTCCGCGTCCTCCTTTTGTTCGTATCTACATCCAGTGTAAAGATATATTTCAACATGTTGTCGAAGCACCCCGGATCCCGGAGACCATGCGGGCTCCGGTCGGCGTCTGGGCGCAATCAGGCTCCGTGCTCTGCCGGCATCGGCCCCTGAGGGATGACAGGATCCTGCGAATGCCGCGCCACCCATCGAGGGCCGTGGGCCGAGGGTTGCGCCGTTGGGGCAGCTCACGTCGGCATCTACCGCCGCTGCTTCTACTCGAGGTCCTGGAGGCGGCGCAGTGACTCCCTGCGTTCGTCGGCGTGGTTGATGATCGGTGGCGTGTAGCCGGTGGGGCCGGTTCCGGTCTTCCAGGGTTCGTGGATGGTCGCCGGGTCGTGGTCCCGCAGTTCCGGTACGTGGCGGCGGACGTAGTCGCCGTCGGGGTCGAAGCGGTGGCCCTGGGTGGTGGGGTTGAATATCCGGAAGTACGGTGCGGCGTCGGTGCCGCAGCCGGCGGTCCACTGCCATCCGTGCTGGTTGGAGGCGAGGTCGCCGTCGACGAGGTGCCGCATGAAGTGGCGTGCTCCGTGTTGCCACTCGATGTGCAGGTCCTTGACCAGGAAGCTGGCCACGATCATCCGTACCCGGTTGTGCATCCAGCCCTCGTTCCTGAGCTGACGCATCCCGGCGTCGACGATCGGATAGCCGGTCCTGCCGTCGCGCCAGGCGTCGAACCGGTCCCGCGGTTCGTCGTATTCCATCCGGGCGAACTGCGGCTTCAGGTACTCGTGGGCGGTGGCCGGTTGCCGCCACAGCACGTCGGCGTAGAAGTCGCGCCAGGCGAGCTCGGTGCGGTACCGGGACGCGTCGTCGCCGTGTGCGGACAGGTCGGCCAGCATCGTCCGCGGGTGGATCTCGCCCCATTTCAGGTGCACCGACATCCGTGAGGTGCGATCCAGGTCGGGTCGGTTGCGCGCGGAGCCGTACCCGTCGAGACGGTGCCCGAGGAAGCCGGCCCAGCGTTGCCGCGCGGCGTCGTCCCCGGCTTCGGGCAGCGACAGCCCGTCCGGCGCCGGTGCCGCGTACAACCGATGGCTCTTCAGCGGGCGGGTCCAGGTCGGTGCCGCACCGGGATCGACCGGCGCGTCCCAGCCGTGCTCGCGCCACGCGTGGGAGTACGGAGTGAACACCTGGTACGGGTCGCCGCTGCCGTTGAGCACCGCACCGGGCGCAACGGCGTATGGCGAGCCGCTGCGGACCAGGTCGATACCGTGCCACGCGAGCGCCGCCTCGACCGCATCGTCACGCCGAACGCCGTACGGGCCGAAGTCCTCGGTCACATACACAGCAGCCGCGCCGGCCGCACGAGCCACCGAGACGACCTCCTCGACCGGATCGCCCCGCCGCAGCTGCAGGCCACCGACGCTCTCACCGAGCCGAGACAGGCTCGCATTCAGATACGCGCGCCTCGCGGCACCCGCCGGCCCCACAACCTCCGGTCCAGCACGAACAACGGAACAACACGACCGTCACCGGCGTCCGCGACCGCCGACGCCAACGCAGGATTGTCGCGAAGCCGAAGGTCGCGACGAAACCACATCACACTCGGCGTATGGACAATCAGCCTTCCTCAAGCGCGGCGATCAACGCCGCAGGGTCCGCCACTGTCAGCGTTGCACCAGGATGTCGAAGCCGTCCCGATCGTTCGATCGCCGCGACTGGCTCATGGAAACGTACGCATACCGCCCGCCGCCCGTTGGTCGCGAACGTCACGCCGCGATCCGCCAGGGATAGCCGGGGCGGTCCGGCCGTCTTCAGGAAGGCAAAACGGTGCGTCTGTTCGCATCCGGAGATATTTGCCAGCGACGTGCGCAGCCGCCACGGTCCGAAGCGGACATGCAGATCTTCGTCGCCAACGTCGGTGTAGGCGGTTGTCGGTCTCACGCCGAACAGCAGGGCCGGCAGGCGATAGGACAGGTCGAAGTCGAACTCGAAGCGCTGAAACATCTCAGACGCTCGCCGTCATGCGGACACAGAAATCCCATAGCTGCTGCCGTTCGCTGTCGGCCTGGCGAGGCCATGGACCATACGTTGTCGGGCGGGCGCGGCGGTCGTGCCAGAACAGTCCCGTTCTGGACGTCGCCTCGGCGGCCGCCGACAGCCACACCAGGGTGTCGGCGCCCTGCTCGTCGTTACGCAGCAGCGGACCGGTCAGGGCGCGAAACCGGGGCAGGCTCTCCTGCACGCCGGGAGTATCGACCCAGCCAGGGTGCATGCTGTGCACGGCGACGGCTTTGGGACGCATGTGCTCGGCCATCAGCTCTGCGAGCGATACCTGCATACGTTTCGTGCGTGCGTACGCGGTCGTGCCGGAGTAGGTTCCACGCTCGTACTGGGGGTCGTCGCCGTGCAGAGATTCCGCATACATGCCACCCGAGGAGGTGAACAGGACGCGAGCATCGCCGTCGGCGCGCAGAGACGCGGTGAGCAGCTCGGTCAGCAGGAATGGGCCGAGCACGTGGGTGGCGAGGGTCAGCTCGTTGCCCTCCGGGGTAACGGTGCGTTGCTGCGTCAACGCGCCCGCGTTGTGAAGCAACGCGTGTAGGCGCTCGACGCGACTGCCGAAGTCCTCGGCGAAGGTTCGCACGGCGTCCAGGCTCGAGACGTCGCAGACCTCGACCTCGACGTGGGCTCCGGGTACGCGATCCACAACGTGCTGCGCTGCGCGCGCCGTACGGTCATGATCGCGTCCCAGCGCATGCACCGTCGCTCCCAGGCGAGCGAGTCCCACAGCGGCAGCCTGCCCTATCCCGGAAGTCGCTCCGGTCACCAGCACATGCCGGTCCGTGAGCGCGCCAGGGGGTGGATCGGCCGGCCACCACTGTTTCCTAAGCGCGAAGCCCACGCGGGTGTACCCGAGAACGACTGTCCGGTCGATGCTCGTGTCGAGCAAGTCGGTTATGCCCATTCGTGCCTCCCCGGCTCCGGCCGATCATCGTTTCGGTGGGCGAGTTGCAGTTGGGCTACGTCGAGGTATCCCGAACGGAACCCGGCCTCGCAGTACGCAAGGTAGAACTCCCAGGCCCGACGAGCCGTGGAGTCGAGGCCCAGGTCACAGATCTGTGGCCAGTTGTCCATGAACCGACGTCGCCAGCGCCGAAGGGTCTCCGCGTAGTGTTCGCCGAACCGCAGCGGCCGGCCAACGAGTCCAAGACCGGTGTGGTCGGACATCGCGCGTTGGATCGCGTCGAGCGAGGGGATCAGGCCGCCGGGGAAGATGTACTTCTGGATCCAGCCGTAGGACTTGCGGGTAGCCAGCATCCGGTCGTCGTCCATCAGGATCGCCTGCAGTCCGATGGTTCCGTTCGGCGCGAGGAGGCGGTCCAGGGTTGCGAAGTACGTCGGCCAGTACGCCTCACCGACCGCCTCGATCATCTCCACGCTGACGATCGAGTCGAATGTGCCACGCACATGCCTGTAGTCCTGCAGGCGCAGATCGACCTCGTCTGCCAGACCCGCCTCGGCGACACGTTCGCTGGCGAGATCGTACTGTTCCTTCGAGATCGTGACGCTCGTGACGTGCGCCCCACGGCGTGCGGCCTCGATCGCCAGCGTTCCCCAGCCGGTACCGATCTCGAGCACGCGCGAGCCCTCGGCGACGTTCGCCAGGTCCAGGATGCGGCCGATCTTGCCGTGCTGGGCATTTTCGAGCGACTGGCCGGCGAACGGCGCCGCGGCGTCGAACCATGCCGAGCTGTAGGTCATGCTGGGGTCGAGGAACTGCGCGAACAGCTCGTTGCTCAGGTCATAGTGGGAGCTGATGTTCTTGCGCGCACCGTCCACCGTGTTGCGCTGACTGCGCGGAATGCGCTTGTCGACGACGACCCGAAGGCGCGTGAGCCAAGCAGGGACGAGATTGGCGAGTCGTGCAGCGAACGGCGTCAGCAGGTCGGCGAGGTCGGTCCCGGCGGCGGCGCGCCAGTCACCGGCCATGTACGCCTCCCCTAGACCGATCTTCGGATTGTCTCCCACGCGGTCGAACAGCGCCGCCGGGCGGACGATCTCCAGCTTCGGCGCGCCTGGCTCATCTATGCCGAAGCGCACCGTCCCGTCGGGATACACCACCCGTACGGGCACCGAATCCAAGACGCGTTCGACGATCATCCGCGCGATCTTGGCGCGCAGGCACAGCGGGCGCAGCAAGGGACGTCGCACGCACAGCGGCTCCGCTACAGTGACCACGGCGGTATACCTCCGATCAGTCAGGCATGAGGACGGACGCCGTCGTGGCTTCCTCCCGACGGCTGGCCCAACCTGTCCTCCCCATAACTTAGGCAAGAGATGTAGACTTTCCTCATCATGGCGGATGATACCTCGGTTCGAGATGATGGCCAGCCGGCCGGCTTGTCCATCAGTGACCTGGCCGATCGGACTGGCGTCTCCGCCGCGACGCTGCGCACCTGGGAGAGTCGGTACGGCTATCCCAGCCCCCGGAGGCTGGCCGGAGGGCACCGCCGTTACCTCGACCGCGACGTCGATGCCATCAAGGCGATCGTCCGCCGCCGTTCGACCGGTCAGACGATCTCCACCGCAATCGCTGCGACCGTCGCACAGTTCGAGCAACCTGAGCCGTCAATCTTCGCCGGGCTTCGGCGCCGGCGCCCCGATCTGCAGCCGCGGGTTGTCCGGAAGCCGACACTGCTCGCACTGTCTCGGGCGATCGAGGACGAGTGTTGCGCGCGCGCCGACGACCCGGTTCTGTTCGCCAGCTTCCAGAAGCGGCACTTCTACGAGCAGGTTCAGTACCGGTGGATCGAGCTCGCCCGCACCGCGCGTTCGGTGATCATTTTCGCCGACTTCGACGAACAGCCGGAGTCCGGGGATACGCCGCTGCATGTGCCCGTCCCCGCTCGTGCCGCGTTACGCCGGGAGTGGGTGCTGGTCTGCGAGGCCTCGGACTACCCGGCATGCGTCGCCGGCTGGGAACATCCGGGGCAGGACGCACTGGCAGATGCCGACCGTCGGTTCGAAACGATCTGGACCGTCGATCCCCAGGCCGTCCGTGACGCTGCCCGTATCTGCGCCCGGCTCGCCGAGAGCTACACAAGATCCGCCGACCCCGCCGTGGCCCAGCTTCTCGCCGACGAGGCGCCTCCTCCGGCGTCCGATGATCTGCGGCGCGCCGACGGACTGCTCAACCGGACCCTCGGCTACCTGGACGCCACAGCTCCACGGTGACCGGCATCCGCCGGAACATTGTTGCGGGGCCTCCCCACCACTGAGTCGAGTCGATTCATCGGCCTGTCACCAGCCGGCCGTGCCGGGCTCGCCCTTGAAGGGTCCGACGACAGCATCTGTGACCCAGCCGCCGTAGAATCCGCCAGGCTGAGGCCGCACGACCTCACCGTCGACGGTGCAACGATCGACCAGGCCGGGATAGAGGCCGACGTGTCCACGCAACATGGCGTACGTAGGCGTCGGCTCCGGATAGGTCCAGGCGGCATGGGCGACCACCCGATCCCCGCCGTGCAGATCGAAGTACGCCGCGCGGCCCTTGAACTCGCACCACGACCCTCCGTCGACCGGAACGAGCGCACCGGGAACGGCGTCACGTACGGGCAGGTAGTACGTCGGTGGATGACTCGTCTCCAGCACGCGGTAGGACCGGGTCGTCGCAATGATCGCCTGCCCGCCCAGCACGACCTCGATCCGTGACCTGCTGGGTTCCGCCCGCGGTGGACGGGGATACTCCCAGACCGATTCCTGACCGGGTGCAGCACGCACGGGGATCGGCTGGTGTTGAGAGCGATCGCACATGTGCCCATCCCACCTGATGCGGGCGCCTCGGGCAACGACAGGCTGTCGACCGATCTGACCGCTGCCGCTATCCGGGAGGTCAGCCCGGGTGGTCACCACCGCGCTCGCCCCGCTCAGCCATGCGACGCAGCCGTCGCAACGCCAGCAACACAACGACGCCGTACGCCGGCGCCCACCATGGCCACGTGAATTCGACCCGGCACGTACGCGGCCCTGCAGGTCGGACCCGATGGTCGGTCGCGACGACCCCAACGACCCGCCATGACCAGCCGTACTCCTCAGGCCCTTCTCTCCAGTCCCGAACGGCGAAGGGAAGCGCTGGCCCGACCCCGACGCGTACCCGGCCCGTGACGTCGGGCGTGAGCTGCCGTGCGCCGGATGCCAGGTGCACTTCCCGCACGCTCGGACCCCATTGTGGCCAGGCGTCGGTGTCGACCAACAACTCCCACACCTGATCGGCCGGCGCCGCGACATCAGCGCCTAGAGCGAAGAGGTTCATCGGCCGGGGTTCTCGATAGGTGCCACTCGTGTCGTTCGGTCACGAGCGATGCGTCAGGGTGTCGTTGCGGGCCGCGATGGTGGCAGCTCCTGCATCCTCGAGGAATCGGGCGACGAGGATAAGCTCCTGCTCACTGTGGCGTGCAAGTACGGGTCCCAGGTGCTGGGCGAGACGTCCGAAGAGCTGGCCGCCGACCTCCATCGCGTGCTCGGTGATCTCCACGACGACCGAGCGATGGTCGAGCGGGTGGGTGGCGCGCGTGATGTGGCCATGGCGCTCGAGTCGATCGAGCATCGCCGAAGTCGCGGCCGGGCTCAGCTGCAGTGCCGTGCTCAGCCTGCCCGGCGTCGCGGGATCGCCCTCCAGACCCCAGTCCATCACGAGCGCCAACCCTTTGAGATCCGTGTGGTGCATTGCCGAGGAGCGTCCGGCGGCAGCGACATACAGGTCGGTTTCGGTGGCGTAGCGGCGCAGCGCGCGGACGACACGACGAGCCATCTCGGGGCGGTCTTCGTTATGGGGCGCGTTGCCGTCGGCCATCTACCGAGCGTACTCTTTCGATGGTGGAAGTAAATCGCGAGCCTCGCCACCTGATGCAGTTCGTCGGCCATTGGATCAGTTGGGTCGTGGTGTTGGTCGCCGTGGGGTTCTCGGCGGTGATGCTGGGAGCGAACATCGAGACCGACGAGGCGGACAACGCCTCGGCTGGGCTGCCTTCGGATGCGGAGTCGGCTCACGCCGCTGATCTCGCGGACGCGATCGGTGCCGCGGAGTTCGTGCCGGCGCTCATCGTCGTCGACCGCGGGGGGGAGCAACTCACGGCATCCGACCGGACGGCGATCGAGGACCTGGCGGGTCACCTGCAGGACCAGGTTGGCAGTGGGCAGCGGGTGTTCTCCGTGCCCGCTGACGATAAGGAGGCGGTGCTCATCGGAGTGCCGCTGCGTACGGACCTGCCCGAGGAGGAACGCAATGCCGCGGTCGAGCGACTGCGCGACACGGTTGGGGGCTCGCTGCCCGACGATCTGCGCGCCCAGGTGACCGGGGCGCCGGCGATCTCCTTCGACCTCGGGAACGTGTTCGACGGTGCCGACACTCGATTGCTGATCGTCACAGCTTCGGTCGTCGCGCTCCTGCTGTTGGTCACCTACCGGAGCCCGTGGCTGTGGCTGGTACCGCTCTCGGTCGTCGCCGTCGGCGACCAGGTCGCCGCGTCGTTGGTTGCCGTCGGCACGCAGGTCCTTCCGTTCCAGGCCGACGGCCAGTCCACAGGGATCACCTCGGTCCTGGTCTTCGGCGCAGGCACGAACTACGCCTTGCTGCTCATCGCTCGCTATCGCGAGGAGCTGCGTCGCATCGAGAACCGCTACGACGCCATGCGAAAGGCGGTCGGCCGGGCCGCCCCGGCGATCGTCGCCAGCGCGGGCACGGTGATCCTGGCTCTGCTCTGCCTCGGCTTCGCCGACAATCCGACCAGCCGCAACATCGGCTTCGGCGGCGCGATCGGCATAGCCACGGCCGTCAGCTACGCCTTGCTCGTACTGCCGGCTGCGATGACCTGCTTCGGGCGTTGGCTGTTCTGGCCGTTCATGCCTCGCGTCGGGCAGCGCGACCCCGCCCGCAGCGGGTGGTGGGCGCGTGTCGCGGAGAACGTCACCGCACGTCCAGTCGCCGTCAGCCTGGCCGGGGCGCTGGCGCTGATCGCGATGGCCGTACCGCTCACCGGCGCCGAGAGAGGCTTGTCGGAAACGGAGCAGTTCATCGATACTCCCGAGTCGGTTACCGGCCAGCAAGTGCTCTCTGACCACTTCCCTGCCGGCAGCGGCCAGACGACTAGGGTCGTCGTATCTGAGGATGCGGCCGAGCGGGTCAAGCGCGCGGTCGCACAGATACCCGCCGTGCAGTCGGTGGACGACGGCGGCACCGGCGATGGACGATCTGTGCTCGAGGTCGTCCTGACCACCGCGCCCGCATCGGATCAGGCCTTCGCCGCGGTGGAAGCGGTACGCGCGTCCGCAACCGATGTCAGCCCAACCGCGCTCATCGGTGGTCCCGATGCCGAAGCACTCGACACGGCCGAGACCGCAGAGCGTGACCAAGGGCTGATCATCCCGCTGATCCTCGGCGTGGTCCTGCTCATGCTGTTCGCTCTGCTGCGCTCGGCGGTTGCAGCCGTCGTCCTCGTGCTCACCGTGGTGGCCACCTATCTGGCCAGCCTCGGCGTCAGCTGGCTCGCCTTCACTCAGCTGCTCGACTTCCCAGCGCTCGACTCGAGTGTGCCGCTACTCGCATTCCTGTTCCTGGTCGCGCTCGGCGTCGACTACAACATCTTCCTCACCACACGCGCCAAGGAAGAAGCCGAGCACGCCAACACCACCACAGCGATCTCGACCGCTCTCGCCGTCACCGGTGGAGTGATCACCAGTGCCGGGATCCTGCTGGCCGCAGTGTTCACCGTGCTCGGTGTCCTACCACTGATCGTGCTGGCCCAGATCGGCGTCATCGTCGGCTTCGGCGTCCTACTCGACACCCTCCTCGTACGCAGCGTGCTCGTACCCGCCCTGATCACTCTGCTCGGCCGCCGGTTCTGGTGGCCAGGACATCTCTCCCGAACGACACGCTCACAAACACGAACCCGCTAGGGACCACCCGCAGCTGACAAGGGGTTCACTGATGCGATGATCGCTGCCTCCACCGCGCTCTCCTGTGTCGCCGTCAACCGTGTACGAGTAGACGTACTACCTCCAGATCAGCACCCCGTCAGTAACCGCTGGCCGCGACGGTCCACGGATACTCAACCGGTGACGGTTCAGAGCGCTACCGCCGGTGGCTCAGCGCCTCTTGACATTCAATGTGCGTCGGAGCATGACCCGCTTTCACGGACACCTGAGTTGAGACGATGATCGTCTCAGATAGGAGTCCGTGACATGCCTGCTGCGAAGCCGCCGGAGTTCCGGCGTCGTTGGGAATCTGCGCGCCGCGCTCAACAACGCTGCCCTGGCAATCGAGCAGCAGATCTCGACGCATGGACAGCGTCCCCCAATCCCTGTCTCCGGAAAGCTCACCGGGCGCACAGTGCTCAGTCAGGAGCTCGAACTGGTGTGTAGCAGTGCGCTCGCCCAGGGGTGGACGGTCAAGACCAACAGTGAGACGACCCTACGGCTACGCAGCACACGCGGTAAGACCTATACGTTGACGAAGGCCACGCCTGCGCAGACACGTGTCGAACTACGACGGTTCGCCGCCGAACTCCGGGCTGGGGGGCTCCGAATCAATCGGAGCGTCCGTCATCCTGTCGCCGAGTCCCCATTTGGCGAGTAGGCATGTCTCCTCTGCTGGGGCCGTTGCGGCTCTGATCCAGCAGAGGAGACGGCGCTCCAACTCGGGCACTGCCAAGAACTCCCACCAGGGGTACGCCGCGCCTCGACCGCCGACACGCAGGGCACGGACCCGAGTGGGCATCTCTCGCCCACCGAGCCACCAGGGCTGCGGCCCCGTAGGCCCCATCGTGCAACGACCGGCAAACTCTACCGGATACGGCAGACAAGAACGCCACCATTGACGGATACCGGCAAGACTAGGTGTCGACAATCTCGCCGGTGTCCTCATCGACGACCGATAGAGGGTCTGTCAGATGAACGGTGGATCTGACCTTGGCGGTTCTTAGTTGCTGGTCGGGTCCAGGCGTCCGGGGAACGTGATCGCGAACGCGTTCAGCGGCGCTTTCCAGCGCATCGTCCATCGTGCTCGGCCCTTCCCGGTGGGGTCAAGGGATCGGGTGACGAGGTACAGGCATTTGAGCGCCGCGGCTTCGGAGGGAAAGTGGCCGCGGGCCTTGACCGCGCGGCGGTAGCGGGCGTTGATCGACTCGATCGCGTTCGTCGTGCAGATGACCTTGCGTATCTCGACGTCGTACTCGAGGAACGGTACGAACTCGGCCCAGGCGTTGCGCCATAGCTGCACGATCGCCGGATACTTGTCCTGCCACTGTGCCGCGAACTCGTCGAACCGGTCCTTGGCCGCCTGCTCCGACGGTGCGGTATAGATCGGCTTGAGACCTCGCACGATCGCATCCCGGTGCTGGCGCCCGGCGTAGCGGAACGAGTTGCGAATCAGGTGGATCACGCACTGCTGCACGATCGTGTGTTCCCAGGTCGTGGTGATCGCTTCTGGCAGGCCCTTGAGCCCGTCGCAGACCGCGATCAGCACATCGGTCACGCCGCGGTTCTTGAGCTCGGCGAAGACCTGCAGCCAGAACCGTGCACCTTCGCCACCATCGTCGCCGGCCCAAATGCCAAGGATGTCGCGTTCACCGTTGGTGGTCACACCGACGACGACATAGAACGGCTTGTTCACCACCTGCCCATCACGGACCTTGATCACCAGGGCGTCGACGAAGATCACCGGGTAGATCGAATCGAGCGGCCGCGATGACCACTCGGCCATCTGATCGACGACCTTGTCGGTGATCTTCGAGATCGTCTCCTTGGAGACCTTGGCCCCATAGACCTCGTCGAAGTGCGCCGCGATCTCACCGGTGGTCAGCCCGCGGGCGGTCAACGACAGCACGACCTCGTCGATCCCGTCCAACCGCCGTTGCCGCTTACGCACGATCTTCGGGTCGAACGACGCGTCAGTGTCGCGGGGAACGTCGATCTCGACCGGGCCGATCTCCGTCAGCACTGTCTTCGACCTGGTCCCGTTGCGGGAGTTGCCGCTGTTGCGGCCCACCGGGTCATGGCGTTCATAGCCGAGATGGTCATCCATCTCGGCCTCGAGCGCCGTCTCCAGCACATTCTTCGTCAACTGGTTGAGCAGCCCGTCCGGGCCAACCAGATCGATGCCCTGTTCCTTGGCCTGCGCCAGAAGCTGCTCGGCCAACTGCTGCTGATCAATGCCCTCTTCGCTCACGGGCTCGATCATCTCGCCCGCTGCGACCTCACGATCTCTCGGATCGGTCGTCGTCATGGTCATTCCTCTCGGTCAGACCAAGACCAGATCCACCATTTTCCTGACAGTCCCCCGATAGCCGCGGACCCGGTCGTGAGCTCTGAGGTGTCGGGCCCTGATTCAGAGCAGCGGCGTCGGCCGCGAACATCACCTGGCGACGCTCTGCCTCATTGTCGGAGGTGTATTCGCTGTGGCGGCCGCGGCCTGGCCACCTGGTGTGGTCGTGGTCGCAGTGCGCTTTCAGTCGTCCGCGCATGCGGTCGATGAACGCGGGCAGGCAATAGCGGTGCCATTCCTCGAGGGTGTTGCTGGCGGGGTCGAGGTGGGCGCGGCGTCGTTGGTCGGCAACGACGGCGATCTCATTGATGATGTGGGGGTGTTTGGGCCAGCAGGTGGGGATCGTGTCGGCGGCATCCCAGGTGTATTCGTGGTTCAGCCAGGTCACGACGTGATCTGAGTCGCCCCGGCGAGTCCGGAGACTCTGGTGTGTCCCGGGTTCTACGGCGTCTGAGTTTCTGGATTCTGGTGCCTGACACCAGGAGGTTCAGATGGGACGACCGGGCTATCCGGCTGAGTTCCGACGCAAGGCTCTCGACCTGCTTGCCGCGGGCCGCAGTGTTGCCAGCGTCGCGCACGATCTCGACATCAGTGACCAGACGCTCTACAACTGGCGCCGCCAAGACCGTGTTGACCGCGGTGAATTGCCGGGTCTGACGACCGCTGAGCACGCCGAGTTGGCGGCGTCGAGGAAGCGGATCCGCGACTTGGAGACCGAGCTCGCGGTCGCACAGAAGGCGGTCGATGCGTTGAAGGAGGAGGTGAGCCCAAAAGGAGGTACGCGGCGGTCGAGTTGATCGCCGCGGATAACCTTCCCGTGCAGGCTGCGTGCCGGGTCCTCGGGGTCTCTGAGTCCGGGTTCTACGAGCGGCGCAATCGACCGCCGTCCGAGCGTGCCATTCGGCACGCGATGCTGACCGACCTGATCACTCAGATTCATGCCGAGTGCAACGGCATCTACGGGGCTCGCCGGGTGCACGCCGAGCTGACCCTGGGCCGCGGCGTATTGGTCGGCCACAACCAGGTGGAGATGCTGATGCGTCGTGCTGGCCTGCAAGGCGTCACCGGTCGAAGGAAGTGGAAGCGAATCAAGCCCGACAGCATCGCCCGCGACCTTGTGGAACGTGACTTCACCCGCGACGAGCCGAACAAGCTCTGGGTCACCGACATCACCGAGCATCCAACCCGCGAGGGGAAGTTGTACTGCTGCGTCGTCCTGGACACCTACTCCCGAAGAGTCGTGGGCTGGGCGATCGACTCCTCGCCCAATGCCGCGCTCGTGACCAACACACTCGGTATGGCCATCGACACCCGCCTGGGCAAGGCCAACGAGCTGGGCACGGTCATTCACTCCGACCAGGGAGTTCAATTCGGTTCCTGGGCCTTCACCAGACGTGCCCGAGACTCCGGCCTGCTCGCCTCGATGGGGAGCATCGGAGATTGCTACGACAACTCCATGATCGAGGCGTTCTGGTCCCGGATGCAGGTCGAACTACTCGGCCGGAAGAAGTGGAACACCCGCCTCGAGCTTGCGAACGCGATCTTCGAGTACCTCGAGATCTGGCACAACCGCAAGCGCCGCCACAGCCAACTCGGATGGCTCACGCCGATAGGGTTCGAACGCAACCGCATCATCACCGTGGCATGAGAATCCAAGACATCTCGACACCGCGGAACCCGGGACACACCAAAGCCTCCAGACATCCCGGGGCGACTCAACCTTCTTGTAGAACGACGCGGTGTACGGGCTGTATGTGTGGTTGATGATCTTGCGCTGCACTGCCTTCGTTGTACGAGGATTTCGGTTGAGTTGTGCCGCGATCGCATGCCACCGGTCGTAGTCGCGTTGTGCCTTCTTGTACGCGGCCTGCTCCCCCTTGGTGAGCTTCGCTCCCTGAGGGTTCGGCGCGTACTTCGTCGAATCATCTGCCGGCTCAGAATCACCAGCACCGTCTTTCCCGGCGGCGTTGCTCGGCTCGTCGGTCGTTGACTCGCTCGACTTGTCGACGGGAGGCAGGCTGTCGTCATCGCCCCTGCAGCCGGCGACGAGCAATGCCGGAAGGATTGTGGCTGCCACAGCGATACGGAGTATGCCCACGCTTCTCCCTCTCGATGTTTGGAGCTGTTGGTTACGGAGGGTTACCGTGGTCCTCACCCTAGAACGAACGGGCCACTTGAGCAGGTTGTCCACGTCGCCGCGTCCGTGGTGCTGCGTTCCATGCCTCATCCGGCTCACTTCCGTTGTTGATGCCGCGTTCGCCCTCGTGACAACCCAAGGCAGTGAGAGCCTTCCCAGCGTTCACCCAATGAAAGATTTCTTGTCGGCAGGCAACGAGGGGACTCCTAGATGCACCCTCGGTCAGTCCAAGCGGCCACGTCGTGCTCAAGGGCATGGGTCGTGCACGAAAACTGCGGGATGCCGCCGGCAGTGCTACCCCCGGTCATCCCTGCTTCCCTTCAGGGATGGAGATTGGCAATCGGCCACGTGCCCGCGCGTCAGTCGGTCCTGGTGACAATCGAAGAGAGGCACTTGCCGGAGCTTCCGCGAACGGTGTCTGACGCCGGGCGGCTCGGGTGCGCCGCTGGTCGTGGCGCTCCCGATGAGCAAGCTCCGAGCGGGCGCTGCTGGCAGTCAGTTCACGCATAGCGCGGGACGTGCAGCGCGCCACGCATCTGATCCTTCGCATTCCGAGTCCGCTCCAGTGCAGGAGCATCGTTTGTCTTTCGGGCCAGCGCGTCCACCAAGCGGTATGCAGGGATGCTTGCTGGTTCGGCTGCCAGTGCCGCGCTGATCCCGAGGCGTGCGTCGGTCCAGTTTTCGCGTCGCAGCTGCTCGCGTCCGTAGGAAAGCCCGCTTGATGTACGACCGCGATCATCTGGGCTTGCCACATGTCTGCCCACCCGGACGCGTGGCGCGATAGTCCAGTCAGCGGTTGGCCGCGGACCAGTCGCAGCGCGATGTCGTCCCGCGCCGCGTTGGTGGTAGTGATCAAATCGTGCCCAGTCGGTCGTCACGTCGACGAGCTGCACAATCCCATTCCGCGGTGTGCGCGGGACACGGCCACGCCCGAGCCAGTGGCGTGCCAGGGCGGCGATGTTCCAGCGGAGCTGCGAGGGCTGGCGTGCGTGTTGGAAGAACTCGCCGTCGATCGTCTCGCTTGTCCGTCCTCCATTGAGTGCGAGGTAGACGACGAAGTCGGTGATCAGCCGCGACGTCGCAGAACCTCGCCATCGTCGGCAGGAAACGGGGGGAGAGTGCTAGTCGAGATGGGTCCGAGGACTGATACCTCGAGGACACGGCAATGGGTAGTGTTCGGCATGGTCGGCCTCCTGCTGGTTCAGGTGGTTGACAAGGCCCGGGCAGGTGTTGCTGCACTTGTTCGGGCCGCTTACATCTGGTCCGGTTCCAGTTCTCGATTTCCTCTCGGTCCAGGTTGTGGGTTGACGTGACGTCACTGCAGACAGCTTTCGGCGAATTCGACGATCCGACGTGCGCGTTCGGTGGCTTCGGTCGCGTGCCTGACGCCGATCGACTCGCCTGCGTACTGCGAACTCGTTTTGATACTCAGGAGACGTGACAGCGCCGTGACACTTCGTTCGCTTCCCGCTACTCGTTTGAGGAGGCGCGGTCCGTAGTCGTGTGATCCCACAGCGATTTCGCCGAGTCGTGCGCCGCAAGCTGCGTCGGCGGCGGCGATTCCGGCAAGGACTGCTGATGAGACGACGGCGGCATCGCGTCGAGAGCTATCGATGAGTTCGGCGCTGATTTCGGCCTGCTGCAGGAACGCGCGCGCATCGGCAAGTCGGGTCGCCGCCTGGGTTCGGCTGGCAGGGCGGGTCTTGTCAGCGCGGACCATCACTGTGATCGCATCGCCTTCGCCAGTTGCGGTGGCACCGTCGTATTCATCGAGGTGAACAGCTCTTCGATTGTCCTCCGTAGCTCCGGCGAGACGCTCTTGGCGACCTCTGGGATCTTGGCCCAGTTGGTACCACGAGCCCTGCTCGATGCCGTATCGCGAAGGGTTCTCGCGAGCGAGGCGCTCGGTGTGGCCTTCTCGAGCCGGACACCGGCGATTCGTCGCATCGACGAGCCGAGCACGGGCTCGGCCTCAGCGGCCATGTCCACCAATGTCGGTGGGTCAATCTCGAGAATCTCGCATGCATTGCCCGTCCACTGTTCGATGGCTGCGCGTAGTGCGGTGGTCTGTTCATCCCACGTTGCTTGGTCGGCGGCGTTTAGGTTTGACCGGTATAGCAACAGATCGATATCCGATTCCCCCGTCGCACTGCCGGTTGCGGCCGATCCGAAGATCTGGACCGACAGGGGAGCGACGGCCCAGTTCTCGATGTGGGTTCGGATCCGGCCGTCCAGACGCTCGCCCGCCGTGACGGCGGCATCGACGGCGCGCCACATGAGATGGTCCCGATTGGCTGCGTACGTGTACTGCGTTCCGATCCGTCGTTCGAGGACGATCCCCTGACCGGCGAGGCGGCGCAGCACCTTGCGGACGCCCGCTTCGCTGGCGTCGTGCACCAGCCGAGTGACCTGTTGGCGAGTCATCTCTCCTGCGGTACCGGCGAGCACGCGCAGCACGGGCGCATCCAACGTCGGTGTCAAGGCGCGGAGTGGCTCGCTCATGTCCATGACCTTGATCATACTATTGTACGATTTGTCGCACAATAGTACGGGGGTCAGGATACGCACGGCCGTGCTCATAATCCGCGGTTCACCACGTTCCCTCGTTGGCGCGATAGATCCGCCCAGTTGAGCATTCGGAGGGCGGTGACCCTGCTCCGGTCGTGCTTCTTATCATGTTCAGGCCTCACCGTGCACTGCTCCAGAGGAGGCTGCCCATCCGTGCCGCTGCGCGACTTCTCAGCTCGTCGACGGCGTGGGTGTAGCGCTGCGCGGTGGCAAGTTCGGTCCATCCCATGATGGCCATCACGGTGCGCAGATCGGTCTCCTCGAGGAGAAGGAGGGTGGCGGCGGTGTGGCGGGCGTCGTGGACTCGCGCCTTGCGCACGCCCGCCGACTCGAGGAGGCGTCGCCAGGACTGCCCATCATTGACGGGGTCGATGACCTGGCCCCACTCGGTGGCGAACACCAGGTTGTGTTCGCCGACCCAGGCGGGCCCCGCAGCCAGACGTTCTCGCGCCTGTTCGGCGCGGTGGGCACGGAGTTCGTCACGCAGCGGGCGGGGAAGCACTATGGTGCGACGGGAAGCCTTCGTCTTGGGCTCGACCAGAACCAGTCCTCCGTCGCGCCGCTGCGGGCAGCTTCCGCCTCGGGTGCGCTCGCATGACGGGCCTTCCAGTCCGGGCTAGCATCCATGCTGCCAGGTGAGGCGCTGGGCGGAGCGGCGCACGGTCAGTGTGCCGTCGTCGAGGTCGAGGTCGGACCACAGCAGTCCGAGCGCTTCGCCTTGGCGTAGACCGAGCGACAGGGCGATCGCCCATCGTGGACCGTTGCGTTTGGTTGCGGCCTCTTCCAGGACTCGGCGGCACTCGTCGACGGTCAGCGGGTCAGCTTCGTTCTCGATGAGTCGGGGTGGTCGCGCCACCTGGGCCGGGTTGTGGAGCAGCCGGCGACGTCGGATCGCCTCGTTGAGGGCGGAGCGTACGACGCGGTGCACGGCACGGATCGTGGGCACCGATGCGCCATCGTGCCCGAGCGAGATGTAGAGGTTCTCCAGGTGCTCGGGCCGAAGTTCGCTGAGTCGGCAGTGACCAAGCGCTGGGAGGAGGTGACGGACCATCTGTGATCGGTAAGTGGCCAGGGTCTTGGGTCGTGCGCTCATTGGCAAGATGGCAGACAGCCAATGCTCGATCCATTGTGCGAGCGTCGGGTCATCTTCGGTCCAGGCGTAGCTGCCGTTGTCGCGGCTGCGCTCGAGCCCCCGTACGACTTTGACGAGTTCTGCACGGTCCTTACGCCGGACGTGTTTGCGTTCGGTGCTGCCGTCGGCCCTGATCCGCATAGCGACCCGGGCATGCCACAGACCGTCGTAGCCCTTGTAGATCGACGGCGTCGTCTCGTCGGGTGCTCTACGCGGTCTGCCCATAGCGAGTCTCTCGTGCACGCATGCGCTGGATGAATTCTTCGAGCTCACGGCGTTCGACGCGCACGGAGCGGCCGATGTGTAGCGCGAAAAGGCGTCGCGCTGCGATGTAGCGCTCGACGCTGCGGCGCATGCAACGCAGCTGTTCAGCGACCTCGTTCAGATTCAGCAACAGGGTGTCCGGGGAGGTGTGCGTCTCCTGGGGCGCTCGCCAGCCGGGGGAGTGGGACGAGTGGGGCGTCGGGTCGGTGTCAGTCATCGTGTTCATACCCACCCACGGGAACGAGCAGCCCGCTGGCGTTCACGTTCGCGGAAATTTCAGGTATCGGGTGCGACCTCATGCGGCCCAGTGTCACTCGCGGCGCCACGACTGTCCGGCCGGAGTTCTTGGACCGTTGTTGAGACCGTCGAGGCGGGGATGGGCGAGAAGTGCAAACGGCCCCCGACTGCGTTTACGCAGGTCAGAGGCCGTTTGAGGTGGGCGCGCTCGGAGGGATTCGAACCCCCAACCTTCTGATCCGTAGTCAGATGCTCTATCCGTTGAGCTACGAGCGCAGTGGCGTTGTGGCCTCGCAGAGTCTAGCCGCTCTCCGTCGCTGAGACTAAATCGGGGCGGGTTCTGCGTTCCCGCCCCCGGGAGAGCAGTCGTACGTAGCATGAAAGGCATGCAGTTCTCGGCGCCTGCCGAGCATTATGACCGGTTCATGGGGCGCTACAGCCGAAACCTCGCAGCGACACTCGCCGACATGGCAGGGGTCGTATCAGGACAGCACGTACTCGACGTCGGTTGCGGTCCTGGTGCGCTCACCGATGAGCTCGTCGGCCGGCTGGGCGCGCACCAGGTTGCGGCGATCGAACCCGCACCGCTGTTCGTTGCGGCATGCCGCGAGCGAAATCCCGGCGCTGACGTACGCGAGGGGTACGCGGAGGAGTTGCCATGGGGCGACAACACCTTCGAGGTCAGCCTGTGCTGCCTCGTGGTCGCGTTCATGAACGACCCCGAGCAGGGCGTACGAGAGATGGTGCGTGTGACAACTCCCGGAGGCACCGTCGCCGCTTGTATGTGGGACATCGCAACCGGCGGGATGACGATGTTGAAAACGTTCTGGTCCGCCGTCGAACAAGTCAGAACTGACGCAGCTGGTGAGCACGCGTTACCGGGTACGGCCGGGGGCGACCTAGCGCGGCTGTTCGACCAAGCCGGCCTCGACGACGTACTGGACGGTGCCCTGACCGTCAGCGCCGATTACGTGGACTTCGACGACTTCTGGGAGCCGTTCACCTTCGGTGTCGGCCCGGCTGGTCGATACCTGACAGGCCTCGCTCCCACCGAACGCGAAGTCGTACGCGAGGCGTGCCGGGCGTCGGTGCCGAACGGTCCGTTCAGCCTCGATGCGCGGGCTTGGTACGCGCAAGGAAGGGTTCCGGTCAACTGACGTTCACCCACTAATTCTCGCTGCAGGGTGTTTAAAAGTGGGACGATTGCGGTAAAACTGTGTTTGCCCGAAGAAAGCCAGCCACGCCACAAGCGCGGCCCTCTCGCCGAAAGCAATCGTCTTGTCGTCCGTCACCGTCGAAGACGTCACCATCACCCGCAGTCCGGGCTGCGACGAAGCCACCCGCCGAGACGCTGTGCGCGACCTCGAGCCCGGCCAGTCGCTCACCTTCGGCCGTGGCAGCCCCGACGTCGACGTCGACATGGCGTTGCACAGCGCCGAGGTCTCTCGACGCGCCGGGAGCATCCGCGCGGTTGCCGACTACTGGTTGCTGACCAACACGAGCACCGTCACGTACGTCGTCGAGAACCTCGAAGGCGCAGGCGAACACGTCAAGGTCCCGCCGCGCCGGGTCGATGCGCCGGTGCCGTTCGAGCTGTCCCGCCTCCTCATCCCGGTCGACGCGGGCACGTACGACCTCCACGTGTACGCGCCGCAGCACGCGTACCTCGACAGCGGCCCGGCGGTTGCGGGAGATACGACGGTCAAACCGTTCGTACTGGATGAGACATCGAAGTACTTCCGAGTTCTCGTGGCTCTGTGCGAGCCGCGGCTGCGCGACCCCTCGAGTGTCGCGATCCCGAGCAGCGACGATGTGGCGGCGCGCCTCGCTCCGTCCGGCGAGCGGATGAGTCGCTCTGCCGTCGACTACCACATCAACTACCTCGCCGAGACCAAACTGCGCCTCCGCGCGGCCGGTGAGGCAGACCGAGCCGAGTCGAAACGCGCATCCCTCGTCGCGCTCGCCCTGCGCTTCAATCTCGTCACCGAAGACCACCTGGGCATCCTGAGCAGACGCGAAGGGAGCGACGCATGAGCAACCGAGCAGGCTGGGCAGTCGACGTACCAGTCGACTACCAGGTAGGCACCTGGCGCATCCGGAAGCCGATCGCCAGCGGTTGTTGGGGAAGCGTGTACGACGCCGTCCGCACCGACGACGGCACACCGTCGACAGCAGCGTGCAAGTTCCTTCCCGGCAACGCGCTGACGCCCGCCCAGCGCGCAACGGTCCAAGACCTCGCCGATCGCGAGCGCGCCTTCGGCGCAAACGTCCGCGGCGACCACCTCGTACGCACGTACGAAGTGCACACCATCGAAGACGAGCGCGATCCCGACCTCGACGGCTGCACCGTGATCGTGATGGAGCGCGCTCGATGCAGCCTTCGCGACATCCTCGCCGACGCCACCGGCGAAGGCCCCGTGCCCGACGCGGTCGACATGCTGCGCGGCCTCGCCGAAGCCCTCGACGATGTGCACACCGCCGGCTGGGTGCACGGCGACGTCTCCGCATCCAACGTGCTGGTCATGGACGATGGAAGTGTCCGACTCGCCGACTTCGGCCTCAGCGCGGAGCTCGACGGTACGCACGCCTTCATCCCGCAACTCGGCTCGTTCGACTACACGCCGGCCGAATGGTGGTCGGCTCCCGTCGACGACCGCGGCGTCGAGGCCCGGCCGAGCCGCGACATCTGGGCGTTCGGCGTACTCGCGCATCGACTGCTCAGCGGTGGGCGACACCCCTTCCCCGGTTGCGATCCGCGTACGCGAGCAACGGCTGTTCGACAGTTCGCCGCAACCGGCGACGGCATGCAGATCCACCCGTCGCTCGCGCCCGCCTGGCGTACGCTCATCGCCAACTGCCTGAACCCGGATCCTGCGGCACGCGGAGCCCTTGCCGGTACGCTCGCGAAGCGGATCCACGACCTCGCATCGAAGCCGATCGAGGCCGACGCTGCCGCCCGAGACCTCCCGACACGACTCCGCTCGCTGCGCATGCACATCTCCGTAGGGGTCGCAGCCGCCGTCGTTGCCGCGCTCGCCGCCGCCGGTGCCAGCGCGCTCGTCTACAGCCAGGATGACTCTCCTGAGAACGCCTCGCAGACCACCCGCGAGAACCCATCTGGCCAGCCCGGCACCGTCGATGCCGCGTCCGTCTCGTCGGGCGAGATCGCCGACTACGCCGAGGTCCCAACCAAGTACCGCGCGATGATCACCAACAGCGCACACCGGTGCAGCGACCCCGCAGTCACGCCGGCGTTCGTCGCGGCAGTCGTCGCGACGGAGTCCGGCTTCAACCCGGACAAGCGTTCGCCCAGCACGGGCGAGTTCGGCATCGCGATGTGGACCCCGTCGATCTTCGACGCCTGGGCCGACACCGAGAACCACCCGAACCGATCGGTGTTCGACCCCCGAGACTCGATCAATGCCCTCACCGACTACCTCTGCTGGGTCGGCGGACGCCTCAAGAAGGTTCCGGCCAACGACCCCGTCTATCGCGCGGTCGCGTTCCGCACCAGCGATAAGACCGTCAACGAGTTCGGCGGCGTTCCACCGGAATACCGCGAATACGCCAGCGAGGTGGCCGGCCACCTCGACGAGTTCTCCGCAGACTGATCCCAACGCGGTCACAGGTGTAAGCACCCAGTGCCTGGGGTAGGTCACCTTCGTCGGGGTACGCGGTCGATGTCGCGTACCGACATCGACGAAGGGAACAACACCGTGATCCGCAAACTTCGACCGATCGCCGCGATAGGCGGAGCCGTGGCCATCGGCGCGACGACGCTTGTCGTTGCGGGCCCTGCGCATGCCGCCGAGTTCACCACGTACGGCACGAACGTCAACGTTCGCGCCGAACCGAATACCCAGTCATCGGTCGTCGGGTCGCTGCCCGGCCCGACGACGATCGACGTCGAATGCCAGGCGTCGGGCGAGACCATCGACCTCGGAAACGGGGCGAAGAGCAACTGGTGGGCGAAGGTCCCCGACCTCAACGGCTACGTGACCGTCGCGTACGTCGATGTCGTCGAGAGCAAGCTCCCCGGCGTACCCGAGTGCGAGGGTGACGAGCCACCCCCCAGCGACGACGGAGTGACGGCCGACGACGTTGAGGCGATCGTGCCGGAGAAGGTACGCGATCTGGCCAAGATCGACGAGGGCATGCCGAATCTCAACGCCGCGATGGAAGAGGCCGGCATCAACACGCCCGAGCGCAAGGCCGCGTTCATCGCCACCCTCTCGCATGAGTCGAACGTCGAGTACGACCGCCGCGAAGAAGGCGACACGCGCACGTACGGCGGCCGTGGCTACATCCAGCTGACCGGTGACTTCAACTACGGGCCCGCCGGCGAGTACCTCGGCATCGACCTCCTCGGCGATCCCGACTTGGCGATGTCGATCGACTGGAGCGGCAAGATCGCCACCTGGTACTGGACCCAGGCGCGCGACATCAACACGATGGCCGACAACCTCGACATGGGCGCGGTCAATGCCGCGATCGGCTACCCGGTCGGTGACGGTACGGAGGACGCCGCCCGCTGCGACGTCGCCAACCGCGCACTCTCGCACTTCGGCGGTTCCGGGTCGTTCAGCTGCTCGCGTCCGAACATCGCGGGCATGCCGAAGAACACCCGCGGCCTCAGCCCGGAGGAGTTCGAGAAGTACGGCGACAAGCTCACCGCCAAGTCCGAGCGGCGAGCAGAGCGGCGCACTCAGCACGGCTGAGCGTTCCGCAAGTTCTGGCGGCGGCACCCCGCGAAGGGGTGCCGCCGCTGTCGTCTGCGCGAGCACATGGGAGCAACGTCACGTCGACACGCCGACGAAACTCACGACACGCCGTGTTTGGTGAGGCTTTTCACAAGCCGTTCGACACCACGCACGCCGTCGGACGCGTACGGTGAGGAGCCAGATCCCAGTCGGGGTCACCTATCCACATCAATTTGTCGGGCAATGCCCGACATTGCGATTCGATACGCTCGTTTCGCGATGCGCGAGAAGGACTAGAAATCACATGGCCGCAGCCACCACAGACCACCTGACGAACACCTACCGCACGACCCACGCCAAGCTAGCGGCGTGGGTCGACGAGGTTTCGGAGCTCACGCAGCCCGACTCCATCCAATGGTGCGATGGCACCGAAGAGGAGTGGAACCGCCTCACCGACGACCTCGTCCAGGCAGGTACGTTCGTCCGACTCGACGACTCCAAGAAGCCCAACTCGTTCTGGTGCGCCTCCGATCCGAGCGATGTCGCTCGCGTCGAGGACCGCACCTTCATCTGTAGCCAGAACGAGGAAGATGCCGGTCCGACCAACAACTGGATGGATCCCGGCGAGATGAAGGGCGTCCTCACCGACCTGTACCGCGGGTCGATGCGAGGCCGCACGATGTACGTCATCCCGTTCGTGATGGGCCATCTCGACGCAGATGAGCCGATGTTCGGCGTAGAGATCACCGACTCCGCGTACGTCGTCGCGTCGATGCGCGTCATGGCCCGCATGGGCCAGGAGGTGCTCGACAAGATCGAGTCGACCGAAGCAGATTTCGTACCCTGCCTGCACTCCGTCGGCGCCCCGCTCGAACCGGGCGAGGCCGACGTCTCGTGGCCATGCAGCGACACCAAGTACATCGTGCACTTCCCCGAGGAGCGCGCGATCTGGTCGTACGGCTCCGGGTACGGCGGCAACGCCCTGCTCGGCAAGAAGTGCTACTCCCTGCGCATCGCCTCGGCCATCGCTCGCGATGAGGGCTGGCTCGCCGAGCACATGCTGATCCTGAAGCTGACGAACCCCGAGGGTGTCGTCAAGTACGTTGCCGCGGCATTCCCGAGCGCCTGCGGCAAGACCAACCTCGCGATGATCACCCCGACGATTCCCGGCTGGAAGGCCGAGACGCTCGGTGACGACATCGCCTGGATGCGCTTCGGCAAGGACGGCCGTCTGTACGCCGTGAACCCCGAGTACGGCTTCTTCGGCGTCGCTCCGGGCACCGGCGAGGGTACGAACCCGAACGCGATGAAGACGATCGAGCAGGGCAACTCGGTGTTCACCAACGTCGCGCTCACCGACGACGGCGACGTCTGGTGGGAGGGCATGACCGAGGAGCCTCCGGCGCACCTGACCGACTGGAAGGGCCGCGACTGGACACCGGCGTCCGCCGAGCCGTCGTCTCATCCGAACAGTCGCTTCTGCACCCCGATCCGGCAGTGCCCGATCATCGCCGACGAGTACGACGACCCGCAGGGCGTCCCGATCGACGCGATCCTGTTCGGCGGCCGCCGCAAGACGACGATCCCGCTGGTCACCGAGGCACGCGACTGGGAGCACGGCACCTTCATGGGTGCGACGCTCAGCTCCGAGACGACCGCCGCCGCAACCGGTGCGGTCGGTGTCGTACGCCGCGACCCGATGGCGATGCTGCCGTTCCTGGGCTACCACGGCGGTGACTACTTCCAGCACTGGCTGAACGTCGGCAAGTCCGCCGACGCCGGCAAGCTGCCGAAGGTGTTCTACGTGAACTGGTTCCGTCGCGACGACGACGGCGGCTTCCTGTGGCCGGGCTTCAGCGAGAACTCCCGAGTGCTCAAGTGGGTCTGCGACCGGATCGACGGCAAGGTGGACGCAGTCGAGACCCCGATCGGCAACGTCCCGGCACCGGGCTCGCTCGACATCGACGGCCTCGACCTTTCCGAGGACGAAATCGCGAAGGCTCTCGCGGTGAAGCCCGAGGAGTGGCGCGAGGAGATCCCGCAGATCACCGAGTGGTTCGAGAAGTTCGGCGACAAGGTTCCGGCGAGCTTCTGGACCGAGCTCGACGGTCTGAAGTCGCGGCTCGGCTGACCTTCGACGCGACCTCAACGGCCCCGACTCCCTTGGGAGTCGGGGCCGTTTCATACCGTCACGGAACGATGACGACCTTGCCGCGTACGTGACCCGATCGACTCGACTCGAACGCTTCGGCGACGCCGTCGAGTCCGTACGTCGCCGCGATCTCGACGGTCAGCTCGCCCGCATCCGCCAGCGCTGCGAGCCGTGCGGTCTCGCCGCCGTCGGGGCGTACCCAGATCAGCCGGCCACCGTGCTGCTCGACCTCGCCGTCCGCAATCGATGCGTGGCGCCCACCTGCTTTCAGTACGCCCAATGTCGTTTCCAGCTGACCACCGACGAAGTCGGCAACCGCGTCGACTCCACCTGGAGCAAGAGCGCCGACGCGTTCGACCAGACCGTCGCCGTACGCGACGGGCTCTGCGCCGAGCCCGCGCAAGAACTCGTGATTGCGCTCGGAGGCAGTCCCGATCACGCGTACACCACGGGCTCGCGCAATCTGTACGGCGAGACTGCCGACCCCACCGGCAGCAGCGTGGATCAGCAGCGTTTCGCCTTCTTGTA
Organism: Nocardioidaceae bacterium SCSIO 66511; assembly: GCA_023100825.1. Classification (NCBI taxonomy): domain Bacteria; kingdom Bacillati; phylum Actinomycetota; class Actinomycetes; order Propionibacteriales; family Nocardioidaceae; species Nocardioidaceae bacterium SCSIO 66511. The sequence goes on along the minus strand of CP095846.1, from coordinate 277,768 downwards.
CGCCGAGTGCGTCGATCGTCCGCAACGCGGTGCCTCCCGCGAGCGGTAGGCCAGCGGCCTCCGACCACGACAGCGACGCCGGTTTGCGGGCGGCGGCGGCCGCGGACACCGCAACCTGCTCGGCAAAAGTACCTGCGCCGACGACGTCCTTGCGCGCGTACGCCATGACCTCGTCACCGACCTCGTACTCCGGGGTGTCCATCCCGACGGCCGTGACGACGCCGGCGACATCCCAACCCGGGATCACCGGAAATACTGCATCGACCAGTGGGTCGAGCCCGCCGCTCATGACCTTCCAGTCGACCGGGTTCACCCCGGCGGCCCGTACCTCGATGAGAACCGAGCCGGGAAACAGCTTCGGCTCCGGAAGCTCTACGACCTCGAGCGTGCTGAGATCACTCGAGTACGCCGGATACGTTGTTGCCCGCATGCCTTCGCCTTTCTACGTGGTGTCGTGCCAGGTGCAGCGGTACGCGATCACCGGCTATTCCGGCGGCAGAGCCACTGCGACGTAACACACGGACAACGGCAGGATGCGAAACTAGGCGGGTGGACTCTCCTAACCCGCAGCGCACGATCCTGATCGTCAACGGGCCGAACCTCAACCTGCTCGGCACCCGCGAGCCCGCGACGTACGGCTCCGCGACACTGTCCGACGTCGAGCGCGTCACCGAGGCGAGCGCGAAGCGGCACGGGTACGAATGCCGCTTCGTGCAGAGCAACCACGAGGGTGCGCTGGTCGACGCGATCCAGGAGGCACGCCTCGACTGCTTAGGCATCGTGATCAACGCCGGTGCGTACACGCACACCTCAGTCGCGATCCTGGATGCGATCTCGGCCGTCGCGCTGCCGACGATCGAGGTGCACATCTCCAACGTGCACAAGCGTGAGGAGTTCCGGCACCACTCGTACCTCTCTGCGGTGAGCGAGGCCGTGATCATCGGCGCGGGCATCAACGGTTACGCGCTGGCGGTCGACCACTTGGCGCAGGTACTCAGCGCGCAGGAGTCCTGAAGACAGGTACGAGTGATCGGGTCACGAGGATCGCGCCAACGGTCAGCAGCCCGTACCCGAGCAGTTCCGGTACGTCGAGCCGGCTCGTCACCTGTGCACCGCCGGGCATCCGCAGCACCATCAGCGCCATGAACCCGAGAGCCGTGCCGATCGCGCCGGCGAGCACCTGGTGCACCGTGCCTTGTACGCGTCCGCGTACCTCGTCGTCGACGGCGACCTCGTGTCGTACCGTCATACTGCCCGACTCGACGAGATGACCGAGACGCTCGAGCGTACGAGGAATCGCTTGGATCGTCGGCAAGACGCGCGCCAGCTCGCGTTGCACGTCTGCCGGCCCGAACGACGGCATGCGTACCCGCGACGCGCCGGCACGCGCCTCCGAGATGACGTCGAAACCGGGGATCCACTGCGCAAGCACGCCTTCCAGGGTCGCGACCGCGCGGAACGCCGCCGCCACCTCAGGAGGTACGCGCAGCTCGAACCGGGTCAGTACCCGGATGAGATCGACCAGTAGACCTGCACCTCCCGCGGCACCCGGACCGAGGTGGCGAACCAGGCAGCGTCCGACCTCGCGTACGAGCCGGCCATGGTCCAACTCGCGGGGGCACTCGACGATGGCGATCAAAGCATCCGTGGCGTCGCGCGGGTCGTCGCGGTCGACGGCGAGCAACAGGCGTCGCAGCCCCGCCCGAAGCTCGGCGTCGATCCGAGCGACCGACCCGAAGTCGAGCAGCCCGACGTCACCGTCGTCGAGCAGCATGATGTTGCCCTGGTGCGGATCGGCGTGGAAGACCCCGTTCTGGAGAATCTGGTCGAGGGCACACGCGAGCAGCGCCCGGGCGACCGCGGGGGCGTCGTCATCCACGGGTGCTTGCCCGAGCGGTGCTCCGCGAAGGCGCTCCATGACGAGGACGCGTTTGGTCGTCAACGACCTGTACACGTGCGGCACTCGGACGGCCGGCGTCGTCGACGCACGTCGCGCCGAAGCCTCGATCGCGCTCGCGTTCGCCGCCTCCAGCTCGAAGTCGAACTCCTCCCGCAGCGCGATCGCGTACGCATCGACGAGATCGGTCAGGCCGAAGCGCCGGGCCCACGTCGTACGACGCTGCAAGCAGCGGGCGAGCCGCGTGAGAATGTCGAGATCGGCGGCCATCGTTGCGGCAGCACCCGGCCGCTGGATCTTCACGACCACTTCGGACCCATCGGTGAGCATGGCCGCATGCACCTGCGCAATCGATGCGGCAGCGAGCGGTTTGCGGTCGATCCACTCGAACGTCGCGTCAAACTCGGGCAGCTCGGTACGAAGGGCGGGTTCCACGGCCGCCCAGTCTGCGGGCGGCACGCGGTCGCGCAACAATGCGAGCTCGCCGATGAACGCCTCGGGAAGCAGGTCGACCCGGGTGGACAGCAGCTGCCCGAACTTCACGAAAGCAGGGCCGCCGTCCTCCAACGCCAGCCGCAACGAACGCGCCAGCTGGTCGCGGGTCGTACGCCGACGTCGGTTGCGGCGGAGTACGTACGGACCGAGGCCGTGTCGAGCGACGATGCGCCCGATCTGCACATATCGTCGCAGTCGTGCGACCGAACCGCGCCCGTTTCGCCAGGCAGTGAAGGGCCCTGCGACCGAACCCGTTGGTACGAGGGCCTCGGCGATCACCAACACGATCATCGCGATGACAGCCGACCCGGCGAGCGAGAGCACGAGCAGACCGAGCCCGATGTACGCATTCTCGCCGTGGTACTGACCGCCCGCGATCGAGCGGACCAACGGACCCTGCAGGCCGACGATGATGCCACCAGCGACCAGCATCCGGATCGTGCCGACGTCGACACCCATCAGTCGCCGCACGGCACGCCCGCCGAGAACGGCGAACGCCAACGCCGTTACGGCGCCGAGCGGAAGTACGAGGAGGTTCATACCCTTAGCCTCGCGCCCACCGTACGAGTCGGCCTCACCCTCGTGTACCGAACGGCTCCCCCGTACGGATGACGGCCGTTTCGCACATCTGCGGGACCGGTTCAACGTTGCTAGCGTGCGAACCGCCCGGAGGATAGTCCTCTGAGTGTCCTATTCGGGAGGCACAGATGTCATCGCACGCGGCAACATCAACGCAAGCCATTGAATGGAGTACCGGCATCGAGGACGCCTGGTCGTCCTTCGCCACCTTCATTCCGAAGCTTGTCGCATTCCTGATCGTCCTGCTCATTGGCTGGATCATCGCCAAGGTGGTCGCCGGTGTGCTGGGCAAAGTGCTTGACCGTCTCGGATTTGGCCGATTGCTCGACAAGGCGGGCCTCTCGAGGTTCTTCGCTCAGTCGTCGTTCACCCCGATCAGCCTCATCTGCAAGCTCGTGTACTACTTCATCCTGCTGATCGCGCTCCAGCTCGCGCTGACGGCGTTCGGCCAGTCCAACCCGGTCAGCAACATCATCAATGACATCGTCGCCTGGCTGCCGAAGGCCGTCGTCGCGATCGTGATCATCGTGATCGTCGCTGCGATCGCCAACGCCGTGAAGGACATCCTGCGCGGTGTTCTCGGCGGAGTCTCGTACGGCGACGTGCTCACCAACATCGTGGGCGTGTTCATCGTCGCCCTCGGCGTGATCGCGGCGCTGAACCAGGTCGGCATCGCCACGACGGTCACGACACCGGTGTTGATCACAGTGCTCGCGACGATCGGCGGCGTCGTTGTCGTCGGCGTCGGCGGTGGGCTCATCGCCCCGATGCGCCAGCGCTGGGAAGGCTGGCTGTCGAACATCGAGTCCGAGACCCGAAACGCGAAGGGGTCCAGCGGCGACGAAGGGTCGGGATACTCGGCCACGTAGGGTTCGGTCACCATGTGGATCGGTGCGGTCGAACTCGACCTGCTACTCGGCGATGTGCATTCGCTGAAGACCAAGCGTGGCCTGGTTCGCCCGCTCGTACGCGAGCTCCGGCAGCGGTTCGAGCTCAGCGTCGCCGAGGTCGGGCATCTCGATCTGCACCGGCGGTCGGCGGTCGGCGCATCGTGCGTCGCCGCCGACCGCTCCCACGTCATGGAGATCCTCGATCGGGTCGAGCGGTTCGCCGCCGCTCGGCCCGAGTTCGAGTTGCTCTCTGCCCGTCGTACGCTCACGACGATGGACGATGCTTAGAGATCCAGCAGAGTCACCCGTGCAGGGTCGGTCGATACGTGAGCTCCTGAGTACGCCCGTCGAGCGTGCGGCTCTCGATCAGCTCGAGATCGAAGTCCCCTGCACCTGCGAAGACCGGGTCCGATCCGGTGCGGCCCGAGATCACCGGGAAGATCGTCACCTGGACACGATCCACGAGCCCGGCCGCCAGCAGCGCCCGGTTCATGGACAGGCTGCCGTGCGAGCGCAGGGGTACCGGCGACTCCTCCTTCAGTCGCGCGACGACCTCCACCGCGTCAGCCTTCTCGACCGTCGCGTCCGGCCAGTCGAGCGGGCCTTCCACGGTGCGTGACACGACAGTCGTCGGCATCCGCCGCATCCGGTCGTTCACCGGGTCGACGTCCTGGATCTCGCCGTTGTCGGGGCCGAGTAGCGCCATGAACTGACGAAACGTGTTGGCACCGAGAACCATCCGTTGGTCGGCGTCGTAACACGCGGAGCGGCGGTCCAGAAACTCCGGCCCGTGCTTGCCCCAGTAGCCACCCCAGTCGCCGTTCTCGTCGTACGAGGCGAACCCGTCCAGGGTCGAGAGGACATCGAACGTGTACGTAGCAGTCATTGCGAATCCCTCACGTGGCGCTGTGCCAGACGATGATTCCAATTCAGAACTGTTTGCATTTCTATCATTTCTCGGTGGATCTGGGAACGGCTGATCCGACCGAGAAGGTGCTCGACGCGACCGCGATCGCGAGGCAGCCGACTACGACCACGATCACCGCTCGCCAGTCCATCGCAACCGCGACGTCGAAACCCAGGTCGTCGGAGAGTCCCGCTGCAATGCCGTAGACGGCAGGCCAGGCGACAACGACTCCGAGCAGTGACCCGATCAGCACGACCACGCTTGCCTCCACCCCGACGTATCGCCGTATCTGTCGCGTCGTTGCGCCAGCCATCCGGAGCACGCCGAAGTCATGGCGACGTTCGCCCGTCGCCATCAGCATCGTGTTGGCGATCGCGAGCGCGGTGAACCCCGTCGACAGCGCGAGTAGAACCACCACGAACAACCGCAGCAACCGTTCCTCATCGGCGTTGTCGACCGACTCATAGCTGTCGGTCGACAGGACCGATGCCGCCGTCGACGCAACCGCCGTACTCAGGTCGTGAAGGTCCGTCGGCTCGACGTACCCAACGTCGGCGACGGCCGCCGGATCGTGCGACCGCGCCTGAGCCCGGTTGACGACGATCGGCGCCGGCGCGTCCTCGATGACCGCGACCCGAACCGTTGAGCGGCGGCCGTCGGCCCAGGTCAACGGCACGCGATCGCCGTCGCGCCACTGGAGGTCTGCCGAAGCCGCAGCACTGACCGCGATCGCCCCCCGCTCGACCGCGATCCGCTCCGATCCCAGCGCTTCCTGCCACGTGCCACCGACGACGACACCGGTCGCCAGATCCGCAGCGACCCTCGCTCCAGAGCGCTCGGCGGCGCGTACTGCCGAGTCCGGGACACCGACGGTCGGGTCGTCCGGTACGACCACGTGATCGGTGGGCACGTCGTCGCGTACATCTGCTGAGAATGCACCGTCCATGGTGTTCGTCATGCCGGTGATAGTCACCGTGAACGCGACGGTCACGAACACCGGCGCCACGAGCGATGCAAGCCGGCGTACGCCAACCTTCGACTCGGCCCGGACGAGCTCGGCGGCAGTCGTACGGCCCGGGCAGAACAACCGCACGAGCGGCGGAAGGTGGACCGGAGCGAGCATCGTCAGGCCGGTGACGAAAGCCGCCACCGCCCCGACCGCAAAACCTGCGACTGCGCCGCCCTCGGCGCCCGGTGCCAGGACCGCGAGAGTGATGCCGCCCGTGACGGCCGCCGACCCGACGACCCACCGAGCGCCGGTCATCGCCCTGTGCTCGACGCTCGACTCTCGCAGGGCCTGCAGAGGCGAGGTGCGCGCAGCCCGACGCGATGCTGCCCAAACGCCCGCGAGGGCGACGGCGATGCCCGTGACAACGGAGACGAGCAAGGGCATCCCGATCGTTGTCGGCTCCCAATCGCGCGCCTGCATGCCAGAATCAACCATCCAACCGCCCAGAAGGGGCGCGCCGACGAGCCCGAGCAACGCGCCGACGCCCGAGGCAACGATGCCGACGACGAGCGCCTCGCCGAGCAGCATCCGACGTACGTGCCGGGGTGTCGCTCCGATCGCACGCAACAGCCCGATCTCTCGGCGACGGTGCGCGACGACGAAGGCGAAGGTCGTGGCCACGACGAACACGGAGACGAACGAGGACAGTACGCCCATTGCCGTGAGCAGTTGCGCACCGACGTTGCGGTTCGAGCGGTCGACGGCGTTCTCGAGCTCAGACCGATCGGGGCCGGTGAGCACAGACGCGTCCGCGCCGACCACCTCACGTACGGCCGCTTCCACGTCGCCGACATCGGCGTCGGCGTCGAGCACGACACCGATCGCACTCGCCCCCGTCGACCACTTCCTCGCCAGTCCATCGGCGACGTACACCGATGACCCCGTACTCGTTCCCGCAACCGTCATGTCCTGCTGACCGATCGGTGTCGACAACTCGACCCGCTCGCCCGGCTTGATCCCGTACGAGGCAGGAACCACCACCTGGGTTTCTTCGCCCGGCTCGGTTCCGTCTACGAGCGAGTCTTCACCCAAGCGGTGGCTCGACCAACCGTGGCCGAGAAGCTCATCGTCGGCGGCGTCGCTGCGCTGCTCGCCGTCATAGGAGACCTCGACGGGATATGCACGGTCGGCCGCAGCGGTGCGGACACCTTCCAGACCGGAGAGCTCCTGGGTGAGTCGAGCCGCCTCGGAGCTGGACCACGGCAACCGGCGGTCGGTGAGCGTCGCCGGATCGCCAATCGCCTCGGGTGCCACCAGCACATCGGCCGCTGCGTATCTCGGATCCGGCTGCGCGCGAGAAGACGCGATGACGATCGCGGCCGACGCGAGCAGCCCGATTCCCAAGGCGAGCGCGATGAAGCTGCCGAGGAGCGTACGCCAGCGGTAGCGGGCGGTGGACCAGGCGATCATCGGTCCTCCAACTGCGTCATGCGATTGGCGATCGTGCGCGCGTCGATGTCCGTACGCATGTCATCGACGATGCGACCGTCAGCGAGGAAGACGACCCGGTCGGCTGCGGCCGCGACATTCGGGTCGTGCGTCACCGTGATGACCGTCTGCTGCCTCGTGTCGACCAGCTCGCGCAGTCTGCGCAACACCTCTCGCGACGAACGGAGGTCGAGAGCACCGGTCGGTTCGTCGGCGAACAGCACGGCCGGCTCGGTGATGAGGGCTCTCGCCAATGCGACCCGCTGCTGCTGTCCTCCGGAGAGCTCGGCCGGGCGGTGTCCCGACCGGTCGCCGAGACCGACCGCTTCCAGCGCGGCGAGCACGTCGTCGCGTTCTGGCCGACGGCCGTCGAGGCGCGCCGGGAGAGCGACGTTCTGCTGCGCGGTGAGCGACGCGACCAGGTTGAACGCTTGGAACACGAAGCCGACCTGGCGTCTGCGGAACTCCGTACGCCGTCGTTCGTCCAACTGGCCGATCTCGGTACCGCCGATTCGCACGGAACCGGTGTCGGGGCGTTCGAGGCCGGCGGCGCAATGCATCAGGGTGGACTTGCCTGAGCCGGACGGCCCCATCACTGCCGTGAACGTACGCGCGGCGACGGTGAACGACACGTCGTCGAGCGCCACGACGGGCTGCGCCGCGCTGCCGTACGCCTTGGTGACGCCCGTGACAGCGACTGCGTGTGTGACGTTGGTGAGGGTTTCTGTCATGTGGTCAAGCGAACCGCGACGCGTTCCCCCTGCGCAGTCATGTAGGGACGAGTGATCGAGGTATACCGTGCACTACCGCGCCGAGGCCGGCGCGCTCTGTACCGTCGAGCCGTGATCGTCACGACCGCGCGCCAGGCGATGCTGTTGCCGCCGCGCAGATTCCTGTTGTCGGCATGGCCCTGGCGCTGCCTCGCATACCTGGCGAGCGGTGTGGTCCTCGGCGCGCTGACTGCAGCGGCGATCATCGCAATGGTGCTCGCCGGCGCGGCGCTTGCGATCGTGCTGATCGGATTCGGCTTCTTCGCGGCTTGCCTCCTGAGCGGGATCTTCGTCGCTCGCTGGGAACGCTCGCGACTGCGACTCGTTGACGAACGTCCGACGTTCGATCCGCACGGAACCCCCGACGCTCCCGGCCTGCGGGCCTGGATTCTGACCCGGTTGCGCGAACGCTCAACGTGGCGCGAGCTGGGGTACGCCGTCGTCAGTGCCGCCGCGCTCTGCTGGATCGACGCGGGCGTACTGGCGATCACCCTCGGCCTCGTCGCCAGCGTGTTCGTGCAGAGCACCATCTACTACGAAACCTGGTACTGGTACCTGTTCTCCTGCGGCATCGGAGTGGTGTTGACGCCACTCGCTTTCTACGTGATCGCCGGATGGGCGACCGCTCGCGCCGAGATCACTCGCGCCGTGGTGAGCCCCGACGACCTCGCGCTCGGGCGGCGGCTGTCGGAGGTGACGGCTTCGCGCGCGGCCTTGTCGGAGGCGTTCGACGTCGAACGTCGGCGCATCGAACGCGACCTGCACGACGGCGCGCAGCAACGCCTGGTCGCACTCAACGTCGCCCTCGGCATGGCACGGCTCGACGTGAGCGATGGATCGGATACCGCGATTCAGCTCGAGAAGGCGCAGCATCAGACCCGCCTCGCGCTGGAGGATGTACGCAACCTGATCCGCGGTATCCACCCACATGTGCTGACCGAGCGCGGGTTGCAGGAGGCTGTGCACGACATCGCCGGGCGTACGGGCGTACCGGTGAGAGTGGACATCGACCTGCCCGGTCGTACAAGCGCCGATGTCGAGACCGCCGCGTACTTCTGCGTCGCCGAGGCACTCACCAACGTCGACCGCCACGCGGAGGCCACGCAGGCGCACGTGTCCGGTCGGGTACGCGGCGGTGTACTGGCCCTCCAGATCACCGACGACGGCCACGGTGGAGCCGAGCCGCGTCCGCAGTCGGGACTGGCGGGTCTGCAGGCCCGGCTCGCGGTCGTCGGTGGCACGATTTCGGTGTCGAGTCCGGCGGGTGGGCCGACCACGATCGAGGTGGAGTTGCCGTGGGTCTACGCGTAGTGCTGTGCGAAGACTCCCTGCTGCTGCGCGAAGGAGTCGTCGGCGTACTGAATCGCTTCGGTCACGAGGTCGTCGCGGACCTCGGCGACGCCTGCGACCTCGAGGCTGCGGTGGCCGACGAGCAGCCCGACCTGGTCATCACCGATGTACGAATGCCTCCGACGTTCTCGGACGAGGGCCTCGTCGCCGCGATCGCACTTCGTCGCCGTTGGACCCGCCTCGCGGTGATGGTGCTCAGCCAGTACGTACAGCCGACGTACGCGACCGAACTGCTCGACATACCGTCCGAAGCCGGGGTCGGCTACCTGCTCAAGGAACGCATCGGTGACGTCACGGAGTTCGCATCGGCGGTTGCGAGCGTCGCCGCGGGCGGCACCGTGCTCGACCCTGACGTCGTACGACTGATGGTCTCGAACAAGCGTGACCCGTTGCGCCGGCTGAGCCCGCGCGAACGCGAGGTGCTCTCGCTGATGGCCGAAGGCCGCTCGAACGCAGAAATCGCGACGACCTTGGTGGTCAGCGATGCTGCCGTTGCCAAGCATGTCGGCGGCATCATGACGAAGCTCGACCTCCCGCCCGACGCCGCCGGACACCGGCGGGTACTCGCCGTGCTGGCTTATCTGCGCGAGTAACCTCCTGCTCAGGCCTCCACGAAGCCCGACTCGTATGCCGCGATGACCGCCTGTGTACGGTCGCGCGCGCCGACCTTCGCGAGCACGTTACCGACATGGGTTTTGACGGTCTCGACGGTGATGTAGAGCTCCTTCGCGATCTCGGCGTTCGACGCCCCGGTCGCCATCAGCCGCAGGATCTCGCCCTCGCGGTCGGTCAGCGCGGGCAGCTCACGCTTCTTGCGCTTATCGGCCTGGGCGGCGACGAGCTGGCGTACCGCGGCGGGGAAGAGCAGCGACTCACCCTTCGCGACCACCCGGATCGCCTCGATCAGGCCCTCGGGCGTGATGCGCTTGAGCACGAAGCCACGGGCGCCGACGCGCAAGGCGTCGTACACGTACTCGTCGTTCTCGTACGTCGTGACGACCAGGATCGCTGGCGGGTCGTCGAGCTTGTCGATGAGCATCCGAGTCGTGTCGATGCCGTTCATCGTCGGCATTCGTACGTCCATCATCACGACGTCGGGACGCAAGGAGCGTACGAGCGGCAACACTTCAGTGCCGTCGGACGCCTCCGCGACGACCTCGAGATCATCCTCGGAGTCGACGATCGCGCGGAGCCCGCTACGGATGAGGTACTCGTCGTCGACGAGCAACACTCGGATGGTCATGTGACTGCCTCCCAGTCGAGATGGATGTCTACCCGCCAATCGTCGCCGTCGGCGCCGATGTCGATCGTGCCGCCGAGTGCCTCGACGCGCTCACGCATGCCGCGCACACCACGCCCGCCACTCGGTCGAGAGTGAGCCTCGGCCGCGGGAAGCGGGTTGCGGATCACCAAGCTGAGCGAATGATCGCGCACGCGGACGCATAGGTCCACCGGGCGGCCGGCGGCGTGGCGGGTCGTGTTCGTCAGCGACTCCTGCACCATCAGGTACGCCTCTCGTGAGACGCCGATCGGGACACTGTCGAACGCCCCGTCGACATCCACCTCGATCGTCGCACCGGCTGCGCGGTTGCGGCGGACCAGCGTGTCGAGCTGCTGCAGCGTCGCGGACGCCTCCTCGGTCGTCTCCTCGCGGAGCAGACCGAGCACATGGTCGAGGTCGGCGAGCGCGGTACGCGCGGACTGCTCCACAGCGCCCAACGCCTCGTACGCGAAGTCCGGATTCTTGCTCCACATGCGGCGCGCGGCCGCTGCCTGCAAGGTCACCACGCTCAGCGAATGGCCGACCGAGTCGTGCAGGTCTCGGGCGAGCCGGTTGCGCTCGGCGAGGTCATCGGCGACCCGCTCCATCTGCGCGATCCGGGCGGCCTGCGACGGCCCGAGCAGCCGCGGCGCCAGGCGAGCGAGCACCTCGCCGAGTATCGCGATGAGATACCCGAAGCCAATGAGCATCCCCGCCGCATAGACCGGCATCAGGTACGTCGGACGAGCAACACCCATATCGCCGTCCCAGCCCGTGAGCGGGTAGACGATCCAGGAGATCGCGAGCGGGACCATCGTGATGGTGAGCGTGCCGATGATGCCACCCGCAAGCAGGTGGATCGTGAAGTACGTACCGGCCCGCCAACGATCCTCGCGCGGCGGGCGGTCGGGCACGGCGATGTCCCGGATGCCACCACCGAGCAGCTCGCGAGCGGTGAACATCTCCACCTTGCGTACGGCATCGATGGTGCCGGTCGCCGCAACGGCAGCGATCGTCGCGAGCACTACGAGGGCGAGCAATCCGACGAGTGGCCCCGTCGGCAGCTCGGTACTGAACCCGATCGGAGTGGCTGCGACGAACACGTACGGCAGCATCACTGCCCCACCAAGCACGAGATACACCCAATGGCGCCAGGCGCGCGGGCGTATGGGTGCCAGCAGGATCTGCCGGATCCGAGTGGTCGTCACGATCCAAGAGTCTGGCACGGCCCTCGCGCGGGTACGTCACCCGCGCGAGGGAGGCCGGTCGCCCGGAAGAGGTTCTGCGACGGAGAGGCGCTCAGGCGTCAGTTGAGCGGACGCGTGCCCGCCGGCAGTGAACCGCCGGCGACGACGTCGAACGCGAAGTCTTGCAACGCCGTCAGCGCGACCTGTTGGCTGAACGGTCCGTACGAGATGCGCGCGACTCCGAGGCGTTCGAGGTCGGCATGGGAGAGGGCGCCCGGTGCACCGATCACGCTCACCCGCTGCTCGCCGAGGCCGTCGACCAGCGACCCGACCGTCCGCTCGTCGAGCATGCCGGGTACGAACACGCACACCGCGCCGGCGTCGAGGAATGCCCGGCCGCGCTCGATCGCCTCCGCGAGCACCTCGGCGCGAGGACGGTCACCGCCCCGCAGGAACGCATCCGTACGCGCGTTGAGTACGAACGACACTCCCTCGCTCTCGCCTGCGGCGACGACCGCCTCGACCGCGGCGACCGCTTCGTCCAACGGACGCATCTGGTCTTCGAGGTTGGCGCCGACGATGCCGACACCGATCGCCTTTCGTACCGTCTCGCCAGGGGCGCCGTATCCGGCCTCGAGATCGGCCGTGACGGGCAGCTCGGTCGCGGCCGCGATGCGGCCGACGGCCTCGATCATCAGGTCGACCGGGATCTGTTCACCGTCGGGATAGCCGTACGACGCGGCGATCGAATGACTCGCCGTCGCGATCGCCTGGGTGCCGGCCGCGTCCGCGACGACCTTCGTACTGGCGACGTCCCAGACGTTGACCAGCTTGAGCAGCTCGGGTGCATTGTGAAGCTCGAGGAGCCGCGCAGCGCGGCCGGTGATCGTCATTGCCCGAGCGTACGCCGCTCGCGCTGGTTCAGCCGAAGCGAGGAAGCAGCCGGCTGATGCTCGCCGGATGGCGAGTGAGGTACTCGGGAAGGCCCATCGGTGCGTGGCCGGTGATGCGCTCGACGGTCTCGCTCACCTTCGACAGCTCACCGGCCGCGATCGCCTGGTACGACGACACCCAGCCGGTCACTTCGAACTCCTCGGCCGCGTACTGAGCACGCGACGCGTACGCCTCTTCGATCGTCTCATCGTGGTAGGTGATGTCACGTCCGCAGGCGCGACCGATGATCTGCGCGGCCTCGGCCAGCGAGATCGCGTCCGGACCGGTGACGTCGTAGGTGCGACCCGAGGTGTCGCCGTCGACCAGAATCGACGCCGCGACGTCGGCGACGTCATCGCGTGCGACGGCCGCTACCCGTCCGTCGCCGGCGGGCCCACGGATGACACCGTCGTCACCGACGAACGAAACCACCGCCCCGAGGTAAAGCGAATCGCGTAAGAACGTGAACTCGAGTCCAGAGTCGCGGATGTACTGCTCGGTATGCCAGTGGTCGCGACCGAAGGTGAACGTGCAGAACTCCGCCGCGCCCTGGAACGACAGGTAGACGATGCGTGAGACGCCCGCGCGCACAGCGGCGTCGACGGCGCTGCGGTGCTCGTCGACCCGGTTCGCCGCCTCGCGGCCGGAGACCAGGAAGACAGTGTCGGTGCCGTCGAATGCACGGACCATCGACTCCCGGTCGGCGAACTCCGCCGGCGCACTGACCTCGACGCCCGACAACGACGGTGCGCGGGTCGGGTCGCGGACGACCAGACGCTGCTGCGCGCCCGCCGCGGCGAGACGCGCGGCGACTCGCTTGCCCACCGCCCCCGTCGCGCCCGTGATAGCGAACATAGGTCCAGGTTAGGCGACGCGACCAGCGTTACCCGGTAGTTGCGACACACACGCGACGAGCGCCGTCGTGAGCGCGCCTCAATGCTCCTCGGACGGTGCGGGCTCGTCGGCCAGAATCCGTCGCAGAATCGCGTTGTATGCCCAGAACGACCCGACCACCGCGGCGGCGATGAGCGTCGACCACAACCACCACGGGTACTTCAAATCCCAGGTCAGCAGACAGATGGTGGCCCATACCGACGCCTGGACCGCCGAGACCAACACCGCGATGACGGTCACGACCTTGAGTACGATCGAAGGGAGGAGCCATTCGTCGGCGGCTTGTTCGTTCATCGGTCGGTCTCCTCGGGACGTTCGGTCGTTACTCCTCGAGTCTGGCAGGCTGATCCGGCCGCAACGAGGGTCGTACCTCTAGATCGGCAGTGGGTCTAGACCTACAGGGGGAATGCATCAGCCGGACGACAGACCAGTCCGGGATCGGGTGGTCGCGCGATGTCGGGATCCTTTCCGTCGTACTCGAGGCCGTCGAGTACGAGCCGGATCGCATTCAGCCGACCCGACCGCTTGTCGTTGCTGTTCACGACCCACCACGGCGCCTCTACGGTGTCGGTGAACCGGAACATCGTCTCCATCGCTTCGGTGTAGTCGTCCCAGCGTTCCTGGGCGAACCGATCGAGCGAGCTCAGCTTCCACCGCTTCAGGGGGTCGGTCCGGCGCGACTCGAGACGTCGCGCCTGCTCGTCGTAGTTGACCGCGAGCCACAGCTTGAACACCTTGATACCGGACTCCACCAGCGATCGCTCCAGCTCAGGCGCCTGCCGCAGGAACAGCGCGTGCTCCTCCTCAGTGCAGAAGCCCATCACGCGTTCGACTCCGGCACGGTTGTACCAAGACCGGTCGAACAGCGCGAGCTCACCGGCCGACGGCAGGTGTGCGACGTATCGCTGGAAGTACCACTCACTGCGCTCGGTGTCGTTCGGCTTGGCGAGCGCTACATGGCGTACGGATCGCGGATTCGTGTGCTCCTGGAAGCGCGCAATGGTGCCGCCCTTCCCGGCCGTATCGCGACCTTCGAAGATCACCAGCACCCGCTGGCCGTGCTCGTGAAGAGATGACTGCAGCTTCACCAGCTCGACCTGGAGCTCGTGCAGTTCGTGGCGATACTTCGAATGTTTGAGCTTCGGGGGATGCGCCAGATCGCCCGACCTCGCGCGCTGGTCGACGGTGTCCACACTCCGCATCATCGCATCGCTTCTCGGCGGGGGCATGCAAAGCGGCCAGCACTTCGAGAAGTGCTGGCCGCAGCGGCGGAGGTGGCGGGATTTGAACCCGCGAGAGGTTTCATCCTCAACCCGCTTAGCAGGCGGGCGCACTAGGCCACTATGCGACACCTCCATGCCACCGGAGCGCACGAACTCGCGTACAACAAGTGGCGTCGCCACAGACTACTAGGTCGCCGGCCGGCTACTCCAACGGGCGGTATCCATGTGCGCGGTTGAGGCGTTCGTTCACCTCGCGCTGCAGCTCCTCGGAGCGGGCGGCGACCAGCAGCAGCGGGATCGTGGACGAGCCGTCGCCGACCCTGATGATGAGCGCGTACCCGTGGATCGAGTCTCCGGTAGACGCGCGCGAAACCTCACGCCAGCGCGCCTGACGTACGCCCCCTTGCGGGACTCGGCCCAGCGCGTACCCATCGTCGTCGAGGCGTACGACCACGGGCGGGAGGAGAAGGAGGAGCACGCTGGCGAGGACCAGCAGCGCCGCGAGCACCCCGAGCACCCAGGCCGCAACCCGCCCGAAACCGTCATCGAAGATCCCGGCAAGCAACCAGGCCGCCATCACCAGGACCGCTGCCAGAACGAACCTGAGCCCGAACAGGCGCAGACCCGGGCGGGCGTCGAGGCGGTAGACGGTGGCGGGAACCGAGGGGCGCTCGGAGGGCTGATCAGACATGGCGTACGAAGACTAGCCCAGCCCTGCAGGTCGGCCGCCGTGTGGACCGGACGCTCCGTCGACCGGAGTTTGGTACGAATTGCACCACGCAGCACCGTCTCGGTGGTGCAATTCGTACCAAACTTCGGTGGGCGGGAAGCCGCCGTGGCAGAGGGGGCGGGATTCGAACCCGCGACTGATATCTCTACCAGTGACCGCTTTCAAGGCGGTTCCGTTCGGCCGCTCCGGCACCCCTCCTCGGCGCCGCGTACGACGCCGGCACCGATTGTCGCATCCGAGGAGTGCCGGGCTACCGCAAGGCCGCCGTACGTGGCGGTTCGGGCCGGATCTGTGCCTCGGCCTCGTTGCGGCGAGCGCGGCGTCCGGTGCCGCCGGTGAGCAGCTGGTCGATGCGGCGTACGACGAGGCCGAGCAGGATGCCGAGAACGACCGAGTACACCGACGACCAGGCGACGTAGTCGGTGACTGCATCGGGTGAGACGAGCGAGGTTGCGATGGTGCCGGTGCCGATGACGCCGAACGCGCACATCCACCAGCCCTGGCGCCGGGTCGAGCGTGTGCTGACACCCCAGACGAGGGCCGGGAACCCGACCAGCACCTCGCTCGGCCGGGGTACGCCCCCGAAGGTGTCACGCAACCAGGCGATCAGATCGTCGACCCCGTCGACGACGGTCGAGGAGCCGTACGTCCGCAAGATCGTGCCGTAGGTCAAGACGACGAGGATCAGGACTGCCCCGCCCAGGATCGTCACGAACCCACGGCGGCCGAGGCCGTGCAGGCCGGCCCCGAGGCCCCAGACGACGCTGATGGTGAGGATCAGCGCGAGGATGTGGACGCTGATGTTGTAGCGCTGGGTGATCACGTCGGCTTCGAAGCCCGCAACGGCCACCGCGCCGGTTCCCGCGACGACGGCAGCGATGAGTGCTTCCATCGCCGCTTGCCACCACGTACGTGCGGGACGGGTGAGCATCACCGCGAGTACGCCGGACGACACCGCGCCGGCAACGGCCATCCCGGCGGTGAGCCAAGAGGGGTCCCAGACCAGCCAGGTGACTGCTGCGATGAGCGTGAGACCGCCCCACAGGACCACGCGGCCACCGCAGCGATGCGCCAGCGCGACGATGTACAGCACCGTCAGTAACGCCGAGCCGACCGCTGCAACCCGGTCGGTCACGTCGATCCCGAGGTCGACCAAACCGGTCAGAGCGGCCGCCGTGCCCGCGACCAACAGCACGAGCCAGCACAACACCGAATACCACCGGCCGGATCGCGGGCGCTGATTGCCGACCGTTGGCAGGTTGTAGAGGCCCGTCATGCCGGTCTCGCTGTCGCGGGCCGGCTCGATCGGGCTGCGATGGCTCATCGAGGCCGCCCTATCCGGCGGTTGGCGAGCGACGGGTTCGTGGCGCGCGCCTCGGCCAGCCGGCCGGCCTCCACCTCGGCGTAGACGGTCGTCGTACGCTCACCGGCAGCAACGCTGACGACACCCAACGGGTCGACGACAGACGTACCGGCCGAGTAGCGGCGACCGTTCTGGCCGACGCCGATCACGTCGACGGTGTTCTCGATCGCGCGGGCGCGGAGAAGGGTGATCCAGTGGTCCTCCTTGAGCGGACCGGCAACCCAGGCTGCGGGTACGACCAACACATCGGCGCCGGCGTCGACGAGCTCGCGGGCATACTCCGGGAATCGCAGGTCGTAGCAGGTCATCAGCCCGATCGTGCGATCGGCGACCGGGATCGTTGTGGTCGTGACCTCCCCCGGCGAAAGCCGCTCCGACTCCAGGTAGCCGAACGAGTCGTACAGGTGGATCTTGCGGTACGCGGCACGCAGCGAACCGTCCGAGCCGAATGCGACCAGTGTGTTGTACGGCAGCCCGTCGCTCGACTCGAACATGCCCGCGACGATCGTCGTGGCGAGGCGTTCGGCGTGGCGCGCGAGCAGCGAACAGAACGGGCCGTCCAGCGGCTCGGCGACGGGGGCAAGGTCGTAATCGGGTGCGCCGAAGTCGTGCATGACCGCCTCAGGGAGCACGACCAGATCGACCGGGCAACGTACGCCGTCGAGAGCGTTCTCGACGGCCTCGCGGTTCTCGGCCGAATCGGTCGTCGCACTCATCTGGTGCAAGGCGATGCGCATCCATCCATCTTGGCAGGACTGCCAAGATGGGCGAGTGACCCCCTATGACGCCGTCATCCTCGCCGGCGGCCGCTCGTCACGCCTCGGCACCGACAAGACGCGGGTGACGGTCGGGGGCCGTTCCGTGCTCGACCGGGTGCTCGCGGCCGTCGACGACGCGGACACGCGGTTCGTGGTCGGCCCGGCGCGACCCGTCAAAGACGACGCGCGCATTCGCTGGGTCCGCGAAGAGCCGCCCGGCACGGGTCCGGCGAACGGTGTGGCCTGTACGGTGCCGTACCTCGACTCGGGCCTTGTCGCCGTTCTCGCCGGCGACCTTCCCTACGTCGAGCGGTCGACCGTCGCCAGGCTGGTCGACGGCGTGGCAGGAGACGGCGCGGTGCTGCAGGACTCCGCCGCACGACCGCAGTGGCTGTGCGCGGTCGTACGTACGTCCTCGCTCCAGCGACGGGTCAGTACGCGGGACACCTGGGCCGGCGCCGCGATGCGAGACCTGCTCGGAGCCCTCGAACTAACGCGCGTTTCAGCGGTCGGCGACGAGTCGCACGACATCGATACACCGGACGACATACCGTCTGAGCCATGAACCTGCAGCAGTGGACCGACGAGGCACGCCAGGCACTCGACATCGACGTCGAGCCCGACCTTCGCACGATCCTGGACACCGCCCGCGACGTTGCTCACGCCGTCGAGCGGCCGGCGGCACCCGTCACGGCGTTCTTGATCGGCTACGCAGCCGCGGCGCGAGGCGGATCCCTCGCTGACATCGCCGACGTCGATGCCGTCATCCGCTCACTCGTCCCGCCCACCTCCGACGACGAGTGATCGACGCGACGAGCTGGGCGCTCGGGCCGGTCCTCGCCGGTCTGACGCTGCTCGCCGTGGTCATCGGCGCGGTCAGCCGACTCGAGGTCTCGCGGCGGCTCGCGTACTCCGTTGTGCGCGCGGTCGTCCAACTCGCCGCGGTTTCGCTGGTTCTCGTCTGGGTGCTTCGCTCGGGTTACTGGACCGCCGCGTTCATCGCGCTGATGCTGATCGTCGGGGCGTGGACGTCGTGGGGGCGAATCGGCCGTGCAAGCGGGCCACCGCTGTGGCCGATCGTTCCCATCGCCGTCGGGGTGGCGCCGGTCCTCACGGTCGTGCTCGCGAGCGGCGTCGTACCGTGGCAGACCGAAGCGGTACTCCCGATCTCGGGCATCATCATCGGCAACGCGATGGTCGGTACGTCTGTCGCCGGGCGGCTCTCGCTGCAGGCGCTGTCGGAACGCTTCGGTGAGTACGAGGCGGCTCTCGCCCTCGGACTGTCGGATCGCGAGTCCGCGCTGATGCTGATGCGCCCGTCCGCGACCACGGCCCTCATCCCGACGATGGACCAGACCCGCACGGTCGGGCTGGTGACCTTGCCCGGTGCATTCATCGGTGTGCTCCTCGGCGGCGGCTCTCCGACCGAGGCGGGAGCGGCACAGATCCTCGTACTGGTGGGAATTCTCGCGGCCCAGGTCATCGCGGTGGTCATCGCGATCGAGTGGCTGGCGCACACGCAACCGACGGGGAGCTGGGTCCCGGCGAGGTCGTGACGAACCGCACCGTGCTCGGGTCTCAGCCGACCGGTACGCGGCGCTCCAGGAAGGCCAGTTGATCGGCGATCGCGGACTCGTACGCGTCACCGTGGTAGATGTCGAAATGACCGATCGGGTAGCGCCGCACCTCGCGAGTACGCGCCTTCCGTGCGTACCAGCGCGTGATTCGCGCGGGCGCGACGGAATCGTTGTCGCATACGCAGAACAGCACCGGACATTCGATGCTCCGCACCGCTCTGCCCGGCGCGTACATCGGGATCGTCAGCCCGGCCCGCGCGGAGACTCGATCGGGCACGCTGCCGCCGACGGGCACGAGCGACGCATAGCCGTCGGCCGCATCGCTCGTCACCATCAGCGCCGCATCACCGCGCTGACCGGTGATGCGCACCGTCGCCGGCTTGCGATGACGCAGATGCGCTCCGAGGTCTCGCAGGCCGGCAAGGAGGACCTTCGTACTGCTGGTCGGGCCGAGTTTGACGGCCGACGCGATCCCGTGGGTGAACGGACACTGTGCGATCACCGCGGCAATGCGGTGGTCACGAGCGGCGACGGACAGTACGAGACCACCTCCCAGGCTCGTACCCCAGAGCACGACCCGCTCCGGGTCTGCGCCGGGCAGCGTACGTGCGTAGTGAACGGCCGCCGTCCAGTCGTCGAGCTGGCGCCGTAGGTCGAGAAGTTGTCGCGGCTCGCCCTCGCTGTCGCCGAAGTGGCGGTAGTCGAATGCGAGCGCTCGGTAGCCCGCCTCGCAGAAGCGTTCGGCGTACGCAGCGAGGCCCATCTCCCGAGTCGCGCCGAGACCGTGGCCGAGAACCACGACAGGGGTACGCGGAGGGGCGCTGTCGGGCTCGTAAAGCCAACCTGCACAGGCATCTGGGCCTGAGGCGAACTTCACGTCGAACCGCTTCATGCCTGCACCGTAGACCACTCCCTCAAGCGGTGGCGCGCGGCCGGTTACGGTTGCGGCATGCGTGCAGTGATTGTGCCCGAGCCGGGCGGTGTCGACGCCCTCGAGCTCGTCGACCGCGACTCCCCAGAACCTGCCGCGGGCGAGGTCGTGGTCGATGTCGAGGCCGCCGGAGTCAACCGTGCAGACCTCTTGCAGCGGATGGGCAACTACTCACCCCCGCCCGGCGCGACCGACGTACTCGGCCTCGAGTGCGCCGGCAAGGTCAGCGCGGTCGGTGCGGGAGTCGACGGGTGGACCATCGGTGACCCGGTGTGCGCTCTCCTTTCGGGAGGCGGGTACGCGGAGCAGGTGGCCGTGCCCGCCGGACAACTCCTCCCCGTGCCCGACGGCATCACGACCACCGAGGCCGCCTCCCTTGTCGAAGTTGCCTCCACGGTGTGGTCCAACGTGTTCATGCTCGCCGGCCTACAGCCGAGCGAGGTGCTCCTCGTACACGGTGGCAGCAGCGGCATCGGCACGATGGCGATCCAGCTCGCAAAGGCCCTCGGGGCAAGGGTCGCCGTTACTGCGGGCACCGAGGCGAAACTCGACGCATGCCGTGAGCTCGGCGCAGACATCGCCGTCAACTACCGCGACCAGGATTTCGTCGAGGTTGTACGAGAGGCGACCGACGGGCACGGCGCCGACGTCATCCTGGACAACATGGGTGCCAAGTACCTGCCCCGCAACGTCGATCTGCTCGCAACGTCCGGACGTCTCGTCATCATCGGCATGCAGGGCGGGGTCAAGGGCGAGTTGAACATCGCCACCTTGCTACGCAAGCGGGGCGCGGTCCTGGCGACCTCGCTGCGTGGGCGCCCAGCCGACGAGAAGGCCGCGATCGTCGCGAGCGTACGCGAGAACGTGTGGCCGCTGGTCGCCGAAGGCGCGATTCGACCGATCGTGCACACTACCTTCCCGCTCGAGCAGGTACGCGATGCGCACCAAACGCTCGAGGACAGCACGCACATCGGCAAGGTACTCCTCACCACGTGATCGAGCTCGCCGCCGGCGCGTACGCCGCGCAGGTCAACCGACACGGCGGAGGCCTCGCGACGCTCACCCATGACGGCACCGACCTGGTGACTCCGCAGGCGGGCGAGTCCGGGCCGCCGCACTTTCGGGGCGCCGTCCTGGCGCCATGGTCGAACCGTATCGCCGACGGGCGATACAGCTTCGACGGAAACGAACACGTGTTGCCGGTCACCGAGCCGGAGCGCCGAAACGCGCTGCACGGGCTCGTACTCGACCGGGACTGGCAGTGTTCGGAGCGCGCCGACGACACGGTGACGCTGCGCCTGGAGCTCGCGCAGCCGGCCGGTTATCCCTTCGAGCTGGTCCTGACGCTCACGTACGCACTCACCGATTCGGGGCTGACCGTGCGCCTCGATGCCAGCAACACCGGGGCGACCCGCGCACCGTTCGGCTGCGGCTTCCATCCGTACATCCGCCCGGGCGTCACGCCGATCGACGCCGCGCCGCTGCGACTCGAGGCCACCGAACGCCTGCTCACCGATGACGTGCGCCTCCTGCCGATCGGCCAAGAGTCCGCCGTCGACACCCCGTACGACTTCACCTCGGCTCATCCGATCGGGCCGCTTCACCTCGACGATGCGTTCAGCGGAATCGCGGCATCAGACGACGGGCGTCATCGCCTCCGCATCGGCGGAGTAGAGGTGTGGTGGTCACCGGCCATGCCGTGGGTGCAGCTCTTCACGCCACCCGACCGCGACGCAATCGCGGTCGAGCCCTGCACCAGCCCGCCCGACGCCTTCCGAAGTGGCAACGACCTCGTCGTGATCGCGCCGGGTGCGACGTACCGCGTCGATTGGGGCGTACGCGCAGTCGCCTGATTTCGGCCAGCTGGACTCAGTAGAGTGGCCGTATGTCCGAGACGCCATCCGAACACACCGTGATAGGACCCGACGGCCAACCGGTCCCGTTGTCCGACGACGGCGAGCACACGCCTCCGTCGGTCACCGACCTCGTCGAGCAGCCGGCGAAGGTGATGCGGATCGGCGGGATGATCCGGCAGCTTCTCGAAGAAGTGAAGGCCGCGCCGCTCGACGACGCCAGCAGGGCGAGGCTCCGTGAGATCCATACGACCTCGATCAAGGAGCTCGAGGACGGGCTCGCGCCCGAGCTGATCGAGGAGCTGGAGCGGCTCAGCCTGCCGTTCGGGTCCGAAACACCGTCCGAATCCGAGTTGCGCATCGCGCAAGCCCAGCTCGTCGGCTGGCTCGAGGGCCTGTTCCACGGCATCCAGACCGCGATCTACGCCCAGCAGATGGCTGCGCAGTCCCAGTTGCAGCAGATCCGCCGCGCGTTGCCCGGAGGGTTGGAAGCCGGCGCGCAAGGGCAAGGTGTCGGCGAGGGAGAGTCGCCCGGCGGACGCGGGATGTATCTCTGACTCGGATGCGCTTTGGGTGAACCCTGTGCGGGCATAGTGCGTCTCAACCGGACGGCGGGGTGTCCGGAACACCCCGTGGCCGAGTATCTTGCGCATCGAGCATGCGTACGCTGAGCCGCACGAGCCGTAGTTCTGCCTAGAGACGACGGGACACAAATGCAGGTCACTCCATCCACGCCGGGTGCACCCGGCGATGATGAGGTGCCGCCCTGCGCCGCGCAACCGCAGCTGTATCTCGATGAGATGCTCGACAACCCGCCGGTCCAGTCCAAGGTGGCGAAGGCGGTCTGGGCTGAGTATCGCGAGCGGCTGGAGACCGTCCGCAACGCGTGCGCCGGATGCCCGCTGTTCATCGATTGTCTGTACCGCGCGGTCGTACACGTCGATGTCTCCGGGTACGTCGGCTGCACGACGGCCCGCGAACGCCGTCGCATCCGTCGAATGCTCGGTGTCTCGGTGCAGACCGAAGATTTCGACGCCATCGCCGGCGTACGCGCCGAGGGCAAGCCGATCGACCATCAGACCGTGCTCTCCACCCGGGCGGCGTTCCCCGCCGACTCGCTGGAGTCGATCGCCGAGCGCCTCGGCTGCTCGCTGTCGACGGTGAAGCGGCATCTGCGCAGGGCACGCGAGGCAGAGGCCGCGCCCGCGCGCCCCGAGCCCAAGCGCAAGAACGTACCCACCGTCGACGATGTGCTCGACTGCTTCGACTCTGTCGTCGAAGCAGATCGCTGATCACGGCACTACCACCGTCGGCCTCGGCCCGCAGCCCGTGCTGCGCCCGCTGACGTACGCGCGATGCCGTCTCCCATGGGACGCGGTGCCCGGCCAGTCGACGCGATAGTCGACATCACACCGAGCCACCCGGCTCTGCCAGAACCTGGAGATCGTGATGTCCACCGCTACGGCCCACAAGGTACGACCGACGCTGACGGTCAGTCGACGACTGCGTAAGACCATGCTCGTGACACATATCGCGTCGGCAGCCGCGTGGATCGGCATCGACGTGGTCATCGCACTGCTGACGGTCGTCAGCCTCGTCACCGACGACGTCCAGACACAGGCAGTCGCGTACCGCGCGCTCGGCATGATCGCGGTATGGCCGATGTTCACTGCGGGGTTGGTCTGCCTCACCACCGGCGTACTGCTCGGGCTCGGCACGAAGTACGGCCTGCTCCGCTACTGGTGGGTGACGATCAAACTGTGTCTGAACATCATCCTCACCACTCTGGTGCTGGTTGCGCTGCGACCCGGCGTCAACGACCTGGATGCGTACGGTCGCGCCGTGCTCGCCGGTGAGACCCCGAGCCCGGTCGATACGGGGCAGATGGGGTTTCCGCCGACCGTTTCGCTCACTGCGCTGACGATCGCGGTCACCCTCTCGGTGTTCAAGCCGTGGGGGCGGATCCGCAAACAGGCGTCACGCTGATCGCGTCACCACAGACATCACGGCGTGACGAGTCCGGTCTGGTACGCGATCACCACCAACTGCGCACGGTCGCGGGCGCCCAGCTTGCCCATCGCACGGCTCACGTGCGTACGCGCGGTTGCCGGGCTGAGGAACAGCCGTGCGCCTATTTCGTCGTTGCTCAGGCCCTGGCCGAGCAAGGCGAGGACCTCGCGCTCGCGCTCGGTCAACAAGCCAAGCGTCGCCTCACCCTCCGCCTCGGCGGTACGTCGGGCCGCGAACTGTCCGATCAGACGCCGCGTGATCCGTGGCGCGAGGAGGGCGTCGCCGGCAGCCACAACCCTGATGGCGTGGAGCAGCTCCGCCGGACCGGCATCCTTCAGCAGGAAACCGCTGGCTCCGGTCTGCAGCGCTTCGTACACATAGGCATCGGTGTCGTACGTCGTCAAGATCAACACCCGCACCTGCTCGAGCCCCGGCGTCGCGGCGATCGCTCGCGTCGCCTGGATCCCGTCCAGTTTCGGCATCCGGATGTCCATCAACACGACGTCGGGTCGGGTTGCCCTGGCCTGCTCGACCGCGTCGAGTCCGTTGGTGGCATCGCCGACCACAGTGATGTCGTCCTCGGTATCGAGTAAGACCCGGAATCCGGAGCGTACGAGGCCTTCGTCGTCGGCGAGCAGGACCTTGATGGGCTCGTCCGGTCGGGCTGGAGTCGAAGCACTCATGCGGGAACCGCCCCTACGGGCGCGAGAGGTAGCCGCGCCCTGACCTCGAATCCGCCGTCGCGAGTCGGGCCCGCGTCGAGTTCACCGCCCAGCAGCTCGCAGCGTTCACGCATACCGGCGATCCCGTGACCGAGTCCGCCCTCCGTATCTTCGCCGACCCGTTCGTGCGCGGTTCTTGCCCGGCCGCGATCGTGCCGGGGAGGTTCGTTGGTCACGCTCACGTCGAGATGATCTGGCGTGCGTTCGACGACGACAACGACCCGGGTGGGTCCGACATGACGGATCACGTTCGTGAACGACTCTTGCACAATGCGATACGCGGCGCTGCCGACCGCGGTGGGCAGCTCGGTCCCTGCCGGATCGCCGCCGCATTCGACGTCGAGGTCAGCTGCCCGCGCCTTCGCAATCAGCTCGTCGATCTGTCCGAGGCCAGGATGAGGCGCCCGCCCGTCGTTCGCATCCCTCAGCACACCGAGAATCGCGCGCATCTCGTGGAGGGCTGCGGAGCTCGTGTGTTCGATGGCGACCAGCGTCTCCCGCGCACGTTCCGGGCGCTTGTCGAGGACATGCGCGGTGACACCTGCCTGGACGTTGATGATCGCAATCGAGTGGGCGACCGTGTCGTGTACCTCACGTGCGATCCGGAGTCGCTCGGCATCGACTCGCGCCCGCGCCTCCTCTTCCCGGGTGCGTTCGGCGCGCTCCGCACGCTCCTGAGCCTCGGCGGCGATGACCCGCCGCGACCGCGCCGACTCGCCCAGCGCAGCGCTCATGATCGACGCACCAATCCGGAAGAACACCCAGCCGATGGCCGCCCGTGGCTCGATGTCAGCATCGGCGATCAGCCAGCTCGCAGCGAGCGTCGCGATGCCCACTCCGGCGATCACCAATGACCGTCGCCCGTCTCCATGAGCGGTCAGGGTGTAGGTCGCCACGAACAGTGCGATCCAGCCCGGGCCGTCCGGGAAGTCGAGCGAGAAGTACAGCATGCTGATCAGTGCGGTGACGACGAAAACCGTAGTGGGGAACAGTCGTCGGGCGACGAGCACGAGGCCGCTCAGCGCGAGGAGCACGTACCCGAGATCACCGAACGCGCCGAGAGATCGCGCCGCCACCTCCGACCCTTCGGCGGCCTGTCGGACGCCTTGCACCTGCATGGCGGTGATGAAGACGGCAAGGAGCGCGTCTTGGATCAGGGTGGACCGGCCGAGCCGGGCCGCAAACTCTCGCATGGCCTTGATTCCAGGTTTCGGTGACCCCGGACGAGTCCACCAAATGAGGTGGCGGCGTACGTCGATCGGCGTGGTCGCCTCGCCAGACGTACGTAGAACTGCGTACACGGATTCAGCAGCGGGCCGACGCGACCAACCCGATGTCGACGCGACGATCGCTGATATGAACTCACCACCACAGGCAGCCACCGCGGCCGACGGCAGCCCGCGCCAAAGGGTCAACCACGAGCCCGGCCCGTTGGGCAGAATCGCACGGCTCTGCTTCCGCAGACGAGGAACAGTCCTGCTCGCCTGGTTGTTCAGCCTTGGCCTTGCCATCGGGCTTTCGCAGACCCTCGGCGATGA
The DNA here is from genome assembly GCA_023100825.1 of Nocardioidaceae bacterium SCSIO 66511. Taxonomy (NCBI): domain Bacteria; kingdom Bacillati; phylum Actinomycetota; class Actinomycetes; order Propionibacteriales; family Nocardioidaceae; species Nocardioidaceae bacterium SCSIO 66511. The sequence goes on along the minus strand of CP095846.1, from coordinate 251,463 downwards.
GCCGACCAACGCGATGACGCTCTCGGGATCGGATTCGGCGAAGGCACAGACACTGCTCAGCGAGCGATTCCCGGACCAGGCCGGCGACCGGATCGATGTTGTAGTCCAGGCCGACGACGTGACCGTCGATGGTGTGCAGAGCCGAGTTGAATCCCTCCTGGACGAGATGGAGGCCGTGCCCAACGTCGTGGCCGTTGACGATCCGTACGCCGCCAATGCCGCCGTCTCGCCCGACGGTCGCACTCTGGTGGCCAGAGTGCACCTCGGCGTAACGAACCCCAACGACATGCCCGTCGAGAACACCGACGAGCTGCTGTCACTCGCCGACGAAGCGGAGGGAGCCGGTGTAGACATCGCCCTCGGCGGGCAAGCGGTCCAGATTGCCGAGCAGCCGGAGAACCACACCGAGCTGATCGGTCTGGCCGCGGCCGCGATCATCCTGCTCTTCACCTTCGGGTCCGTTGTGGCCGCCGGCCTGCCGCTCGGCGTTGCGATCGGCGGACTGGCCGTGAGCATGAGCCTGGTCGGGCTCGTCGCAGCGGCGTTCGACGTACCGGACTACGCATCGCTGATCATGGCGATGCTCGGTATTGCCGTCGGGATCGACTACGCCCTGCTGATGGTGACCCGGTTCCGAGAATGGCGCGCGGCGGGGCTCGACACCGAGTCCGCGACGGCTGCGACACTCGACACCGCGGGCCGGGCGGTCCTCGTGGCCGGCGCAACGGTGATGGTCAGCATGGCCGGACTGTTCGCGATGGGCATGTCGATCATGGACGGGACAGCCGTCGTGACGATGATGGGTGTACTCGTCGTACTGATCGCTGCCCTGACCCTGTTTCCGGCAATGCTCGGCTACCTGGGTACGCGCATCGACCGGCTTCGGCTCCCGATCCGCCGCCGACCGACTGCTCACGTCGATGCCGATGGTCACCTGGTCGCCGCGCCGGGATGGGTGCGATGGAGCCGGTTCGTGCAACGGCGCAGCAGTCTCGCCGCCACGGGCGCGTTCGCAGTACTGATCCTGCTGGCGCTGCCGTTCTTCGGTGCTAGGTTCGCGATTCCCGATGCGGGCAACGACCCTGCCGGCACGTCCAATCGGGAGGCGTACGAAATGGTCGCCGACGCATTCGGCGCGGGTACGAGCGGCCCGCTGCTCGTCGTCGCCGACACGACGAACGCCGACGGCGCTGTCATCGAACGGCTTCGCGCTCACCTCCAGGACACGGCCGGCGTTGCCGCCGTCTCCCAGCCGCAGTTCGATGCGGGCGGGGACACAGCGATGCTCAGTGTCGTGCCGTCAACCGGGCCACAGGATGGCGCAACTGAGGACTTGGTGCACGCGGTCAGGGACGAGGCAATACCGGCTGCGGTCGCGGACAGTGACACGAAGGTCCATGTCGGTGGGCGTACCGCAACGACCATCGATATGAACTCAGAGATCGTCGACCGACTCCCCTATCTCATCGGCGGTGTCGTGATCGTGTCGATGCTGCTCCTTCTGGTGGCGTTCCGCAGTGTCCTCATCGCACTCACCGCCGCCCTGATGAACCTCCTGTAGGTCGGTGCTGCCCTCGGCGTCCTGGCGTTCTTCCTGGACGGCGGCTGGGCTGGCGAGCTCGTCGGCATCGACGATCCGGCCCCGATTGCCGGGTACGTCCCGGTGATCATGTTCGCGCTGCTGTTCGGGCTCTCCATGGACTACGAGGTGTTCCTGATCAGCCGGATGAGCGAAACATGGTCCCGGACTCGCGACAACGGCCGGGCCGTGCTCCAGGGACTCGCCGGAACCGGCAGCGTGATCACCGCCGCGGCGACGATCATGATCGTGGTCTTCGCCGCGATGATCGCGATCGACAACGTGATAATGAAGTCGTTCGGCATCGGCATGGTGGCGGCGATCCTCGTCGACGCGACTATCGTCCGAATGCTCCTCGTCCCTGCCGTCATGCAATTGTTCGGGCGCTGGAACTGGTGGCTGCCGCGCGTATTGGATCGCTGGGTTCCCCGCTTACACGTCGAGGGCCGAGCGAACACGTACCTGCCCGAGAGTCGCGACCGAGCCGGGCACGCGAGTGTTCACTCCTGAGTCGCCCGATCGACACACACGGCGTACGTCATGGAGCGGAGTACTCCCTCTGACGTACGCGAAGAGTCGCTCCTCGGCCGACGCGCTGACGCACCAAACAGCGGCAGAGTCGGGCTGCAAGATCGGCTAAGGGGGCGGACATGGCACGGCTGACGACCCACGACGGCGACGAGCTGCTGGCACACGTAGCGCGGCACTGCGACGGCGTGATCGCCGTTGAGGTGGACCGCCTCCGCCGGCGGCGTCCCGGACTCTCGGCCGCGGATCTCGCCGCACTCCACGCGGCGCTCACCGATCTCGCCGACCGGCTGCTACTCGACTCGATCCGCCGGCAACCCGCGTTGCACGACGCTGTCGCGCCGGTCTTCTCGCCGCTCGAAACCCAAAGAAGGGGCATCTCATGACCGACACCTCGACTCATCCCACACCGACCTCATCCGGACCCGGCGGGTTCAGACGGGGTTCGCTCACCGTGTTCCGCGCGCTCGGTGCGCTCACGCTGCTGGCGTGCGTCGTGCAGATCGTCTTCGCCGGGCTCGGGGCGTACGGAGCGAGCTTCGACGCGCACCGAGCCCTGGGCGGAATCATCATGCTGCTCACCATCGTGATGCTGATCGTCGTCCTGATGGCCCGCCCGAGTTGGTTGACGGTCGGGTTGACCGTGCTCGTCGTATTGCTCGCCACCGTCGGCCAGACCGTACTCGCACAGCTCGGCGACGACACCGACGCGTGGTTCGGCGGCATCCACGCCCTCAACGGCCTGGTCATCATGGGTCTGCTCTCCCGGCTTGCGTTCGGCGAGAAGGGCTTCGCCTCGACCCGTACGGAGGCGGGCTCGTGACTCTGAGCCGGCGCACGCTGCTGCGAGCATCGGGGGGACTGGCGATCGCGTTACCGCTCGTCAGTACCGGCTGTTCGCTGTCGGACAGGTCAACCACCACGGGAAAGTCGCTCGAGAGCGCGATCAACCTACCCGCCAAGTACGAACGCGCGCTGCCGATCCCGAAGAAGCTGCGGCCTGTCCGATCGGACGACACGACGGACTACTTCGAGATCGTGCAGCGTGCGGAGCAGCAGGAGATCGTGCCCGGTACGACGACATCCGTGTGGGGATACGACGGCACCTTCCCCGGTCCGACGATCGAGTCGCGCAGCGGCCGGCGTACCGTCGTGCGCCACCGCAACGAGCTACCGGTACCGACGGTCGTACACCTGCACGGAGCTCGTACGTCGCCTGAGCACGACGGCTACCCGATCGACCTGGTGCTGCCGGCAGGCGGTGGCGGGCACGGCGGCCACTCGCACATGGCAGGCGGCGACATCTCCGAAGGTCAACGTACGTACGTCTATCCCATGCGACAGCGGGCATCGACGCTTTGGTACCACGACCACCGGATGGATTTCACCGGTCCGGCTGTCTGGCGCGGATTGGCCGGTTTCCACATCGTGCGCGACGACGAGGAGGAAGCGTTGGGGCTGCCGTCCGGCGACCGCGAGGTGCCGCTGATGATCTGCGACCGCGCCTTCGAGTCCGACGGGTCGTTCAAGTACCCCGCACGCGACGACTCTCTGATGGGTGACCCCGGCGTCGAGGAAGAGTACCTGGACGGCGTGCTCGGCGACGTGATGCTCGTCAACGGCGCTCCGTGGCCGGTCTTTGAGGTCGCGGCAACCACGTACCGCTTCCGCATCCTGAATGCCAGCAACGCAAGGCGTCTCGAGCTCGGCCTCGATCCGGCACCGGACGACGGATTCATCCAGATCGGTAGCGACGGCGGCCTACTCGGATCGCCGGTGACCCACGACAGTATCCCGATCGCACAGGCCGAACGCTTCGATGTCGTGATCGACTTCAGCGGCTACGACCTGGGCGATGAGATAACGATGACGAACGACGCAGGCGACGACGACATGGCGGAGGTCATGCGCTTCCGCGTCGTACGAAAGGCGCCGAAGCCCGAGCCGATCCCCGACACCCTCGCAGACCTGCGCGCGTACGAAGAGCTGAAGGAGGCCGATGCCGAGGTGACCCGCAAGTTCGATTTCGATCAGGACGGCGAACGCGACGGGATGGACATGTGGACCATCAACGGAAAGCTGTTCGATGTCGACCGCATCGACGCAAAGCCCGCACGCGACTCGGTCGAGATCTGGGAGCTGTCGAGCGATCCGGCGCATCCGATTCACCTGCACCAGGTGCCGTTCAAGGTGTTGTCACGCAACAAGAACGACGACGAGCCGTTGGCGACCGACGCCGGCTGGAAGGACACAATCGACCTCAAGGAGGGCGAGACGGCGCGCATCCTCGTCAAGTTCGACAGCTATCCGGGCAAGTACGTCCTCCACTGCCATAACCTCGAGCACGAGGACATGGCCATGATGGCCAACTTCGAGATCGTCTGATCTCGCGTCTGCCCAGCAACGCCTACGGCTGCCGCTATGTCACGGACCCGGGTGCCGTTTCGTCATGCAGGTATGACCACCAAGCATGCGCCCTCACGGGCGAACGGGACACGGCTCGCGGAACGCATCGCACGCGACTGCGATCACATCATCGCGACGGAGCTACAGCGGCTACGTCGGCGAGCGAACCTCACGGACGCGGACCTCGTACAGGTCGACGAGGCACTCGCTCGACTCTCGCAACGGCTTCTTCTCGACGCGGTGCGTCGGCGACCTGGCCTGCACCCCGTTGTCGAGCCGATCTTCGCATCGCCAGAGTCACCGGGCAGTGTCACGCCATGACGGAGACCGCCAACCGGTCCGTCGGGCAGCCGGCAACCAGCAGCATCCGGCGCGGAGCCTTCGCCGCATTCCGCGCGCTCGGCGTGCTGACCCTGGTCGCGTGCGTCCTCCAGATCGTCCTCGCCGGGCACGGTGCGTTCGGCGCAGGTTACGACGACCACCGCTTCCTCGGGATGATCATCGAGGCGCTGACGGTCGTGATCTTGGTCCTCGGGTTGATCGCGCGCCCGAGCAAGTCTGCGGTGGGAGTCACCGTGCTGCTCGTCGTCCTGGCAACGTTCGGTCAGTACGGGCTGGCGTCGCTCGGCAGCGACCAGGACGCTTGGTTCGGAGGGCTCCACGCACTCAACGGACTCCTCATCATGGGCATCCTGTCGAGACTCGCGTTCACGACTCGGTTGGGCGGTCTCGAGCAGAGCCGCGCATCGTACGGATCTGCGGGCCCGAAGATCACGCCAACCGTCATCGAAGGTGACGAGCGATCTCCAGAGCCGCACCGTCGTTCTCGACCGTCTCGGTGACGTCGTCGGCGGCATCCTGAACCTGCACAGGAGCCTGGCCCATGGCGACACCTCGCCCGGCCCATTCGAGCATCTCGATATCGTTGTGCCCGTCGCCGATGGCGAGTACGTCGGCCGCGGTCAGGCCGAGGCGTTCGGTGACGACCTCGAGCCCGGATGCCTTCGAGATGCCTTCGGGTGCGAGGTCGAGCCATGCCGTGTAGCCCACGAAGTAGTTCGTACCGACCAGGCCGAGCGAATGCGCCATCTCGGCGAACTCCTCAGCCGACTTCTCCGGGCTGCGGATGATCACACGAGTGACGGGTTCGGCGACGAGCTCCTCGATCGACTGCACGGTCATCCGGCCGTTGATCTCGCCGTCGGGAAACGGCTTGTTGATGCGGTAGCCGACGCCGATCTCCTCGACGGCCACGGCGGCGTCGGGAACGTGCTCGAGGAGCAGCTTGACCGCTTCGCGCGCATCGAACGTCACCGTGTGGATCACATCGATCGGGTCGTACTCGAACACCACCGCGCCGTTCGATGCGACGGCGAACTCGTCACCGAGCTCGAGCTTGCGCGCGGCGTCCATCACTCCCGGCAGAGATCGCCCGGTCGAGATCACCACCTGGATGCCGGCGTCGACCGCGGCGCGGACGGTGGAGTACACCTCGGACGAAAGCTCGTTCGCATCGTTGACGAGAGTGCCGTCGACGTCGAGCGCCAACAGTTTCGGACGAAATGTCATGTTGCCTTCCCGAGAGGTTCGAGCACGTCACGGCCTCCGATGAACGGCCGCAGAGTTGCCGGTACGACGACCGACCCGTCGCGCTGCTGATGGTTCTCCAGGATCGCGATGATCGTACGAGTGCTGGCCATCAGTGTGCCGTTGAGAGTCGCAGCCGTCACCGTTCCTTCGGGCGTGCGTACGCGGGTGTTGAGTCGACGCGCCTGGTAGTCGGTGCAGTTGGAGGTCGATGAAACCTCGCGGTAGCGCTGCTGCGTCGGCAGCCACGCCTCACAGTCGAACTTGCGGATCGCCGACAGCCCGAGGTCGCCCGCAGCCGTGTCGATCACGCGGTACGGGAGCTCCAGGTCGTCGAGCCACTGCTTCTCCCAGCCGAGCAGGCGCTCGTGATGGGCGTACGACTCCTCGACCGTCGTGTAGACGAACATCTCCACCTTGTCGAACCAGTGCACCCGGAAGATGCCGCGGGTGTCCTTGCCGTACGAGCCTGCCTCGCGTCGGAAGCAGGGGCTGAACGCCGCGTAACGGCGGGGCAGCGTTTCGGCGTCGAGAATCTCCCCGCCGTGGTAGGCGGCGAGCGGCACCTCGGACGTACCGACCAAGTACAGGTCGTCCTTCGGCAGGTAGTAGACGTCGTCGGCCGCTTGGCCGAGGAAGCCGGTGCCTTCCATCGCCTGGGGTCCGACCAGCGACGGCGGGATCATCGGGGTGAAGCCCCACTCGGCCGCGCGCTGCATGGCGAGCTGGACGAGGGCGAGCTCCAACTGCGCACCGACACCGGTCAGGTAGTAGAAGCGTGCCCCGCTGACCTTCGCTCCACGCTCGACGTCGAAAGCACCGAGCAGCTCGCCGAGCTCGAGGTGGTCACGCGGCTCGAACCCCTCCGCCTCGAAGTCGCGTACGACGCCATGGGTCTCGATCGTGGTGAAGTTCTCTTCGCCACCGACGGGCGCTTCCGGCGCGGCGATGTTCGGGACAGCCTTGAGCAACTCCTCGAAGGCCTCCGCCGCGGCGTTCTGCTGCGCCTCGGCCTCCTTCACCTTTGCCGAGAGCTCCTTGGTCTGAGCGAGCAGCGCCTGCTTCTCGTCACCCTGTGCCTTCGGGATCAGCTTGCCGAGCCGCTTCTGCTCGGCTCGCAGCTCTTCGAACGCCGCGATGCTCGACCGGCGCCGCTCGTCTGCTGCCAGCAGATCGTCGACGATGGCGGGAGACTCTCCGCGCCGCTCCTGAGCAGCCCTGATCGCCTGTGGGTCATCACGGAGTACGCGTACGTCAATCACGACGTAAGCCTATCGGCGCACGTCAACGCGATTGTTCCGGTACGCAGCGCGTCTGCCCCATTCGTCTCGATTAGGCTGGTCGGGCCCGTCTCCGACCATCTGGACGTCCTCCGTGCCCATCGACCTTCGCCGAGCCCATCCTGCCCGGCCGCGCATCTGGTGGGTCGTCATCGGCGCGATGGTCGCCGTATTGGCCCTGTTGACGCTCGCCGTCCACTTCGAGTGGGCGCCGTTGATCGACCTCGACGATGCCGTCGCCGAATGGGCGTACGACCTGGGTGCGGGCCGACAGACGTGGATCGACTTCTGGACCGTGGTTCAGAACGTCAGCCGCGGCGGCTACGTCACCGTGCTGATCATCGCGATCGCGATCGCGCTTCTCGCCCGCCGGCACTACCGCACGGTGCTCTGGTTGCTCGTGACCGGGCTCCTCGCGACGCTCGCCGCGCTGTTCGCCAAGAGCCTGCTCGATCGACCACGCCCGGGCCTGGACCTCCGTCTTGTCGAGATCGGCGGCACTTCGTACCCGAGCGGGCATTCGCTCAGCGCGGGCGTCCTGGTCACGTCGATGATTCTGCTCACGATCGTGATCACGGCTCGCGGCCCAATTCGCTACGCCCTGATCGCTATGTGGGGTGCCGTCGGCGCGTTGATCGCCGTCGACCGCATCTTCCTCGGAGTGCACTTCCTCAGCGACGTGGTCGCCGGGCTGCTGCTCGGATCTCTCCTCGTGCTCATTCCCTGGGTCATCGTCATGCGCGCCGCAGTCGACGGCATCGTCCCGCGCATCACCACGACCGGCACGGGGTCGAAGCGCGTCGCCGTGGTGTTCAATCCGATAAAGGTCGGCGACAACGCTGTCTTCCGCCAACAGGTACGAGACGCCGCCACGGCCGCAGGCTGGCGTACGCCGACCTTCTACGAGACCCGAATCGAGGACCCCGGCACGTCAATGGCGCACCAAGCTCTCGAAGCGGGCGTCGATCTGGTCCTCGTCGCCGGTGGCGATGGCACGGTGCGCGTCGTGTGTGCTGAGCTCGCGCGTACGGGCGTGGCGGTCGGAGTCATCCCCCTGGGTACGGGCAACCTACTCGCGCGCAATCTGGGTATCCCCTTGCACAAGGGCGATGCGATCGACGTTGCGTTCAACGGCCAGGACCGCGCAATCGACCTCGCGTCGTTCCGCAGCCCCGACACCCCGGAGGACGAGGGTGCCGCCGAGACGATCACCAACACCAGCTTCCTGGTGATGGCCGGGCTAGGCCTCGACGCCGCCATCATGACCGGTGTCGGCGACGAGATGAAGGCCAAGGTCGGCTGGCTCGCGTACGTCGTGTCGGCCTTTCAGCAGCTGCGATACCCCGCGGTGCGGGTGGAGATCGCCGTGGACGACGGTGAGTTCGAGAAGTACCGCGCACGCACTGTCGTAGTCGGCAACGTCGGCCAACTGCAAGGCGGCATCCCGCTGCTGCCGGACGCCACCATCGACGACGGCAAGATCGACGTCGTGGTCATCGCACCGCCCCGCGCTTGGAGCTGGGTACGCCTCGTGGCGCGCGTACTCACCCGCCGTCGGCGCACCGACGAGAAGCTCGACCGTCTCACCGGCCGCAAGGTCGTCGTACGCGCCGAGCGTCCGACGCCCCGTCAGCTCGACGGCGATCCGATCGGTGAGGGCACCGAGTTCACCGCCGAGGTACAGCCGGGCGTACTACTCATTCGCGTCCCTAGCTGAGCACGCGTGCCGATTGGCCCGCTGGTGACGGGCTTCGGCGGTTCGGTGCGTCGGGTACGGTCGTCGATGATCGCGCCGGTCGAGCTGTGGAACGTGAAGCCGCCGTGTCCGTGTTCAGCGAACCCGCTCCTACTCCTCGAACGTGCCGTATCTGCACTCCTGAACGGCGCCGTTGTCCCAGCCGCAGGCCTTCCAGCTCACGGTCTCTCCGTTGGGAACGTTTCCCACGTCCAGGCACTCGACATCGCCGCTGTACACGTGCTTGTACGCAGTCGCACCCGTGTGGTTGTTCTTCACCAGGACAGAAGCAGACTGGGCGTCGAGCATCTTGTCGTGGATGACAACGTTGTCCTGGTCGTATCCGCCCTGATTGTAGTCAACCCAGCCGATCCAGCCTGCATTGGAGCCCTCGCCGTCAGGGATGTACCGCTTCGCGTGTACCCAGGTGCACGAAGTCCCGGTGGTGTCAACCGACTGCGCTGCGGTGGACATTGTGGTCTGAGCGGATGATGCGTTCGTGGTGCTGCTGGTCAACTCAGCAGCAGATGCGCTGCTAGCGGTGGTGGCTCCGAGTGCCGCGCCACTGGCCAGCAGAGTGACCGCGAGTGTCGTGAACTTGTTCATGTTGTTTCCTTCTCCTCCCAAGGAAGCCGGTCGGGCATGGCCAAACCAAGATCCCGCTGTGCTGATGGACCCCACGATGGAACGGTGGCCTTACATCTCGGTGTCAGTGCGCTGACGGTGCACTGACCGTCTGCCTCGGTGACGGATGAGAGATCGAGTCGAAGCAGCCCGTTCCGTGTCGCCCGCGAATGGTCATGTCGGGCAGTCTCGCGGCGTTCCTATGCGCGCCTTCTAGACGAAGGTGGACTATGGCGACGGATGTTTGTAGGAGGGTAGGCATGCGTCGCATCATCGTGTCCCTCGTGGGTGACTGGGTTCCTCGCAAGCAGCACCTGACTCGTAGGTTTCGGTTCAGAGGACGCAAGAACTGACAACAGCTGTGAGTACCGACCCACCTTGTTTTGTAGGGATAACAGGATCGGAAGCGACCAACTTGTGAAGGTGCCAACCGGTGAAGCGGGAAGATTGCGGAAGGGGCGGCCACCGGCGCGTACCCGCGTCGTCGCCGCCAAAGAAGGGAACCGCAGCGCACTGAAGCGATGAGGGGGCTCACCCCAAAAGGTGTCCCTCCTCACCAATTCTTGAGCTGAGCTGGACTTGAGGTTCTAGGTTCGATCTCGAGACGACCGAGAGGACTTCAGAGATGACCATCTACACCCTGCCCGACCTGCCGTACGACTACGCAGCTCTCGAGCCACACATCAGTGGCAAGATCATGGAGCTACATCACGACAAGCACCACGCCGCGTACGTCGCTGGTGCGAACACCGCGCTGGACAAGCTCGCCGAGGCCCGCGACTCGGGTGACTTTGCCGCGGTGAACCTGCACGAGAAGAATCTCGCGTTCCATCTCGGCGGGCATACGAACCACACGGTGTTCTGGCACAACCTGTCACCGAACGGTGGTGGGGAGCCGGAGGGCGAACTCGCCGCGGCGATCGCCGAACAGTTCGGGTCCTTCGCGGCTTTCCAAGCGCACTTCGCCGCTACGGCGACGGGAATCCAGGGTTCAGGCTGGTCGGTTCTCGGCTGGGACTCCATCGGCCAGCGCTTGTTGATCTTCCAGCTCTTCGATCAGCAGGCGAACGTGCCGGTTGGTGTCGTCCCACTGCTGATGCTCGACATGTGGGAGCACGCGTTCTACCTGGACTACCTGAACGTCAAGGCCGACTACGTGAAGGCGTTCTGGCATCTCGCGAACTGGGCCGAAGTCGCCGAGCGGTTCGAGCGTGCCCGTACGAATTCCGGGCAACTGGTGATCGCAGGTCAGTAGGGGGCCGATGCGAGGTGCGCAGCCATCGCCTCGGCGGCTCGCTCTCCGTCGCCGGTGGCGAGCGCCTCGATGATCGCGTCGTGCTCGTCGGCGATCGTACGAAGTGCATCGCTGTCGGTGACCGCCTCGCGTACGGCAAGCCGGGTGAGGCCACGGAACCTCTGCACGGCGTCGGCGGCTAGGCCCAACCCGACCGACCTTGGCACGTGTAGATGGAAGTCGTCGTCGCAATCCATTGCTGCGTTGACATCTCCGGCATCGATCGCGCGCCGCGCCCTGATCATCACGAGGCGCAACTGGTCGACGTCCGAGACATCCATCCGCTGTGCGGCTTCTCGGGCGATCACCGGCTCCAACGCATCGCGCATCAGCACGATCTCGGCGATCAACTCAGGCGACGGATCGGCGACGACCACCTGCCGTCGCGCGCCCTCGACCAGGAGGCCTTGGTTCAGGAGCTCGGCGAAGGCCTCGCGTACGGGCGTACGTGAGACACCGATCCGTTCGCCGATCTGAGCCTCGCCGAGGCTCGTGCCGGCGGCGAGCTCGCCGTGCAGGATCGCATTGCGGAGCGTGTCGTAGACACGTCCGCGCGTAGGAACCTTGACCGACGTGGGCTTGGCGGTCTGGTGCGGGTGAAAGCCCTTCATCAGTCGTCTCCCCTAGCTGGTATGGCGAAGCACTGCAGTCGCGCGCCGCGCTCGCCGCCGATGACCACCCGATGATGGGTCGCCAGAAACTCCGTCGCCGTCCACGAATCATCACCCGTGCCGGTGTCAGGCAGGTAGCGCGGAAACTCCGACGCAGACACCTGCAGCCGTAGCCTGTGTCCTGCCCGAACCCGGTAGCCGGTGTCGCCGAGACGTACGGTCAGCGGGGCGCGCGACTCGACCGCGGCGACTCCGTCGACGATACGCAGCGCAGAACCGTCCGGCGTGAGGTCGCACAAGCTCACCATGATCCGCGCGTCCGGCGATGACGAGTCGCACGAAGCGGTCAGGCTGACGGGCCCGGCCAGGTCAAGCGAGTACGGCAGCGGATCACTGTGAAAGATCAGTACATCTCCGCGATCGTCGAGCGCCCTGTCGTCTGCGGGCTCGACGAGCGGGTGGTACGCGTGTGCCAGGCTCGGCACCAGATCGTCGGGCTCCTGAATCCACTCGACAACCTGCTCGCGCTCTTCGGGTGTCGGCGATAGCAACCCGCGGCGATCTCCGGTGAGGTGCCAGTCGATCGGCACGCTGCGCTCTGGAGGCCACTCGGCATCGGCCTGCCAGCCGGCGTGGGTGAGCATCCAGCGAACCGGCGGCGCGTCATACGCGCCGCTACCCGCGAGGTAGTGATCGAAGAACGGCACCAGCGGGCCGAGATAGTCCTCGAGAAACGCAGACATCGCGGACGGGTCTGCGGACGGGTCGACGTACGGCTCACCGGGCGTACGGAGGCGGGTCCAGCCGTGGTCGACGGCATCCATGACCAAGAACTGTGGCGCCTTGCCGGCAGCGGCCGCCCGTCGCCAGGTGTCGAGCTGTCCGTCGCGCACGATGTCCCACCAACCACCGAGATGCAGCGCCGGCACGTCACCGCGTACAGACAATTGCCCCGACTCCGGAACCCCCTCCTGAGCAAGACGATCCAGGAACTCCGACCGGCGTCCCGAGAGTGCTTGCGGGACGACCTCACTCAGTGGTCGAGCGCTCCAGTCGACGGTGTCCTCGTAGCCGTAGAGGTACTCGTCGACCCACGTCTCGAGCGCCCACAGGCCCATCATCTCGAGTCTGAACTGGCCTCCTCGGGTCACGACGTCGCCGATGTCCGCCGAGATCACCCGCGGCGCGATCGCCCGCAGCGCTTGGTGCTGAGAGGACGCTGCCGCCCATTGGGTCCACCCGAAGTACGAGTCGCCGAACATCCCGACGGCGCCGGTAGACCAATCTTGCTCGGTGATCCAGTCGATCGTGTCGTAGCCGTCAGTGAGCTCGAAACGAAACGGCTCCAGCTCGCCACCTGAGCGGATCTTTCCTCGTACGTCTTGTACGACGACGGCGTAGCCCCGCTCGTTGAACCAGTGCGCGATCGCCGGCATGAAGCACTCATCGCCGGCCTTGTCGTACGGCAGGCGCGACAGGAGCACCGGCCAAGGGGCTCGGCCGGTCGGCAGGTACACGTCGGTGGCGAGCCGTACGCCGTCGCGCATCCGTACCGCGTAAGGGCGCGCATCGCTCGGGACGTCGGCAAACGGCCGCCGCACCGCACCCTCACGATGCGGCCTCGGCGCGAGCGCATCCAGGCTGGAGTCCACCTGAGAAGAATACCAACACTATGGATGTATACCGATGGGCTGATAGTGTACGGGCGACGTTGCGACTGGGATCGAGAGGAGATCAATGGAAGTCCAGCTCCCTGCGCTGCTGTTCTCCCACCACGACCGCCCCGAGCGGCCGGTCTGGCTGACGAATGCGCGACTGTTCGACGGCACCTCTACGCCGGTGCGGGACCGAGCTGGCATCCTCATCGAAGACGGTCGGATCACCCGCGTCGGCGCAAGCGGTGACGGCGCCCCCGAAGGTGTCACCACCATCGATCTCGGCGGCCGAACCCTCATGCCGGGCCTGATCAACGGCCACTTGCACGCGATCGGAGCCGTGCCCGACCTCGGCTTCGGCGTCCAGCCCGTGCTCCCCGGCACGCTCGGCCATGCACTCGGCGCGAAACTTCGCGAGTTCTTGACGTACGGCGTCACGACCGTGCGCGACATGGGTACGTACGGCGATCAGGTCATGGAGAACCGGCAGGCGATGCGCTACGGGGCGTACCGCGGCTCCCGCATCCTCACCTGCGGCCTGATCATCTCGAGCACCGCACCCGGTGACGTCATCTTCGACGGAATGTATCGCGCAACCGACGGCAACGACGAGGTACGCAAGGGTGTGCGTGAGCAGATCCGGCGCGGGGCCGACTTCATCAAGGTGATGGCGACCGGCGCACGCTCGGTCGAGCTCGAGGCGGGGGTCAACCGCGATAAGCACGATTCCGCACACGGCATGGCCGAGCAGCTCACCCGAGGCGAGCTCGAAACCGCTGTCGAGGAAGCGAACCGGATGGGCTACGCGGTCGTCGCGCACGCCGAAGGGCTAGCAGGCTGCGAGATCGCGATCGACCTGCGTATGCGCACGATCGAACACGGCTTCTACCTCTACCAACGCCCCGATCTGTTGGAGCGAATGGCAGAGCTCGACATCGCGCTCGTACCCACGTTCTCCAGTCAGTACGTGTTCGCCGGCCGCGACCTACAGGTCGGTACCGACGGCCCGACCGAGCAGTTCTCGACACGTGAGCTCGACCGGGTCGCCGAGGTCAACATCGCCTCCGCAGAGAAGACTCTGCAGGCAGCGTACGCAGCCGGTGTTCCGATCATTCTCGGCGGCGACGACCTCGAGCTGCGCCGCGGAGGAGCCTGGATCGAGATCCAGCGGATGATCCATCACGGGCTGCCGGCTCACGACACGTTGGTCGCGTCGACATCCGCAGCCGCGCACGCATTGGGGCTATCCGACCTCGGCAGCATCAAACCCGGCAAGATCGCCGATATCGCAGTCGTTGACGGTGATCCGCTGCAGGAGCCGGAGCTTCTCGGCGACCGTGACCGCTTCTGGCTCGTACTCCAAGAGGGCAGGCCGGTCGCCGGCACGGCGACGGAGGTCTCGCTCGAAGATCTCGGGCGTACGTCGTGACGCTCCAGGAGTATCTCGACTACCGCTGGGCCGACATCGTCCTCTACACGCTCCAGCACATCCAGGTCGTGCTCATCTCCGTCGGCATCGCGGCACTGATCTCGATCGTTCTCGGGCTGCTGGTGCAGGGCCGACCCATCCCGCGGCAGATAGTGCTCACCGTGACGGCCACGATGCTGACCATTCCGTCATTCGCACTGCTCGGCCTGTTCATCAAACCGTTCGGGTTGGGCGCGCTTCCGTCGATCGTCGCGCTCACGCTCTACGCGATCTACCCCATCCTCCGTAATGTCGTGACGGGTCTCGAGGCGGTGCCGGCCGAGGTAGAGGAGGCCGCCAAAGGCATGGGCCTTTCGACCGGGCGACGCATGTTGGTCGTACGCGTGCCGATGGCGTGGCCGGTGCTACTGAACGGCATCCGGGTCGCAACGATCCTGTGCGTGGCCATCGCCGCGATCGCCGCCGCCGTCAACGGGCCCGGCCTGGGCAACCTGATCTTCGAGGGTCTGGCACGTATCGGCGGCGCGAACTCGCTGAACGCCGCACTGACCGGCGTCGTCGGCGTCATGGTCGTCGCGCTCGTACTCGACCTGCTGTTCATCCTGATTGCTCGATTCACCACTCCGCGAGGCATCCGATGACCGACACCATGATCCAACTCGACCGGGTGACGAAGACCTACCCCGGGGTCGGCAAACCCGCCGTTGACGAGCTTTCGCTCGACATCCGCACCGGCGAGATCGTCGTACTCGTGGGGCCCTCCGGCTGTGGCAAGACGACCACGATGCGCATGATCAACCGGATGATCGAGCCCACCAGCGGCGAGATCTACCTCGACGGCGAGAACGTCACCCACGTGAATGCCGACGAGCTGCGTCGGCGTATCGGCTACGTCATCCAGCAGGTCGGCCTGCTGCCGCATCTGAGCGTTGCGTCGAACGTCGGCCTGGTCCCTCGTACCTTGGGCTGGGACAAACCGCGCACCCGGGAGCGGGTCGACGAGCTACTCGACCTCGTCGGGCTCGACCCCTCCCAGTACCGCAACCGCTATCCGAAGCAGCTGTCTGGCGGGCAGCAGCAACGCGTCGGCGTCGCTCGGGCGCTTGCCGCCGACCCGCCGGTGATGCTGATGGACGAGCCGTTCGGTGCGATCGACCCGATCGTTCGAGATCGCCTACAGGACGAGTTCATCGCCTTGCAGCAGCAGATCCAGAAGACCGTCGTGTTCGTCACCCACGACATTCAGGAGGCGGTCAAGCTCGGCGACCGCATCGCGATCCTCGCCGAGGGCGGGCGCATCGCTCAGTACGACACTCCCGCGAACATCCTCGCGAACCCCGCCGACGACTTCGTCGCCTCCTTCATCGGAGCCGGGGCGGCCGTACGCCTGCTGCGGTTGGAAACCGCCGGCTCGATGCCGCTGCGCGAGGTGAGTGCGGAACTGACAGCACGGCATCAACAGGGCAAAGCAGCCGTTGTGCGACGCGACCAGAGTCTGCACGCGGCACTTGATGCAATGCTGCAGGCGCACGACGATGTCGCTGTCGTTGTGGATGACAACGGCGTCGTCGGCGAGCTGGCTTGGCGCACGGTGCTCGACCGTACGGGTGCCGGCGGTGGTTCGACATGAGTGAGTTGACGCGCACTCTCGATTCCAACACGGACATCGAGACCGCAGAGAGCCAGCCACGCAAGGGATTTGCGTTCTACTTCGATATCGGGTTCATCCCGGTCGTGTTGATCGTGGCCCTGATCGCGTTGTACGTGTACATCCAGGGCCTCACGCTCGATGACATCGAGGCACGCGAGCTGACTCGAGAGAAGATCGTCACGTTGGTCGGCGAACACCTCGAGCTGGTCGCGGTCTCGAGCGCCATCGTGGTCGTGCTCGCAATCCCGATCGGCGTACTCCTCACCCGGCCCGGCATCCGTCGTGCGTCGGCCGTCGTGCTCCCGATCGCCAACTTCGGTCAGGCCATTCCGTCGATCGGCGTGCTCACGCTGTTTGCGATCTGGTTCTCGGTCGGCTTCAAGTACGCCGTCATCGCCCTTGTCCTGGTCTCGTTCCTCGCGGTGCTGCGCAACACGATCGTCGGTATCGACCGGGTCGATCCGTCGTACGTCGATGCTGCCCGCGGGATGGGCCTGTCCAAGACGGCCGTACTGTTCCAGGTGGAGCTTCCGCTCGCCGTACCAGTGATCCTTGCCGGCATTCGCGTAGCGCTGATCCTCAATGTCGGCAGCGCGGCGCTTGCCACGTACACCAACGCCGGCGGGCTCGGCGATCTGATCGACAAGGGCATCACCTTGCAGCGCGATCCGATCCTGATCACCGGCGGCGTACTCACCGCCTGCCTCGCACTCGCTATCGACTGGCTTGCCGGCATCGCCGAACGCGTACTGCGGCCACACGGCCTCTGAATGAAGATCCGAAAGGAAATCGCAACCATGAAGTCCTCAACCAACCTCCCTAAGCTGCGGATGCGTTCGTTGGCCGCACTGGCCGCAATCGGCCTCGTTCTGACCGGTTGTGGACTCGACGACGAACCCAAGGCCAAGTCGGGCGACCTCGCTGAAGACGCAGACCTCGACGGCGCCAGCCTGACCGTCGGCGGCAAGGAGTTCACCGAGCAGCTCATCTTGTGCGAGATCACCGCGCAGTCTCTCGAGTCCGCCGGCGCCGACGTCAACCGCAAGTGCGGGCTGGCCGGCAGCAACACAACCCAGGCTTCGTTGAAGTCCGGCGACATCGACATGTACTGGGAGTACACCGGCACCACCTGGATCAGCTACCTCAAGCACACCGATCCGATCCCCGATGCGCAGAAGCAGTACGACGCCGTCGCCGAGGAAGACCTGAAGAAGAACGGCATCGAGTGGCTCGATCCGGCGCAGTACAACAGCACGTACGCGATCGCCGTCGCCAGCGACAAGGCCGACGAGCTCGGCGTCAAGAGCCTCAGCGACTACGCGGAACTCGCCAAGTCCAACCCCGATGACGCCTCCATGTGTGTGAACTCGGAGTTCGAGGCCCGCAACGACGGCCTGCCCGGCCTGGAGAAGAAGTACGGGTTCGAGCTGCCCTCCAGCGCAGTCAAGACCATCGCCATGGGCACCATTCCGAAGGCAGTCTCCGAGGGCAACCCCTGCAACTTCGGCGACATGACGTCGGTCGACGGCCGCATCCCCGCCCTCGACCTCACCGTGCTCGAGGACGACAAGAGCTTCTTCCCGATCTACAACCCCGCACCGAACGTGAACAAGGACGTCCTCGCCGACAACCCCGACATCGCCAAGGTACTGAACCCGATCGCCGCCGCGCTCGACGAGGAAGCGATCCAGAAGCTCAACGCGAAGGTCGACATCGACGGCCTCCAGCCCGAGGACGCAGCCGAGGAATGGCTGCAGGAGCACGACTTCATCGGCTGACGCCGGACGCAAGAACGCTAAACGACTGCGTGTGCGCCAGGGCAGGTCCAACTGCCCTGGCGCACATGTCTTCAAGCGTTTGGGGCATGAATCCGAAACATCGGTCCCGTGCTGCACATGTATCGGTGACCAGACCTATTGAACTGCCGGATCGCGGAGCGACCCGTGTGGCAGGTCGAGTTCCTTCTCGGCGACGTCGGTTGCCATTAGAAGGACTTCGAGTGGCAGCTTCGGGTCGGCATTGAGGTCGGCGCTCAGGCCATCGACGGCGACCAGGATTTTCAGCGCGACGGTTTCAGGTTGGGCGGTGTCGAAGTCGCCAGCGTCGACGCCGGATTGGATGAGTTTGGCGAGTCGGTCGCGCCAGTGGTCGCCTTGGACGATGACGCGGGATCGAAGGGTTGGTCGGTAGCGCGCGAGGTGGCGAGCGTTGAGCCAGAGGCGGTTGACGTCATGGAACTTCGCGGAGAGCGCGAGTGATAGGAACCGCGCGAGTTGCTGCTTTGGGGTGTCGTCTTCGTTTAGAGGTAAGAGGCTCGACAGTTCGGCTTCTGCGACGGTGCCGAAGGTCTCGGCGACGAGGTCTTCGGCGACGGGGAAATAGTGCCCGATCGTGCCTGGCCGGATCTGGAGCATGTCGGCGATGCGCCGAAGCGTGATGCATTCAAGGCCTTCGGTCAACGCCAACTGTGTGGCGGCGTCGATGATCTCGGCGCGGCGCTCGGCCGGACGCTTACGGGTGCGTTGCGGTGGAGGGCTTGACGTCATGGCGACCATGCTATTGGATGAGTGTCCAATACGCTATTGGGCACGCGCCCGATAGAGATGGCTGGAGAGTTCGATGGCTTGGTCGCAGCGATTGGAAGCCCGCGCGGGCTCCGTCGACCGTCGGACGTTCTTGCGTGCCGCTGCGGCGGCCGGGGTGCTACTCGGCGCCGGCGTGAGCGCATGTGGTGTCGAGTCGACTTCGGACGGCCTGGGTAAGCGCCTCGTGCTTCGCCAGCTCGGCGAGATGTCGAACCTCGATCCCGCGTTCGCCGTCGGTCAGCCGGACTACGAGCTGATGGTCTGCGTGTACGAGGGTCTGGTGGGTTATCCACCCGGCACGATGCACTCCGTCTCGACGATTGCCGAGGAAATGGACGTCAACGAGGACGGTACGCGGATACGGTTCCGTGTCCGGCCGGGCGTACGGTTCCACGCAGGGTATGGCGAGGTCACGGCCGAGGACGTGAAATTTTCGTTCGAACGCATCGCCGGTGTCGACGGTCACCATCTGAGTTCGCCGTACGCCCTCGACTGGGGGACTCTTGAGCAGGTCCGGGTGACCGGACGCTACACGGGCGAGATTCGCCTGAAGGCGCCGTTCGCGCCGCTGTTCCGGACGACGCTGCCGCTGTTCTCCGGATTCGTGCTGTCGAAGCGGGCGACGACCGAGCGCGGAGATCGTTACGCCACCAGTCCGATCGGAACCGGCCCGTACGAGTTTGTCGAATGGGAACCGCGGCAGTACGCGTTACTGCGCAAGTTCGACGGCTATTCGGGTTCGAACTCCGAGTACGCGCACCCGGTGATCTGGGATGAGATCGAGATCAGGGGAATCCTGAACGACAACTCCGCCGCGATCGGGTTGACGACCGGGGAGCTCGACTACGGAGCGATCGCGCCGATCGACGCACCCCGTCTGCGCGGCGACGACGGGTTCGCCGTCGATCGACACCTGTCGTTCGACTACACGTTCATAGGTATGAACGAGAAACACGAGAAGCTGCAAGACAAACGCGTGCGGGAGGCGGTTCGCGCCGCCATCGACGTCGACTCGATCCTCGCCGCAGCCTTCGACAATGCCTACGACCGGGCGACGGCGATCGTCCCGCCCACCATGGGAATCGGCTACTGGGAGGACGCCCCCGTACGAAAGCCTGACCCTGAGCGTGCGCGCGAGCTGATGGCCGAGGCGGGTGCAACCGACACGACGTTCAATCTGACGGCCGCGACCGACCAGGAGGCGTCGGACGTCGTCCTGCAGGTAGTCCAGGCGAATCTGCGAGAAGCGGGAATCGCGAGTGAGATCTCCATGCAGGAGCCCGGCACCTTCTACACCCTCGGCGGCAGGGTGCAGGCGGCGCGGGAGATCTTCTACGCCGGCTTCAACGGACTGCCCGATCCGTTCTACTCCACCGTGTGGTTCACGTGTAGCCAGATCGACAAGTGGAACTACCAAAGCTACTGCGACAAGACGTTCGACCACCTCAATGACCGTGCCACCCGCACGTTGGACGAGGACGAACGTGATCGACTCTACGTGGAGATGCAGCGCCGCTGGGACGATGCCTGCAACACCGTGTGGGTGACCTGGCAGACGACGACCTACGCCGGCAACACCGAGGTCGCGCCGAGCATCGGCAAAGACGGCCGCATGCTGCCGTGGAACTTCAGGAAACAGGCCTGATGCTCTCGTACACGCTTCGCAGGATCCTGTCGGCCGCCGTGGTCGTTCTCCTTCTCCTCGCCGCGGTCTCCGTACTGGTGCACATCCTCCCGGGAGATCCGGTTCGGCTCATGCTGGGGCCAAAGGCGCCGCCGGCGCTGTCGGCTCGGGCGCGCGAGGAGATGGGTCTGGACTCGTCGATACCGGCGCAGATATGGGACTTCATCGTCGGCGCCGCTCACGGTGACCTCGGCCGTGATTTTGTGAGCCGCGAGCCGGTGATGTCCCTTATCGGCAAGGCGTTACCGCATACCCTGTTGCTCGCGGTGGGCTCGTTGTGCGTGGCGATCGTCGGCTCGCTTCTACTCGGCGTCGTCTCGGCCAACCGCCCCGGTGGATGGCTCGACCGGATTGTCGGTACGGCGTCGGTCGGCATCCTCTCGATCCCGGCGTACGTCGTCGGTCTGTTGCTCCTGCTGGTGTTCGCGGTCCAGCTGGAGTGGTTTCCCGCCATCGGTACGGGCGACTTGACGGACCCGCTCGACTACCTGTCTCACCTCGTGCTCCCGGTGCTGTCGCTGGCCCTGGTATGGGTGGGGTACCTGGCCCGAATTGTGCGCTCCTCGATGCTCGAGGTGTTGTCGACCAACTACATCCGGTCCGCGCGCGCGTACGGAATCCCGAGGCGCCGTGTGCTGTACCAACTCGCACTCCGCAACGCGATGATGCCGGTGGTGGCGCTCCTCGGCATCGCCCTCGGCGAGCTGATCGGCAGCGCGATCTTCATCGAAGTCATCTTCACGCGCGACGGCTTGGGCACGCTCGTCTACAACGCGATCACCGACCGGAACTATCCCGTCATCCGCGGCGGGGTGGTCACCATCGCCGTGCTGTTCGTCGTCGCGAATCTGCTCGCCGACCTCGCGAACCGAGCCCTCGACCCGCGTACCAAGGAGGGGGCGGCGTCATGACAGATTCAGTTGCCGCGTCGACACGACCGAGCAGATTCAGCGCTCCGGGGCGTTTCGTGCGCCGAGTCGCCCGCAGCGGCGCCGGCACGTTCGGCATTGTCGTCGTCGGTATGGTCATCCTGGTCGCGATCTTCGCACCGTGGATCTCGCCGTACGACCCGACTGCGATCGACGTTCCCCGCCGCATGGAAGGACCCTCGACCGACTTCTGGCTCGGCACCGACCAGCTCGGGCGCGACCTGCTGTCACGGATCATCGGCGGCACACGCATCGCCCTGAAGATCGCCGGAGTGTCTGTACTGATCGGCCTGTTGATCGGGGTTCTCCTCGGACTCATCGCCGGATACCTCGGCGGCATCGTGGACACCGTCCTCGTGATCGTCTTCGACGCGGTGCAGTCGTTCCCCGCGGTGATTCTCGCGCTGACCGTCCTCGCGCTGCTCGGCTCATCGACGACCGGCATGATCCTCATCATCGGCGTCGCCATGGTGCCGGGTTTCGCGCGCGTCACGCGCGCGTCGGTGCTCACCGTCAAGCAGAACGCGTACATCGACGCCGAACGCAGTCTCGGCGCAGGTCGCCTCCGGATCCTGTTCGTCCACGTGCTGCCCAACGTCGTTGCGCCGCTGCTCGTGCTGACTGCAATGAACATACCGTCCGCGGTCGCCGTCGAATCGGGCCTTGCGTTCCTCGGTCTAGGAGTGCAGCCGCCGACGCCGGATTGGGGCGTCATCCTCAATGAGGGCTTCGAGCGGATCTTCCTGTCACCGTGGCCCGTGGTGTGGACCTGCCTGACTCTCGCGATCGTGACGCTCGGTTTCACCTTCCTCGGTGAACGGCTGCGCGACGTGCTCGATGTACGCACCGACTCCGAGAGCGAGGCGCTGTGACGAACGCGATCGAAACAAGACCGGCACTGCAGGTAAGGGACCTGGGCGTTGCGTACCGCATGGCAGGTCGGCAGTACGCCGCCTTGCGCGACATCGATCTCGACGTAGGACCCGGCGAGATCATGGGTGTCGTCGGAGAGTCCGGCTGTGGCAAGTCGACCCTTGCCGCCGCCATCCTGGGCATCCTCCCGCCCGGCGGCTCAATCACTGCCGGCACCGTTGACGTGTGCGGAACCGATGTGGCGGCTATCGGCGGCGAGGAGCTGCGCAGGCTTCGCGGACCCGGCGCGTCGATGATCTTCCAAGACCCGTTCACTAGCCTCAACCCTGCATTCACCGTCGGGTATCAGCTCTGCATCGTCCAAGCCGCCCACGACACCGGCGGATCACGTCGCGAGCAACGTCGACTCGCACAGGCGACGCTGACCGAGGCCGGCATCCCCGATGCCGCGGCCGCGATGGCGGCCCATCCGCATGAGCTGTCCGGCGGGCAGCGCCAACGTGTGATGATCGCGATGGCCCTGCTGCTGAAGCCGAAACTGTTGATCGCCGACGAACCGACATCGGCGCTCGACGTCACGATGGAGGCGCAGATCCTCACGCTGCTGCGCAAACTTCGCGACGACCACGGCACCGCGATCGTATTCGTGTCTCACGACCTCGGATCCGTCGCCCAGTTGTGCGACGCGGTCACCATCATGTACGGCGGCCGCGTCGTCGAGTCGGCGCCGACCGGCCAGCTGTACGCGTCACCGCAGCACCCGTACACGCGGGCCCTGCTCGAGGCAGTGCCGTCCTGGCGGCGCCGAGTGGACAATCTCGCGACGATTCTGGGCCGTCCACCGTCGCTGACCGACGAACTGCCCGGCTGCGTGTTCGCTCCCCGATGCGGCGCCGTACGCGACGCGTGCACGGCCGCGGAGCCCGCGCTCCTACCGGCAGGCGGCGGGGTCGCCCGGTGTTTGATCCACGACCCGGAGTCGGAGTACCGAGCACAGCCCGATCTCGTGGTGGGGGCGGAACAGTGAGCGAATCTCTCCTTGTGTCGGCGAAGGCGGTGTCGACCCACTTCTCGCGCCGTTCCCTGCTCGACCGTACGCCCGCCGTCCAGGCCGTGAACGATGTCTCGCTCGCGATGCAGTTCGGGGAGCGGCTCGCGCTCGTCGGCGAATCGGGGTCGGGCAAAACCACGCTGGCGCGCTCGATGCTCGGCCTCACGCCTGCGACCCACGGCTCGATCACCGTCGACGGAATCGACGTACGTCACCTGACAGGGGATAGCCGGCGGCGGCTGCGACGCACCGCGCAGTTCGTCCATCAGGATCCGCAAGGCAGCCTGAGCCCACGATCGAAGGTGAGCTCGTTGCTCACCGAGCCATACCGGATCCACCGGATCCCCCGGACCGAGCGGTGGAGCGCCGGCGAACTGCTCGAAATGGTGGGTCTCAACCCCGAGCAGGCGGACAAGTATCCGCACGAACTGTCGGGTGGTCAGGCACGCCGGGTCGGTATTGCGCGAGCACTCGCGCTGCGGCCGAAGCTGCTGGTGGCCGACGAGCCCACCGCCGGGCTTGACGTGTCCGCGGCGGGCGACATTTTGAATCTGATCAAGAACGTCTCGACCGAGTCCGGCATCGGCTCCATGATCGTTACGCACAACCTCAACACGGTCGCCTTCGCCGCCGACACGATCGCGGTCATGTACCTCGGCTCGATCGTCGAGCTCGGGCCGGTCGGCGACGTGCTACACCACCCCGCGCACCCGTACACCCGCGCCCTGATCGACGCGGTCCCGGAAGCCGATCCGACGCGCGTCCGCGACCAGCCGCTGCTCGGCGGCGAGATTCCCAGTGCGCGCACACCACCGCCGGGGTGTCGCTTCCATACCCGATGTCCCCTGGTGTTCGACAGGTGCCGCACCAAGACGCCAGAACTACTCCCCGTCGCCGAGGTTCGGCGTTCCGCGTGTCACCTCAGCAGCCAGGTACTCGACGCCACCAAGGAGGAACCGACCACATGACCTCGCCCGCGATCACCGATCGTCCCCTGGACACATTTCCCCGCTCCGTGACCGAGACCGAGCACACCTGGATCCCCATGCCCGACGGCACCAGGCTCGCGGCCCGCATCTGGATGCCCGAGGACGCTGTTGACAACCCCGTACCCGGGATCCTCGAGTTCATCCCCTACCGCAAGAACGACGGAACCCATCAGGACGATGCCACCAAGGCGCCGTACTTCGCCGGCCATGGGTACGCCGTCGTCCGCGTCGACCTGCGCGGCACCGGCGACTCCGAAGGCGTCATCGAAGACGAGTACACCCAACAAGAACTCGACGACGGCGTCGCGACGATCGCATGGATCGCGGCGCAACCGTGGTGCCTCGGCAAGGTCGGCATCATGGGAATCTCCTGGGGCGGATTCAACGGACTCCAGATCGCCGCCGAACAGCCACCCGAACTCGCTGCGGTCCTCACCCTGTGCTCGACCGACGACCGCTACGCCGACGACGTCCACTACTTCGGCGGCCAACTCCTCGCCGACCAGCAACTGTCGTGGGCGACGACGATGCTCGCCTACGACGCGCGCCCGCCGGACCCCAACGTGTGGGGCGACGGCTGGCTCGACGCATGGAAGCAGCGCCTCGACGCCACACCGCCGTTCATCGACACGTGGATGACGCATCAGCGGCGCGACGAGTTCTGGCAGCACGGCTCCGTATGCGAGAACCCCGAAGCAATCCAATGTCCCGTGATGCTCGTCAGCGGCTGGGCAGACGCCTACCGCGACGCGGTCCTGCGGATGCTCGCCACGCTGACCGTGCCACGTCGCGGCATCATCGGCCCCTGGGTACATCTCTGGCCGCAGGTCGCGCCTCCCGGGCCGCAGATCGGCTTCCTCCAAGAGGCACTGCGCTGGTGGGATCGCTGGCTCAAGGACGAGCCGAACGGCATCGAGGACGAACCGGTGCTCCTGAGCTATCTACAAGACACCGTGCCGCCGCGGGCGTCCTACGACGAGCGCCCAGGACGATGGCTGGCCGACCAGCACTGGCCGTCCGAACACGTGACAGTCCAGCCGGCACGCTTGACTTCACAACAAACCGCGGTCGTGAACGGCGAAGCAACCAACGACGACCGCACCCTGTCGGTGACCTCGGTACAACCACACGGCATCGCAGGCGGGCGCTCGATCGGGTACTCCCTGTCGTACGAACAAGCCGTCGACCAGCGCATCGACGACGGCTACGCACTGTGCTTCGACACCGGCCCCCTCGACGAACCACTCGACATTCTCGGCATTCCCGAAGCCGAACTGACTCTGACCTCAAACCGCCCCCGTGCCATGGTCGCCGTCCGCCTCGTCGACGTTGCTCCCGACGGCACGGCCACCTTAATCACCCGCGGACTGCTCAACCTCGCACACCGCGACTCACACGAAGAACCAACGGACGTGCCGGTCGACACACCTATCACCGTCCGCTTTCCCTTGCACGCGATCGGATACAAAGTCCCGCCCGGTCACCGACTGCGCATAGCGATTGCGCCGACTCTCTGGCCGATGGTGTGGCCGTCGCCGACGCCCGTCACGCTCGGAGTCACCGCCGCACAGTCCGCCGTGCACCTGCCCGTCCACGTACCAGCCGCAGAGGTGCCCTTTCCGTTCACCGCTCCCGAACAGGCCGCGTACTCACACACCAAGCTCCCCGCCGACGAAACGGGAACCGTCACCCGCGACCTCGCCAGCGGGCGTACCACGGTCGTGTACGAGAACAGCGGTGGCGACCGCCTTCCCGAGGAACACGGCAGCCTTACCCACTGGGCATGGGAACGCGACACATTCGACATCGAGGACACCGACCCCACGGCCGCACGTGCAACGTCCGAACGCGAGATCAAAATCGAGCGCGGCACCTGGCGAACGCGGATCGAAGCGACCGCCCAGATGACCTGCGACACCGACACCTTCTACGTAACCACGGAACTACACGCCTACAGCGACGACCACGAAGTCTTCACACGACGCTGGGAAATGTCCTTCGCACGCGATTACACCTAACGCCGGCGGTATGACGTGGTTCGGTGGGTGCCAGGCGGGTCGCCGTTGTTTCGGTTCGGGATCGGTGTGAGTATCCGGGGATGACGATCTCGGTCGGAGCAACGGTCACTTGGGCGCAGGCGTTGGCCTGGCGGATGGCGCGGCACCTGCTCGACCCGGTCGGTTCGGAGTCGTCCGCCGGGGTAGTGCGCAGGCTCGGTGCGGTGCTATCGATGGATGAGTCGTTGGCTGAGCTCGCGGTACGGACCCGTCGTGCGACATCACGGCCCGGTGAGCTCGCGAGGTCTCTGGCAGACGGGAGCGTGATCAAGGTATTCGCGTTTCGCGGTTCGATGCATTACGTCACGCCCGAGGACGGCGGCATATACCTCGCGCTCCGATCGGCTGGACGGCAATGGGAGCTGCCGAGCTGGGTCGAGTACTACCAGCTCGCGCCGTCGGACTGGCCCGACTTTCGAGCGGCGGTGCGCGCCGCAGTCAGCGGCGGGCCGTTGACGATTGCCGAGCTCGGTGATGTGTTGACACGTCACCGTGCGTACCGCCACCTGAGGTCGGTATTCGACGATGGCGCGGGCACCCTGATCAAGCCCCTAAGCTGGCAAGGGGACCTGAGCTTCGGTCCGCCTCGCGACGGACGGCCCACCGTTCAAGGCCTCGACGACAACCCACGATGGCCGGGTGTCCCCGACCTCGACGACGCCGGTCCACGTGCCATCACCGCATACTTCCAGACGTACGGGCCGGCGACCCTCGACCAACTCCACTACTGGCTTGGCGAGGGACTCAGCGCGGGCCGCAGACGCCTCAACAGCTGGATCTCCGGGCTAGGCGATCGGCTGGTGGCGGTCGACATCGAAGGCACCACGACATATGTCCTACGCGAGGACGTCGATTCCCTCGTCGCCGCACAGCCATCGCAAAGCGTGCGGCTACTTCCCGGACATGACCAGTGGGTGATGGGCACCGGTACCAAAGACGCCCATGTCATCCCGCAATCTCGACGGGAACTCATCACCCGCAAGGCCAACCCGCTGATCGTCGGCGGCGTCGTCCGCGGAACATGGTCATGCAAACGCGACGAACTCACGATCACCTGGCGCGACGAACGACATCGACCCGACGAAGTAATCACGCAGGAGGCCGCGCGCCTCGCAACCGCCCTCGGCCACGACCACCTGAACCTGCGGTCAGCCAGCTAATCGACCGCCGACACCGCGGCCCAGCCCTGACGCAGTGGCTCAGAAACCTGCCCGGCACCGTCAGGACAGACTTCCGCCTTCGCGTGGACAGGGCCGTACGCAGGGTCAGGGGGACTGTCAGGAAAATGGTGGATCTGGTCTTGGTCTGACCGAGAGGAATGACCATGACGACGACCGATCCGAGAGATCGTGAGGTCGCAGCGGGCGAGATGATCGAGCCCGTGAGCGAAGAGGGCATTGATCAGCAGCAGTTGGCCGAGCAGCTTCTGGCGCAGGCCAAGGAACAGGGCATCGATCTGGTTGGCCCGGACGGGCTGCTCAACCAGTTGACGAAGAATGTGCTGGAGACGGCGCTCGAGGCCGAGATGGATGACCATCTCGGCTATGAACGCCATGACCCGGTGGGCCGCAACAGCGGCAACTCCCGCAACGGGACCAGGTCGAAGACAGTGCTGACGGAGATCGGCCCGGTCGAGATCGACGTTCCCCGCGACACTGACGCGTCGTTCGACCCGAAGATCGTGCGTAAGCGGCAACGGCGGTTGGACGGGATCGACGAGGTCGTGCTGTCGTTGACCGCCCGCGGGCTGACCACCGGTGAGATCGCGGCGCACTTCGACGAGGTCTATGGGGCCAAGGTCTCCAAGGAGACGATCTCGAAGATCACCGACAAGGTCGTCGATCAGATGGCCGAGTGGTCATCGCGGCCGCTCGATTCGATCTACCCGGTGATCTTCGTCGACGCCCTGGTGATCAAGGTCCGTGATGGGCAGGTGGTGAACAAGCCGTTCTATGTCGTCGTCGGTGTGACCACCAACGGTGAACGCGACATCCTTGGCATTTGGGCCGGCGACGATGGTGGCGAAGGTGCACGGTTCTGGCTGCAGGTCTTCGCCGAGCTCAAGAACCGCGGCGTGACCGATGTGCTGATCGCGGTCTGCGACGGGCTCAAGGGCCTGCCAGAAGCGATCACCACGACCTGGGAACACACGATCGTGCAGCAGTGCGTGATCCACCTGATTCGCAACTCGTTCCGCTACGCCGGGCGCCAGCACCGGGATGCGATCGTGCGAGGTCTCAAGCCGATCTATACCGCACCGTCGGAGCAGGCGGCCAAGGACCGGTTCGACGAGTTCGCGGCACAGTGGCAGGACAAGTATCCGGCGATCGTGCAGCTATGGCGCAACGCCTGGGCCGAGTTCGTACCGTTCCTCGAGTACGACGTCGAGATACGCAAGGTCATCTGCACGACGAACGCGATCGAGTCGATCAACGCCCGCTACCGCCGCGCGGTCAAGGCCCGCGGCCACTTTCCCTCCGAAGCCGCGGCGCTCAAATGCCTGTACCTCGTCACCCGATCCCTTGACCCCACCGGGAAGGGCCGAGCACGATGGACGATGCGCTGGAAAGCGCCGCTGAACGCGTTCGCGATCACGTTCCCCGGACGCCTGGACCCGACCAGCAACTAAGAACCGCCAAGGTCAGATCCACCGTTCATCTGACAGACCCGGGTCAGGCTGCGTGAGCGGCGGCCCAGTCGATGGGCCGGGTGTCGAGGCGCGTGGTGGTGCCCGCGGTCACCAGATAGTGGCGGCCCTTCGGTGATCGCCAGAGCCAGACGCCAGCGGCGGGAGAGTACACGCGCCAGTCGGTGAAGGTCTTACATCGATGGTGGTGCTTGCACAATCGATGACCGTTGCGGGCATCGGTGGACCCGACCGCGTGGTGGTCGGTGATGTGGTCGTACTCGGCGGTGCGGGCGCTCCTACTGCACGAAGGGAAGGTGCAGAGCCCGGCGTTCGCGAGTGCCGTCTGGTCCTTCAATCGCGGTGGAGCGACGTAGCCGGTGTACGTAGGGTTCGATGTCAGGTCGATGACCGGTGTGAGCGTGACCCGTGAATGGTTCAGGATCTCCGCAGCTTCGGCGCGGCTGATCGCTCCGATGCCTTCCGGGCTGTAAGTGTCGCTGGCGTGATCCCAGTGAAGGTACAGCCGAGTCGCGGGCATCGCCGCACGTCGGAAAGCATCGGGGAGTGCCTGTTCTGGATCCTTGTCGGCGGGCACGTCAGCGTCGGCAGGCCCGGAGGACGTAGCGGTCGCGGCCGACTCGGCGGCACCATCATCGTCGACGTCGTTCGGTACGTCGGCCTCGTTCGGTGCATCAGCCTCAGCAGGCTCATCGTCGGGAGTGTCTGTGTGAGCGACGATGTAGCGATGGTTGAGCACCTGCTCGTGCAGCATCGCGAGCCGGGCGGGCTCGGCGATCCAGCCGGTCGCCTCGGACTGCAACACCCCGACGGGGCGTTCGTCGCCGAGCTCACGCAACCAGCCGGTGACGATTCGCACACGCTGATCCAGCCGCGCGGCGTCGGCCTTCGACAACGACGCTTTCAGCTCGGCGACGCCAGGCTCACCATCGGTGATCGAGACGAAGCGGTTCTCGAGGTTCTGCTTGATCTCGTCATCACGCGAGGCCGGGTCGACGACTCCTGCGACCTGATCGATGATCTGCTTCATCCGTGCCGTCGACACCCGCCCCAACAGCGGCGTCGCATCAACACTCCCCGCTGCCGACAGCCGGAGGTCGACCTCGTGGGCCAACGGCTCGGAGAGGTCTCGCGTCGCCACCGCGACCTTGCGGAGCCGCCACAGCTCGATGCGGCCGTCTTCCAAAGCGGCGTACAGGATCGGCAGCCGGTAGACGATGTCGAACACATCAGCCACGAGCCGGGAGGCGGACTGCTGAGAAATGCCGAGTGCTGCGCCGATCTCGCAGACGACGAACTCCGCAACCTCGGGTGTCCCCTCGCCACCGTACGCACACACGCGCTCGGCGCCCGGCGACGCTGACGGATCCATAGCCGCGGCCTCTGCAGCGGCCTTGCGCAGATACGTGACGAGATGCTCGACCTTCTCTGCTTCCACCCGGGCAAGGCGACGATGCGCACCAACCGCACGCTCCAACGCATCGCCGGGACCGGCGAACGGCAACGGAAGCGCGGAAGGTTTCATGACGCCCACTCTCCCACCTGGGTCTGACAGTCCGGCTCGAACAGAGGGCGCAAATCGACGGTGAGTATCACGACTCGGTTACGGTCGTAGCCGAGTCGAAGTGGGTGAGCATCAGGCGACGCCGCGTTTACATCCGGTTCACAGCATCGGACTTAGCGTCGTCGCCATGACGCGAGTTCTCGTTCTCCTGATGACATTGGCCTTGCTGCTATCGGCGTGCAGCAACTCCGACGAAGCACCCACCGAGAGCACTTCTGCATCGTGCCCGGAGAAGAAGTACGCCGAGGGGCTTGATGCCTGGGCAAGGGCCGGCTTCAGCGGTACGGTCGCCATCTCCCGTGCCGGGGTGTTCGAATGCGTTGCGGGATACGGATCGGCCGACCGGGCCGACGACCGACCGAACACCCCCGACACCGTCTTCAGCATCGGCTCCATCAGCAAGGCATTCACCGCAGCGGGGATATACAGCCTGGTCGACAAGCATCGCCTTCGGCTGGGTGCGACGGCCGGCGAGATCATCCCGTCGCTACGCGGTCCGGCCGCGCACGCAACCGTACGACAGCTGTTGCTGCACACCAGCGGACTCACCGGATCCATCGGCGCCGACCACGCGCCCCTCGGGCGGCGCACCGCGATCCGACGCCTCGGACGCCTGGACCGCGCGTACCCGCCGGGGGAGCACTTCCTGTACTCGAACGCCGGGTACACACTGCTCGCGCTCATCATCGACAAGCTGACGGGGAACTACCGCGATTACCAGGAGACGCGGGTTCTCGATCAACCGGACGGCGTAGGCTCGCGCGGCTTCTGGGACGGGGAACCGGCTGCCGAATGCCCCCGCGCGATCGGCTACCTCGACGGCGGAAGGTCGACGCAGCTGGGCGAGTTCGTGGGCCCGTACTGGGCGCTCGCCGGCAATGGTGACCTGGCCATGACGACTCGCGATCTCGCGTCCTGGACATACGCGCTGTTCGATGACGACGTCGTCTCGCCGCGCTCGACCCGCGCGATCGCCACTCCTGGAGTGACCCGAGAGGACGGATCTTCGGGTACGCCTGGTTGGGTTCGCTTCCCTGCGGCTCGGTTCGGCGAGCCGGTGATCGCGACCTCGGGCGGCGGCGGAGACATCGGCCACGATGCAGTCGTCGCCTGGCTGCCGCGCAGCAAACGCGTCGTCGCCATCGCATCCAACACCCCCGTCGTACGCGCCGAAGACCTACTCGTCGCGATCGCGCCCGCCCTCGTCGAGGACGAGTCCGTCCCGCCTCCGAGCACACCGGATGTAGACGTCGACCCGGCTCGCCTGCGTGCAGCCGCGGGTACGTACACGCTCGGCGACGACACGATCGACGTCGCCGTGCACAACGACAAGCTCGTCGTGACTCCACATGGACCGGACGCAGTCGACGCTCTCTTTCCCAGGCCCGCAAGCGTTTCGGCGGATCTCGTGGCGCGGCACGAGGATGCCGTTCTCGATTTGCTGCACGGCGACAACGCCGAAGGACGTAAGGAACGTGAGCTGTTCGAATCCGACTTCGGAACGATCATCGAGATCGATCTTGCGGGAACTGCGGTCATCGACGGCGAGCTGCGTACGTACGTCACGATGAAGACGGAGTCGGAGTCCGTGCTCGGATGGTACGCATTGGACGAAGCAGGGGCGATCTCCGCAGCAGAGGTGCCGACCGATCCGCCGACTGCGGGCTTCGTACCCATCGGCGGCGACCGCTTCCGTACGGATGACCCGAGTGGAGACGCCCCCGACGTGACTCTCACGTTCTCGAAACGGGACGTGGCCATCGCCTCGCCGGATGGCACGGTTCGCGCCGACCGAGCGGCAGGCTGAAACCTGGGAGACTCGCGATATGCGAATCCTGCTCGTAGAGGACGATGCCGACCTCGCCGACGTCGTCGCACTCGGCCTCCGCAACGAGGCGTACGCCGTCGACGTCGCCGGGACGTACGCACAGGCCGACGAGCTGCTGACGACAACGGCGTACGACGTTGCGTGCATCGATCTCGGCCTCCCCGACGGGAATGGTGCAGACCTCGTCGCTCGCGTGGGGACCGACAGAATGCTCAACCGTCCGGGCCGCGTACTGATCCTGACGGCACGCGACAGCGTCGCCGATCGCGTCGCAGGTCTCGATGCCGGGGCCGACGACTACCTGGTCAAACCGTTCGACTTCGCGGAGCTGGTAGCACGAGTCAGGGCGCTTTCTCGCCGCAAGGACGCCGATGGCGCGAAACTGCGTGTGGGCGACCTGGAACTCGATCTGGCAGCGCATCGAGCCAGCCGCGGCGTCACCGACCTGTCGCTGACCTCGCGAGAGTACGCACTATTGCGCTACTTCATGCATCATCCGGACGAGGTGCTGTCGGCGGAAGACCTGCTGGAGCACGTGTGGGATGCCAACGCCGATCCGTTCACCGCGTCCGTACGAGTGATCCTCAGCCGACTGCGGCGCAAGCTCGGCGATCCGTCGCCGATCGTCACGATCACCAACTCGGGCTACGTGTTGCGGAGTGCACCATGAGGAACGCATGGCGGTCGCTGCGGGTGCAGCTCGCGGTCTTGGGCTTTCTGGCGATCTACGTACCGGTGCTGTTGCTCTTCGGTGTCACGTCCGCGACCGAGAGCGACCAGACCGTGACCCGCGACGGCGAGACGACCACATCGAGTACGTCGGACGGTTCCGCGCTGCCGATGTGGACGGTGATCGCGCTGCTACCCGTTGCCGGCGGACTCGCGTGGTGGCTCGCTGGTCGCGCCGTACGTCCGATCGAGCGCGTACGTCGGGTGGCCGAGGACATCGAGGCATCCGATCTGAGTCGGCGGATCGACCTCACCTCAGGTCCCGTGGAGATACGTGCCCTCGCCGACAGCTTCGACGCGATGCTCGAACGTTTGGAGACCGCCGCTCGAGACCAACGACAGCTGATCGAGGACGCGAGCCATCAACTGCGTACGCCGCTGACGGTCGTCACGACCAATGCCGACGTACTCCTCGACCACGAAGATCCATCGATCGAGCTCTACCGTGCAGGTCTCGAACGATCACGATCGGCGGCCGCCCGGATGCGCGAGACCATCGATGATCTTCTCGTCGACGCGCGCGGACGTGCGCGCACGATCGATCGCAAACCTGCCGACCTGGTGTCGATCGCACGATCGGTTGCGTCGGACGTACGCGTGCTCGCCGAGTCGCAAGAGGTCGTCCTGGATCTCGACGGACCAGCAGTCCTCGCCTGTGCTGTTGACACCGCAACCGTGCAGCGGGCATTGGCGAACCTCGTCGACAACGCGATCCGCTATGCACCGGCACGTACGTCGGTACGCGTGGCGGTGTCGGCGGCCGACGCGTACGCCGATGTCACCGTCACCGACCACGGCCCGGGTATCCCGGAAACCGATCAGAACAACGTATTCGAGCGATTCGGTCGTGCCGACGAGTCCGCGTCCGGTAGTGGGCTCGGGCTCGCGATCGCGCGACAGGTCGCGCTTGCACACGGCGGCGACGTCACCCTCCGGTCGCCGGGGCCGGACGGCGACGGATGTGAGTTCCGGCTCCGCCTACGGCGCTGACTGCGCCGGCTCGCCAAGAGGCAGGATGCCGAGCAGCTCGTGTCGGTGCGGGATGAGTCCACGACATGACCCGGCCGCACGCTCATCGTCGAGACCGGCGAGCAGCACAGTGCCGACACCGCGCTCCGCAGCCCAGAGATACGCGTTCTGTGCGGCGAGGCCGACCTCGATCCAGGCGAACCGCTCACCGTGGTCCGCTGGCTGGTCAGGGAAGCGCTCGCGAGCGGCGGCGACATCGGCACTCAGCAGAATCGCGGCCGGGCAGCCCGGGAGCCAACTGCCGGCATCCAGACTGGCGTCCGCAACGGCCTGCCGCTGATCACCTGATCGCGTGATCGCCAAGGTGTGTTCGGCCGGGTCGTAGAGGTACGCGCCCATCGCAAGCCCGTCGATGTCTCCAGCAATCAGAGTCGCGGCGACGGGGTAGGTTGCCCGAGCAGACGCACCCACGCGGCGCCCGCCCGTCGTCGTACCCGCGACGGTCCACAGAGCGTGCGAGACATCGGCCAGGTTCAGCGGTCGGCCCGTGAACTCCTTCGTCGAACGACGGCTGAGCAGGATGCGGTCGAGCCGGTCATCGTGCCGGATGGCCGGTAAGGCGTGGCCCCCGGTCATGACTCGGGCTCAGCCGCGGAACGCGGGCAGCCCGGTCATCGCCTGGCCGACGACCAACGTGTGCATCTCGACCGTGCCCTCGTACGTGAGCACCGACTCGAGATTGTTGGCGTGCCGGATCACGGGGTACTCCAGCGAGATGCCGTTGGCGCCGAGGATCGTACGCGCGGTGCGGCAGATCTCGATCGCCTCGCGTACGTTGTTCAGCTTGCCGAGGCTGACCTGCTCGGGGCGCAGCCGTCCGTCGTCCTTTGCCCGCCCGAGGTGGAGGGCCAGCAGTACGCCCTTGGAGTACTCCAAGGCCATGTTGGCGAGCTTCTCCTGGGTCAGCTGGAAGCCGGCGATCGGCTTGCCGAACTGCTCACGCTCACCCGCGTACGAAAGGGCGGTCTGGATCGACGAGCGCGCGGCACCCATCGAACCCCAGACGATGCCGTACCGCGCTTCGTTCAGGCACGACAACGGGCCCTTCAGTCCGGAGACCTCGGGCAGGACGGCGTCGGCCGGCAGGCGTACGCCGTCGAGCACCAGCTCGCTGGTCACCGATGCACGCAGCGACATCTTGTGCTTGATCACGGGGGCGGAGAACCCCGGTGTGTCGGTCGGCACGATGAAGCCCCGGATCTTGTCGTCGGTCTGTGCCCACACAACCGCGACATCGGCGACAGAGCCGTTGGTGATCCACATCTTGCGACCGTCGAGGATCCAGTCGTCGCCGTCGCGTCGAGCGCGCGTACGCATGTTGCCCGGATCGGATCCGTGATCGGGTTCGGTCAACCCGAAGCAGCCGATCAGATCACCGGCGGCCATGCCCGGCAGCCACGCCTGCTTCTGGTCTTCGCTTCCCCAACGCCAGATCGCATACATGGCAAGGGAGCCCTGTACCGAGACCATCGACCGGATGCCCGAGTCGGATGCCTCCAGCTCGAGGCATGCGAGGCCGTACTCCGTCGCGCTCATCCCGGCACAGCCGTAGCCCTCCAGGTGCATGCCGAGCAGGCCGAGTGCGCCAAACTCCTTCGCGAGACCTCGTACGTCGGGCAGCTCACCTGCCTCGAACCACTCCGCGACGTACGGATCGATCTTGTCGTCGCACAATTGACGTACGGAGGCGCGTACCGCCTTCTCGTCGGCACTCAGTTGAGCGTCGATGCCGGCAGGGTCGAGCGGGTCGAACGCGGGCGGGGTGCTTGCGGTGCTCATGTTCTCCTCGTTTCGGCCGCCAGGGAACGGCGGACGTCGTCGTAGTGCTGCGCGAGCGCTGGCGGAGGCGTTGGTATACCAACCGTACTCCGCGGCTTCTACCGACCCGGCCGCACCTGCGGACATACCGATCGCCGGACGCCGGTTCGAGTACGCCCGCGACGTCAGCCCATCGTCAACCCGGTGTCGCCGCTAGAGACGCAACACGTCAACGGCCGATCGCGCGGCATCGCCGATCGCGCCGTCGGCCTCTGGCTGCAGCAGGGCCGGTACCGAGGAGGCAGTGAGCGCGGCGATCGCTATCCGGTCGCCGCCGACCGTCGACACAACGCCGACGTCGTGTCGCAGGTTGAAGAACGTTCCGGTCTTGCTGGCGACACGTACCGAGTCCGACGCGAGCGCGGGCGCCATCCGGTTGCTGGTGAGCTGACGCGCCATCAGCGTACGTACGCGCTCTGTCGCCTCGGGAACGCTGACCCGATCGGTCCAGATCAGATCCAGCACGAGCACCAGACCACGCGCCGTACCGCACGACGCCGACGCGACATCGAGAGCAGGCAGCTCATGTCCGCCGCCGCCCGTTGTGGCCCGGATCGCCAGCTCCAGCGCTAGCCGCTCATCGGCGGCGGCCGCGTAGATCGCGTCGAAGAGCGTTCGGACCGGATGACGGATGACGACTCCCTCGCAGCCCCATCCGGACAATGCCGCAGTGACTCGCTTCGGCGGCACGAGGTCGAACACCGCGTCGGCGGCCGCATTGTCGCTCAGGGCCAACATCGAGTAGATGAGGTCCTCGAGTGCAACCGTGGTCGCGTGCCGGTACGCGGAGACACCCGTCGCACCCGACGTACGGTCCTCCGGACGCAGCTCGACGCAGAGATCACGGGCCAGCTCGCCCTTGGCGATCAGATCGAGCGTCACGAGTGCGAGCGGCAGCTTCACAACTGACGCGAGCGGGTACGCGACGTCGGCGTCGAAGCCGAGCTCCTCCCCGGTGTCGAGGTTGCGGGCAGCGAACCCGCCCGTCAGCCCGACGCCGTCCCACATCCGGCGTACCTCATGGGCGACTTGCACCGCTTCACCCGAATAGCCGTACGCCGACTGTGCTTCCGAGTTCACGAGGCCGCCCGCACAGGTTCCAGCCCGACCGCGCGGGCGAGCGCCGGGGCCGCGGATTCCACGCCATGCGGCACCGACGCGCCCGGCGCCAACGCGATCGCGTACGACCGGCGCAGTTCTACACCGGCGAGCTCGCGCCAACGCAGGTCGTTGCGAGTCGCCCACGCCTGCGTGCAGACGATCACGTCGCCATGTTCGTACGCGGCGGTGAGGGCGGTAGTACGCGACGACCCGACCACCACCTGATCCGGGCGCAGACCCGCACCACGCGCGGCGCGACGGACCACGTCACGTATCCACGGCACGTCATCTTCGGCGTCGACATGCACGAGGCCGGGACGCTCGGTGCGGTCACGACGACGCAGCTGGTCGAGATGGATCCGTCGACCGCGGAGGTCGTCGCCGGCAGTACCTGCTCCGAGCGGCGCGCTCATCCACGCCTCATCGGGTGGACACGGCACCAATGCCGCGGATGCTCGGCCGGCCGTGACGAGCGCGGCCCGGTCGGCGGCCGAGCCCTCCGTGAACTTGAGCGCGAGACCGGCCGCCTCGGCGGCGTGGCGCGCCGCGACGAGAGCCCGGGCGTCGACCTCGGCAGGTACGCCGAACACGAACTCGGCCGAATGTGAGCGGGCGAGCTCCTGCAGGTGCTCCGCCTTGGCCACGAGATCGGCGGCGTGCGGCAGGATCGACCGGCCGAGGGGAGTCAGCTCGACACTGCGCGACGTACGGCTCAGCAGCCGCCCGCCGAGACGCTTCTCGAGCGCCGCGACCCGCCTGCTCACCACCGGTTGCGGCACGCCACAGGCGTCGGCTCCGCGGGTGAAGCTCTCCGACTCGGCGACGGCGACGAACGCGTCGAGCTGTGACACCAAGTCCATCCAGGGACTATATCGAGACCGCATAGATCGGTGACCGATCCGTCTTGGACATGGATCCCGATCGTCGGCAACGCTCAGGCATCCACATCGACCAGAGGAGATGCCGTGCCCGATTCCGGCCAGCCGACGACCACCCGCCGAACCCTGCTCCGCGTCGGAGCCGCGGCACCAGCCGCGTACGCGGCCGCCAACCTGGTGAGCTCGTCACCTGCTGCGGCGAAGAGCCGCTCGAATGCGTTCGGCGACCTCGAGCGTGCGTACGAAACGACGATCGGGGTGGTCGCCTGGAACGTACGCACCGGAAAGCGGATCACGCATCGCCCGGACAAGCGGTTCGCGATCTGCTCGGTCTTCAAGGCGGTTGTGGCCGCGGCCGTCCTCCGCGACCACGACCGCGCCGGCGAAACGCTCGACCGGCGGGTGTACTACCCGCACCGTGACGTCCTCGAGTACGCACCGGTGACCGGCGAACACGTCAAGGACGGCATGCTCGTACGCGAACTGTGCGAGGCGGCGATCACCCTCAGCGACAACACCGCCGGCAACCTGCTGCTGCGTGAGGTCGGCGGACCGCGCGGGTTGACGGCATTCGTCCGCTCGATCGGCGATCGCACTACTCGACTCGACCGCTGGGAGGAGGCGCTCAACACCGCGCGCCCAGGCGATCTACGCGACACGACGACACCGCGCGCGATCGCGCGTACGTACAAGCGACTGCTCGTTGGCGACGCGCTCAACCATCGCGACCGGCGCCAGCTGCGCGAGTGGATGTTCGCCAATCAGACATCGCGATTCGCCGACTCGCTGCCCGACGGCTGGCGGTTGGCCGACAAGACCGGCGCGGGCGCGTATGCATCCACCAACGACGTCGGAGTCGCGTGGAATCCGGCCGGCGAGCCGATCGTGATCGCAGCGCTGACCCGCCGCGACGAGCAGGACGCCGAGACACCTGACGGCCTCTTCAGCGACATCGCGCAGGTGATCGTCGAACGTCTGGGTTGAATGCGTACGCGCAAGTCTGCTGGCAGGCTTGACCCTGACACGGTGGCAGACGGGAGAACAGAGTCATGTTGTCCATCGGAGCCTTCGCGCAGATCGGCCAGGTGACGCACCGAATGCTGCGTCACTGGGACCGAGCCGGTCTCCTCGAACCCGCTCACATCGACGAGTTCACGGGATACCGATCGTACGATCCGTCCCAGCTCGATCGCCTGCACCGCATCGTCGCGCTGCGCCAACTCGGCTTCAACCTCAACGACATCGCCGTCTTCCTCGCCGAGGACGTCGGCCCGGATCGGCTCGAGGCGATGTTGCGCGTACGACGTGCGGAGGTCGAGCAGGACCACGCGATCGCGTCGGCTCGGCTCGTCGATGTCGAGCGGAGGCTCCGGCTCATCGAAGAGGAGAGTCCCATGTCATCGGTTGAGATCATCGAGAAGTCCCTGCCCGCCGTCCGTCTCGCGGCAGGCACCGCAGTCGTCACCGAACAACCCGAGGTGCCCGGCGTTGTCGGCCCGTTGTTCGACCGGATCGCCACCGTCATCGCAGCGGAAGGCGGCGCTCTCGACACGCCGATCGCTTCGTATGCGATGAGCGAGGGCGGGCTCAGGATCACCGTCGGGTATGCCTATGCGGGCGAAGCACAACCGGGCATCGAGATCGTCGAGCTGCCCGCGGTCGAAGATGCGGTATGCGGGGTGCACCTCGGTTCGATGGACGGGATCGCCGAATCGTGGCAGGCCGTCCACGCCGAGATCATCGCCCGCGGTCGTACGCCGAGCGGCCCGTGCCGCGAACTCTACGTACGCGCAGCACCCGACCACGACCAGTCCGACTGGGTGACCGAGCTCCAACAGCCGGTGTCTGCTGGCTGAGGTCAGGCGTGCGGCACCGAGGCCGTGATGTACGTACCGTCGGCGCGGCGTACGCCGGTCTGCGGTGCCGAGCCCGGCCCGCCGGCGAGCCGCGGGCCCTGATCGGCGAGCGGTACGACGACCGGATGACCGGCGCTGACCGTCACCTGTTTGCCGCGCACGGACAGCGATGCGGACGACCCGTCCTCGACGGTCAGCTCGACCTCCGACTGGCGTACATCCACCCGGACCCGCGTGCCCAGTAACGTGATCCGGTAGGTCAGGGACTCCCACGACTCCGGGAGGCGCGGGTCGATCGTCATCTTGCCGTCGTAGTCGCGGAGACCGCCGAAGCCGAACGTGAGCGCGCTCCACACACCTCCGGTCGACGCGACATGCACACCGTCGGTCGTGTTGCCGTGCACATCGACGAGGTCGACGAACAACGCCATGTTGAAGTAGCGCAACGCGAGCTCGTGGTAGCCGACCTCGGCAGCGACGATCGACTGCACGACCGCCGACAGCGTCGAGTCGCCCGTGGTGATCGGGTCGTAGTACTCGAAGTCGGCGCGCTTCTGCTCGGGCGTGAACTGGTTGCCCTGCAAGAACAACGCAAGCACCACATCGGCCTGCTTGAGCACTTGGAACCGGTAGATCACCAGCGGGTGATAGTGCAGCAGGAGCGGACGGTTCTCCGCCGGCGTGTTGGAGAGGTCCCACACCTCGCGGTCGAGGAAGTGGAAGTCCTGCGGGTGGATGCCGAGCCGCTCGTCGTACGGGATCGCCATCGCCTCAGCCGCCCGCCTCCAGTCGGCGATCTCGGAGTCTTCGAAGTCGAGTCGAGCGAGCATCCGCCGGTATGCCTCCGGCCAGGTGTCACGCAGATGCTCGACCGCGGCGGCCGCACGGCGCAGGTTGAAGCGGGCCATCACGTTGGTGAAGAGGTTGTCGTTGACGACCGCGGTGTACTCATCGGGCCCGGTCACGCCGTGGATGTGGAACGTGCCGTCGCCGTTCGTACGCCAGAAGCCGAGATCGACCCACATCCGCGCCGTCTCGACGAGGATGTCGATCGCCTCGCGCATGAGGAAGTCGTCGTCGCCGGTTGCGGCGACGTACTTGGTCAGCGCGTACGAGATGTCGGCGTCGATGTGGTACTGCGCAGTGCCGGCCGCGTAGTACGCCGACGCCTCCTCACCGTTGATCGTGCGCCACGGGAAGAGCGCCCCGCGCTGGGTGAGCTCACCTGCACGCTTACGCGCGGCGTCGAGCATCTGGTAGCGGAACCGCAGTGCGTTGCGCGCCAGCCGCGGTGACGTGTACGTGAGGAACGGCATCACGTACACCTCGGTGTCCCAGAAGTAGTGTCCGCCGTAGCCGGAGCCCGTCACACCCTTCGCGGGCACGCCGCTGCCCTCAGCGCGCGCGGACGCCTGCGCGAGCTGGAAGAGGTTCCAGCGCAGCGCCTGCTGCACCTCGGGCTGCCCACCCACCTCGACATCGGCGCGCTGCCAGTACGCGTCGAACCACGCGCGCTGGTCATCGAACTGTTTGGCAACGCCTTCGTCCAGAGCGCGGTCGATCGTGCGTCGGCACCGGTCGACGAGCTCGCGCACCGGAACACCGCGTGACGTGTGGTACGTGACGACCTTCGTCAGCGAGATGGGCACGCCGGGCTTCGCGTCGACGCGAACCGTCGTCTTCGCCATGTCGTCCTCGGCGTACGTGCGTACCCGATGGGCATTGTCGGTCTCGACGATGTGATGGGCCGCGCAGGCGAGGGTCATCCCGGAGTTCGTGCAGCGATAGCCCAGAACCATCCGGCCGGCGTCCGCTTCCTGGAACTGCGGCTGGAGTACCCGGCCGCTGAACCTCGACGCCTTCCGCGGGTCCATGCCTTCGCCCATCGCGGCGTCCCGTACGTGGTACTCGTCCTCGCCATCCTGGCGATTCAGGATCTGCGACGAGATCACGACGGGAGCCGAGGCATCGAGCAGCGTCACCTCGAAGGTGAGGACGGCGAGGTGGCGTTGAGTCATCGACACCATCCGGCGCGAACGCACGCTCACCCGCTTGCCGCCCGGCGTACGCCAGACCAGGTTTCGGCTCAGCACGCCGTCGGCGAAGTCGAGACTGCGCTCGTAGTCGATCAGGTCCGCGACGGGCAACAGCAACGGCTCGTCGTCGACGTAGAGCCGAATCACCTTGGCGTCGGGTACGTTCACGATCGTCTGGCCGACCTTCGCGAACCCGTACGCCTCCTCGGCGTGGTGGATCGGCCACGTCTCATGGAACCCGTTGATGAAGGTGCCGTGCGTGTGGCTCTCGCGGCCCTCGGGCACGTTGCCGCGCATACCTAGGTAGCCGTTGCCCACCGAGAGGATCGTCTCGGTCGAACCGAGGTCGTCGTCGCTGAAGACCGTCTCGCGCAGCCGCCACGGGTCGACCGGGAAGCGGTTGCGGTCGAGCGGGTCGCCGACGGGCGGCGGTGTGTGTGATGCGCCGATGTTCACTGGACCAACTCTCCGAGATCGCTTACGACGGTATCGGCTCCGGCCCCGTACAGCGCGTCGGCGCCCGCACCGCGGTCGACCCCGATGACCAGGCCGAAGTCGCCGGCACGGCCCGCCTGGACACCGGACAACGCGTCCTCCACGACCACCGAATGCGCATTGTCGGTGCCGAGAAGCTCCGCGGCGTACGCAAACGTCTCCGGCGACGGCTTGCCCTGTAACCCCTGCTCGGACGCGACTCTTCCGTCGACGACCACCTCGAACCGGTCGTCGATGCCGGCTGCCGCGAGCACCCCGGGTGCGTTTCGCGAGCTGGAGACGACGGCGACCAGTGTCTTGCGCGCGGCGAGCTCATCCAGGAAGCGAACCGAACCTGGGTACGGGTCGACACCTTCCTCGGTCAGGATCTTGTTGAACATCGCATCCTTGCGGTTGCCGAGGCCGCATACGGTCTGAGCGTCCACCGGGTCGCTCGGATCGCCTTCGGGTAGCTCGATCGACCGCGATTCCAGGAAGGAACGCACCCCGTCGTAACGCGGTTTGCCGTCGATGTACGCGTAGTAGTCCGCCGTCTCGTACGCCTGCTCGTCTCGAGTGGACAAGAAGTCGGAGAACAACTGCTCCCACGCATGCATGTGCACGTCGGCGGTCGGTGTGAGCACGCCGTCGAGGTCGAACAGAACGGCCGTGGATTCCTGCCAATTCACAACGAGCAAGCGTAGGGGTTCACCGTGTGTAGGGGCCAGGCGACGCCCGCCCGTCTCATCAGGTGACGGATGAAAGTATCGCGATGGGCACGACATCGGAGGGAATGGTCACATGACGAGCAAGATGGCCGCTGAGATCGCGGAACAACCGGGGGCGGTCGCACGTACGCTGCAGACCTTGCTCCCGCACCGGGCCGAG
This sequence comes from Nocardioidaceae bacterium SCSIO 66511, assembly GCA_023100825.1. Classification (NCBI taxonomy): domain Bacteria; kingdom Bacillati; phylum Actinomycetota; class Actinomycetes; order Propionibacteriales; family Nocardioidaceae; species Nocardioidaceae bacterium SCSIO 66511. The sequence goes on along the minus strand of CP095846.1, from coordinate 208,068 downwards.
ATCGCCCGTTTGGCGCAGGGACGCCGCCACGTGCTGCTCGTCGCACGAGGGTCGTCCGACAACGCCGCCGTGTACGCGCGCTACCTGATCGAGACGCATTGCGGTCTGAGTGCCGCACTCGCGGCGCCGAGCGTCGCAACGCACTATGCGGGCGATCGCGACTTATCGGACACGCTCGTGGTCTCGATCAGCCAGTCGGGTGAGACCTACGAGATCGTCGCAACGCAGGCGTGGGCGCGCGAACGCGGCGGAGCCACCATCGCAATTGCGAACGTGGCCGGCAGCAGGCTGGTCCGCGAGTCCGACCTCGCGCTCGTGACGCAAGCGGGCCCGGAGGTCGCGGTTCCCGCCACCAAGTCGTACCTCACCCAGCTCACCGCACTCGCCGTCGTCACCGACGCGCTCATGCCCGACGGAGAGAGCCTCTCCGCGGCACTCGCTCGCGTACCGGATGAGGTCGAGCGGCTCCTCGACACCGAAACCCAGCCTGCGGTCGACCTGCTCGCCGGAGCCGGCGAGGTGCTCGTGACCGGTCGCGGCATCATGCTCGGCACGGCACTGGAGACCGCGCTCAAGTTCGAGGAGACCTGCCTACGCCCCGTACGCGGACTCTCGTACGCCGATCTGCGGCACGGCCCGATCGCGATCGTCGACCGCGATGTACTCGCGGTACTCGTCGCCGCCGGCGACGGCCCGCTGGTCACGGGTATGACCGACCTCGCCCGCGAGCTGCGCGAACGGGGTGCCTCGGTGCTGGGCATCGGCGGCGATGCAGACTTCCGGACCGCATGCGACACCTGCCTCCTCGGGCCAGACCTGCCGGAGGCGGTCGCACCCCTCGGACTCATCGTGCCCGCACAGCTGGCGATCGAGTCGCTCGCTCGTACGCTCGGACTCGACCCCGACGCACCGCGTGGGCTTTCGAAAGTCACCCGCACCGACACGGAACGCTAGCGGCGGTCGGAGCTCGCTTCGGTGCGACCCGCCTGCCTGCCCAATTCCTCGTCACTGTCGGCTTTCCCGCTTTCTTCGGCGACATCCCGTCGCTTCACCTCTCGCCGCTGTCGGCTATCCCTGCTCCTTCGGTTGGGTGAAAGACGCGGCGACGCGGGAGCCGCAGCTACGGGGCTCGGCTTGCTTGCCGGCTAACCCGATTCGGTTGGCATTTGCGGGGTCGGTGGTGGTAGTTCACCAAGTAAACATGGTGAAGCACCACTTCTTCCGTGCTCTGCACGGCAACGTTCCGCTCTGCACGGCGCGTACGCCATGCACAGTGACAGATTGCCATGCCCGCTGGTACGCAAGCGGCCACCGAGACTGGTGTGACACCCAAACCGGACCTTACCCCGATCCCATATTAAGGTGAGCGGAAAGCCGCCAAGCAACCGAGCCGAAATGGCGCCTCCGCGCGTCGCCGCGTCTTTTCCCCAGCCGAAGAAGGCGAGGGCCGACAGCGACGCTGAATCGGGCAGACGGGTAGTCGAACCGAGAAGAGGCCGGAGCCAGGCAGACGAGTGGCCGCACCGAGCAACCGGAAACCACGCAGCGAACGTATTAGGGTGCCCCCATGGACGCACTCGCTGTGATCGTGGTCGGCTTCTTCGGTCTGTGCTTCCTCTACTCGGTCATCCGGCTCGGCGTACGTGACGGCATCCGCGATGCGCGTCGAGACGAGGTGAAGAGATCCGAGTCCTGATGTCGAATCCGGGGTCTCGGCCGCGACACAGATGGTGAGACCAAACCGCCGTCGACGGGAGACATCATGACATCGCACGCACCGGAACCTCGCTCGTCCGATGCGCTCGTGGAAGCCACGGGCCGCGACTACGCAGCCTGGTTCGCCGCCCTGGACGAGTGGAGTCCCCCTGGGCGTCCGTACCGCGAGATCGTCGAGTGGCTGACGAGGCAGGGCGTCAGTGACTGGTGGGCGCAGAAGCTGATCGTCGAGTACGAGCAGAGCCGCGGCGTACGGGAGAAGGGTGCGCGGGCGGGAGGCACCTTCGCCGGCGGCGCCAGTAAGACGATCCATGTTCCGGCCGAGACCGTGTTCGAGTCGTTCACCGACGCCGAGAGTCGCCGCAAGTGGCTGTCCGAGCCGGAACTGAGCGAACGTACGTCGCGGCCGCATCGCTCCGTGCGCTTCGATGCGCGCGACGGGTCACGGGTGAACGTGACGTTCGATGCGAAGGACGCCGACCGCACGGTCGTCGCCGTCGAACAGGTGCGCCTGCCCGATACCGATTCGGCCGAACGCGCCAAGGCGACGTGGCGAGAGCGCTTGAGCGTGCTGAAGCAGCTACTCGAAGACTGACCCCGATGGACCTCAGCAGTGACTCGCTCTCGGACCTCCTGCGCGTCCTCGACCTGACCGGGGTCTTCGCGAACGCGATTCTTGGCGGCGTCATCGCCCGGAGCGCACGCCTCGACCCGGTTGGTTTCGCGATCCTCGCGATCATGTCCGGGCTCGGCGGCGGCATGATCCGCGACGTACTGCTGCAGAACGGTCCGCCCGTTGCGCTGACCGACTACTGGTACGTGCTGACTGCCGTCGCGGGTGCAACGATCGTGCTGCTCCTACCCGTCGGGGGACGCGTCTGGGACGGCCTCTGGCCGTGGCTCGATGCCATCGCGCTCGGCTGTTGGGCGGCGGCGGGCGCCCAGAAGACGCTCGATCTCGGTCTGGGCTGGCTCCCGGCGGTCATGCTCGGCACGATCACCGCCGTCGGCGGCGGCTTCACGCGTGATGTCGTACTGCAACGGATCCCGGGGATCCTCGGAGGCAACACGCTGTACGCGACGTGTGCACTACTTGGGAGTGGAGTGCTCGTGATCTTCTACCGCTCCGGGTATCCGGTGCTGGGTTCGTTCGCCGCAATCCTGGTTGGTGGCGGACTCATGCTGATCGCCCGTTGGCGGAACTGGGTGCTGCCGCCCGGTGACGAATGGGTAGCGCTTGCTGCCGTTCGCAGGCGGTACGTCCGTTCGAGACGGCTGCGCAACCGCTCGGGCCGCAACGGTGACGACAACAACGAAGGGTGAGAGACATGACGACGTCGCGAGCACGGACGGTTTGTTCCGGTCTTGAAGAGGTCCGCGAGCAGCTGGAGGACACCTACCGGACCCTCCATCAGAACCCCGAGCTGTCGCATCAGCAGGAGCGTACGGCTCGCCTGGTGGCCGATCGGCTCGGCGACAACGGCTACGAGGTCCGCTCGGGGATCGGCGGCCACGGAGTCGTCGGGATCCTCCGCAACGGAGCGGGATCGAGCGTGCTGTTGCGCGCCGATATGGATGCCCTTCCCGTTCGAGAAGCGACCGACCTTGACTACGCGAGCACGGCAACGGGCACCGACGACGACGGTACGGAAGTTCCCACGATGCACGCGTGCGGGCACGACGTTCACGTTGCCTGCCTGCTCGCGGCGGCAGCCGTACTGGTCGCGGCGCGTGACCAATGGTCGGGCACCCTCATCCTGGTGTTCCAACCGGCAGAGGAGACCGCCGACGGCGCTCGGGGGATGGTCGACGACGCACTCGCCGAGGTGGTCGGTGACGTCGATGTCGCAATGGCGCAGCACGTTCTCGCGCTGCCCGCCGGCCAGATCGGGACGCGAGCGGGCGCGATCTTCTCGGCCGCGGACAGCATGCGGATCACGGTGCATGGCCGCGGAGCGCACGGCTCGATGCCGCAGGCGGCCGTGGATCCGGTCGTCTTGGCGTCGTCGATCGTTCTCCGGCTGCAGACGATCGTCGCCCGCGAGATCGCACCGGGCGACTCCGCGGTGGTCACGGTCGGCAGCGTTACGGCGGGCTCGAAGAGCAACGTCATCGCAGACAAGGCAGCCCTGCAGCTGAACGTACGCACGTACGACGACGCCACCCGTACCCACGTACTCGGCGCAATCGAACGGATCGTGACCGCCGAGTGCGCGGCGTCGGGATCACCGAGTGAGCCGGAGTTCGACTACTACGACCAATATCCGTTGACCGACAACGACGCTCAGACCACCGATCGGGTGGCGGAGGCGTTCGCCGAGTTCTTCGGCGAACGCGCGGGCGAGCTACCCGTGCAATCGGCCAGCGAAGACTTCAGCGATATTCCGAACGCGCTCGGCACGCCGTACACGTACTGGGGACTCGGTGGGACCGACCCCGACCAGTACCGCGCGGCAGTCGAGTCGGGGCGCGTCAACGAGGACATCCCGGTCAACCATTCGGCGTCGTTCGCACCGGTCATGCAGCCGACGCTCGACTCCGGCGCGCAGGCGCTGGTCGTCGCTGCGCTCGCCTGGCTGTGAGTCAGCGACCGGCCTTCGCGTGCTCGACGGCCTCGGACTCCTCGGGCGAGAGCTGCTGATCGCACGACCAGTCGGCGATGTTCTTGACGTACGTACGAGAGTCGCTGCGGCCGTGGATCGAGGTGATGACGATCCCGTCGCCACCGTCGTCGAGCAATGCGAGCGACCACGACATATGACCGCCCATGTCACCGAACGCGTCGTAGCGCACGGCCGACATGTGCCGGAACGTCTCGGCAGCATCCTGGCGCAGGGCCTGCACCTCGTCTCGCAGCACCTCGACATCGGCAGGGAGCGCATCTGTCGACGCCCGGCGGCGGCGCACCGCACGCGCATCACGCCACGCGATGCCGGCGAGCGCCGCGCCGACGACGGCGAGCACACACGCGATCACGGCGAGGACGAGCGCTACGGAGTCGGACTGCACGCGCTCACCCTAACCGCGGGCGGTGCGCGGACCGTCCATAACGCGCGGGCCGCTGCGGGCCAGTTGCGGCGGTACGAATCAGAGCGCGGGGCGTACGTTCAAGCTGCGTGACGGCATCTCGACCGGCGGCGTCACCGGCCGGACTCGACCAAGGCCGCGAGACGATCGATGGAGCCCCGGAGCTTGTCCGCGGTCGTCGATCGTGCGCGCGGCAGGCGCTTCTCCTCAGTCAGCTGCGTCCAGTCGTACGTATGGGTGACCCGCGTTCGGGACGGGCCGACGGACTCGAGCTCCCAGCGCCAGAGGTGGCCGGGTGGTTCTTTGCCGGGCTCGGCCGGCAGCCACGCGATCAGGTGGCCCTCATCGAACTCGACCACGTGATTCTCCCGGACGACACCCGTGGTCGTCATCATCGAGAACACTGCACCCAGTGCCCGAACCCGCTGACCCTGCTCGGCTTCGGCCAGGTTGTCGTTGCCGTCCCAGCGGGGTTGCTGGGACGGATCGGCGATGAGTTCGAAGAGCTGGTCGGCGTCAGTTGCGATCTCACGACTGGCGCTGACGATGCGCGCAGGCTCCTCGGGACTACTCATGCCCCAATCAAAGCACCAGCTCCTCGCCCGCACCAGATCAATTCATTCGCGTCGTGCTGTGCCGAAGGGATTGTCGATGACGTAGCGCCACAGTCCGTCTCTGCCGCGGCGCGCGACATCCGTCGCCGTTCCTGCCAGCTGAAATGTGGTGCCATCGGCAAGTACGCCGTCGATCCGCCAGTCGACGATGAGCAGCGCGGTGTCTCCGCATTCGTGGACCTCACGTACATGAACCTCGATGGGTAGTCCCAGTAGCTGGAACTCGGCGTTCGCCTCACGCCGGTCGGAACCACTCGTCGCCCGACCGCTGCGATCAACGAAGACTCCGTCGGGTGCGTAGACCGAATCCAACAGGTCGGGGTCACCGGAGCTGAACGCCGCCGCGAACACCTGCGGATGTTCGCGTGCGACGGATGTCAGGCGCAGTTGGCCCTGGTGGATACGTTCGGGAGCATGGTCCATGCTGCGAGAGTCCCATCGGCGCACGTACCTCACCAAACGGTTCGTTCGGAGTTGGTGCTCGACGACCGGGGCGAGGTGCCGCGGCCCGACCCGCACTGCCCGGTCGAGGTCGCTTTGGCCGCCGTAAGCGGCCGCTGGACCACATTGCTGCTACGTGAGCTGATGATCCGTCCCCACTCGTACAGCGAGCTGCGCACCGCGTTGCCGACCCTGTCCGACAAGGTCCTCACCGACCGACTCAGGCAGCTACGTGCGCTGGCGCTGGTCGACCGCGACGTCCATCGCGGCTACCCCTCCAGAACCCGCTACTCGCTCACCCCCGCGGGGCAGAGTCTCGGCCCGCTCCTGGTCGAGTTGTACCGCACCGGCAGCAAGATCGCTGAGCTGCGAGACGACATCGCGTGATGAATACAGCCTCAGCGGGGTCGTGATCGGCCACGACGATCACCTGATCGAGCCGTTCGGTACAGTGACGCCTGGTGTGCCGGGAAGTCTGGTCGGCGTCAAGTCCGGCGACCCCGAGCGAGGCAGGTATGGCAGCAGAGCACACCGATCCGGTCAATCCCGACCATGACGTCTACGGCGCGTACGGCTCCGGCGGCGGCTGGACGCGAGCAGAGACCACCGGCGGCACGCTGCTGATCATCGGCGCGCTGATCGCGCTGGCGTGGGCGAACACACCGTGGCGCGAAGCGTACTTCGACCTTCAGAGCTACGTGATCGGACCCGAGTCCATCCATCTCGACCTGTCGCTCGCCGAATGGGCGGCCGACGGACTGTTGGCGGTCTTCTTCTTCGTGGTCGGCGTGGAGCTGAAGGCGGAGTTCGTCACCGGTTCGCTGCGACATCCACGCAAGGCGGCGCTGCCGATCATCGCGGCCGTTGGCGGCATGACCGCACCGGCGATCATCTTCACAACAGTCGTGCTCGTCTCGGGCGAGGACGCCTTACGTGGCTGGGCGATTCCGACGGCGACCGACATCGCCTTCGCGCTGGCCGTGCTCGCGGTCGTCGGGCGAGGGCTGCCCACCGCGATGCGAACGTTCCTGATGACGCTCGCCGTCGTCGACGACCTACTCGCGATCACGATCATCGCGATCTTCTATACCGACGACCTTTCGTTCCTCGCCTTCGCGGGCATGCTCGTACCGCTCGCGTTGTTCGCCTTCCTGGTCCAGAAGCGGGTCACGGCGTGGTACGTACTGGCCCCCATCGCGATCGTCTGCTGGGTGCTCATGCACGCCTCCGGCGTGCACGCGACGATCGCCGGCGTCCTGCTCGGCTTCACCGTTCCCGCCATCCTGCGTGACGGTGAGCAGCACGCGATGACGCACCGGTTCGAGTACGCGCTGCGTCCGCTGTCTCAGTGCCTGGCACTTCCGGTCTTCGCGTTCTTCTCGGCGGGTGTCTCCGTCGCCGACGCCGGCGGAGTCGACAGCCTCGTCACCGATCCGGTCGCGATCGGCGTCACTGCCGGCCTCGTACTCGGCAAGATCCTCGGCATCTGGGGCACCGTTGCGGTCCTCGTACGTACGACGAAGATGCATCTCGAAGAAGGCGTCACTCCGGCCGACATGCTCGCACTCGCCATGCTCGCGGGTATCGGCTTCACTGTTTCGCTCCTGGTCACCGAGTTGGCGTTCGGCCATCATCCGCACGGTGAGCACGCGCGCATCGCCGTCCTCGCCGCATCGTTCATCGCTGCCGTGGCGGGTTCGGTCGTGGTACGAATGCGGCTCCGCGCGCGACGTACTGCCAGCGCCTGAGCTGCCCGGGGCTGCCGGTCACTGAGGCAGGAGTACGCTCCGAACGCATGAGCCCCGAGTTCTTGGTCACGTCGCTCGTCATCGCAGCCACGCCGGGCACCGGGGTGTTGTACACCCTCGCCGCGGGGCTCACCCGCGGCGCGCGCGCCAGCCTCATCGCAGTCATCGGATGCACGTTGGGGATCGTGCCGCATATGGTCGCCGCGATCACCGGCGTTGCCGCCCTCTTGCACACGAGCGCGGTCGCGTTCAGCGTGCTGAAGTACCTCGGGGTCGCGTACCTGCTGTACATGGCCTGGCGCACGCTGCGCGATACCGGTGCCTTGGCGGTCGACGACAAGGCACCGGACTCCGCACGCAAGGTGATCACGTCGGGTGTGCTGATCAATGTGCTGAACCCGAAGCTGACGATCTTCTTCTTCGCTTTCCTTCCGCAGTTCGTCAGTCCGACGGATCCGCACGGAGTCTTGTCCATGGTCGAGCTGAGCGTCGTGTTCATGGCAGTGACGTTCGTCGTGTTCGCGGTCTACGGAGTCTTCGCCGCCGCAGTACGCGAACAGGTCATCAGCCGGCCCAAGGTGCTCGCCTGGATGCGGCGCGTCTTCGCCGGCTCGTTCGTCGCACTCGGAGCGAAGCTCGCGTTCAGCTCCCGCTAGCCCGCTGCCCCTGCCGGCCACAGCGACGGGCGTCGCACCGGTCGAGGTAGCGCGCCGAGAGGCAGCGGCGGAATGTCACACCGCCCCGATACCCGCACTCGCCTAGCCTGGTGGAGTGATCACTCTCGGCCGGGCGCTCATCGCGACGTGCCTGGTCGTCTTGAGCCTCGGGATGTACGCGCCCGCGGCGACGGCAGACGATCAGATCCGGCCGGCACCGGTCACGTACGTCGGCACCGGCAACCTGCGGTGGGACCAGCTGTCGCCGCAGATCACGCCGACCCTCTGGCGGCTCGTCGGCAAGTCGGCCGTTGCGTCGATGTCGGTACGCTCCGCCCGCGATGTGACCTGCCCCCTCGACGGCTGGCTCAGCATCAGCGCCGGCAGCAAGGCTCTCGCGGCGAAGCCGACCGGCGACCGCAGCAGCCTCAACCCCGGCCAGCTCGAGGGTGAAGTGCCGCAGTCGTGTCCGCCCATCCCGCCGGTAGAGCATGGGCAGGTGGCCGACTGGCAGAAGTACGTCGACCTGCAGACCGACTCGACCGGCTCGTACGGCCGTCCGGGAACGCTCGGCCAGGCGTTGTCCGACGAGCAAACGTGCAGTACGGCGATCGGTGCGGGCGCCGCCGTGGCGTTGGCGCGCAAAAACGGATCCGTCGAGCGGTACGCGGCCGGCTGGAGCTCGAAAGCGCAAAATCGGTGCCCGGTGACCATGATCGACGCGGCAGCTGTCGCCGACCGCTACAACGACGCATCCAGCAGCGCGCTACACCGTCTCGACGCGCTGGTTGCCGACGTCGTCAGAGCCGCACCCGACGGGTCGTACGTCATCGTCAGCGGAACTGCTGACAGTGCTCGAGTACCCACCCGGCCGCAGGTCGCGATGTCGTACCAGGTCGGCTCGGACGAGGCCGGATGGCTCACCTCGGAGACCACCAGACGCAGTGGGTACGTACACCTCAGCGACGTGGCCGCCACCGTACTCGCGGCCACACAGATCGAGCCCGCGCTCGACGCCCGCACGATGACCGTTGCCGCAGACCGAGACCTGTCGGTCGCCGAGACCGTCGAGGATCGCGAGGATGTCGCCGCGCTGAGCGAGGTGATCCCCGAAGACGGGCCGGTGTTCGGGGCTTGGATCGTCGCCGTACCGCTCGCCGTCATGGCGGCGAGCCTGGCGGCCCTGATCGCGCGTCGCCGTGGGGCAACGTGGGCGCGGCATCCGCTGTTCGTACGGATCGGGATCGTCGCCGCACTCTTCGCCGCCGCGATCCCGAGCGCGCTGTACCTGGCGACAGCGGCACAGTGGTGGCACACGGACCATCCCACGGTCACCCTCGCCGCGGTCGTCGTCGCGATCGCCGGCGCGATCACGGTGCTGTGCCTCATCGTCCGCTGGGACCGTCCGTACCGCTTCGTCGCTGTGCAGTCGGGCATCACGTTCGCGGCACTGACCGTCGATGGCGTCATCGGGACGCCGCTACAGGTCGGCAGCCTGCTCGCTGCGGGACCCGTTTACGGCGGAAGGTTCTTCGGCTTCGGCAACGTCACCTTCGTCGTGTACGCCGTGAGCGCGATGCTCACCGCCGCCGTCGTCGCACAGGAGCTTCGCCGCCACACGTCTAGGCCGTGGGTCGTCGCTGCGGGCATCGGCCTGGTGGCGATCGCCGTCGACGGCTGGCCGACCTTCGGGGCGGACTTCGGAGGGATGCTCTCCCTCGTGCCAGGCGTGCTCGTACTCGTGCTGCTCCTCGCGGGCGTGCACCTGGGGATCGGCCGACTCTTCGCAGCGGCCGCTACAGGCGCCATCGTCGTCGCGATCGTGTCCTACCTCGACTATCTGCGGCCCGCCGGCGAGCGAAGCCACTTCGGCTCGTTCGTCGCCCGGCTGCGCAACGGTGAAGCCTGGGATCTCCTGTCCAACAAGATCGACGCCCTCATCGCCAGTTTCAGCGGGCCCGTCGGGTGGCTGGAGATCGCCGGGTTCGCGCTCGGGATCGCGGTGGTGTTACGACCCCGGCGCCTGCACGTACCCGAGCTCGCCGAGCTGTACGCCGAGTGGCCGGCCTTGCGGCCCGCGCTGATCGCGATCGCGGTGACCTGTGGCATCGGCTCGCTGGTCAACGACTCCGGTGTACTCATCGCCGGCCTTGCGGTGGTCGCCGTCGCGCCGCCGATGATCGCGACCTGCGCGTGGTGTGCCACCAGGTCACCCCACGGCACCGAGGTGAGCGCATATGACGCAGCGCGCTGACAGGCGCTGGCTTTCCGGCTGGCGTGGCACCGTACTCGGAGCCGCCGCCCTCATCACCGTGCTCACCGTCCTCGCTCGGATCGCCGGCTTCGCACGCAACTGGGTCTTCGCCCACACCGTGGGTCAGACCGACCTCAACGGCGTCTACATGACCGTCAACACGGTCCCGAACATCCTGTACGAGATCGTGGCCGGCGGCGCACTCGCAAGCCTCGTCGTACCGCTGCTCGCACACGCCGTCGAGGCGAACGACCGCTCGCACGTCAACCGCACGGCTTCGGCGTTGCTGACATGGACGATCGTCGTTCTCACACCGATCGCCGTGGCAATCGCCCTGCTGGCCGAGCCCATCGCACGGTTCATGCTCCGCGACGGTGTGGGAGTCGATATCGGTGCATCCATGCTGCGGGTCTTCGCCGCGCAGATCGTGCTCTACGGCGTCGGCGTCGTGCTGACCGGGATCCTCCAAGCACATAAGCGATTCGGCGGACCCGCCTTCGCCCCGCTGTTGTCCAGCCTGGTCGTCATCGGCGCGTACCTGACGTACGCGATCGCGGCTCCCCGCGGCACCGACCTGGCGACGATCAGCAAAGGACAAGAGCTGATCCTCTCGGTGGGCACGACCCTCGGCGTTGTCGCTTTGAGCCTGAGTCTGCTCGTACCGCTGTCTCGGCTCGGTCTACGGCTTCGTCCGACCATGCGGTTCCCGACCGGAGTCGGCCGCTCCGTCCGCGCACTCGCGTACGCAGGGATCGCGGCCTTGGTGGCACAACAGGCCTCGGTGGTCGTTGCGCTTCTGCTCGGCAACGCGGTGTCACCCGTCACGACGGCGGTCTTCGTACAGGCACAGACGATCTATCTGCTGCCCTGGGCGGTACTCGCCGTGCCGGTGGCAACGACGGTGTTCCCGCGGCTCGCCGACCGGTGGGCAGCCGACGACAGGTCGGCATACCGCTCGCAGGTCGGAGCAGCGACAAGCGTCGTGGTGGTCCTGGCCTGCGCCTCCGCGGCCGCCAGCGTTGCCGCGGCACGGCCGCTCGCACGGGTGATGGTCCAAGGAGTGCCCGGTACGAACAGCGTCGACGAGCTCACCGCCGGGGTGATCGGCTTCGCGCCCGGTCTGCTCGGCTACGGCCTCTTCGCACTTCTGTCTCGCGCTCTGTACGCGACGCACGAGACCACAACGACGGCCGTCGCCTGCGTCACCGGCTGGATGGTGGTCATCGCTGCCGATCTCGTGCTCGCATCGACGCTGAGTGAATCTCACCGGGTCCTCGCACTGTCGATCGGCAACAGCGTCGGCATGACCGTACTCGGAGCCGGCCTGGTGCTGGCGGTACTCCGCCGCGCGGGTGCGCCCGCGCTTGCAGGTGTCTCAAGAGTTGCAGTCGCCTCTGTCGTCGCCGGACTGGCAGCAGCGCTTGCAGGTTGGTGGTTCGAGCGGCTCATCGACGGCGGCAGCGCCTGGGCAGCGGTCCTACAGGGGCTGGCGTCCGCACTCCTCGCCGCGGTCGTCTTCACCGCAATCGTCGCCGCGGTGGCGCGACAACCAATCCTCCACGCTGTCGGCGCACTGCGAACTGCCGGATCGGAGACCTGACCATGCACCCACGCGTACTTCTCGTCATCGCGACGACAACCGGCGGCACCGGGAGACATGTGCGAGTACTCGCCGCCGGGCTCGTCGAGAGAGGCTGGCAGGTCACGGTCTGCGGGCCTCGTACGACCGAGGAGCAGTTCGACTTCACCGCGGCCGGTGCTGCTTTTGTACCTGTGGAGATCGGCAGCCGACCGACTGTCGGCGCCGCGGCATCGGTCCGTACGCTGCGCCGGCTGGCCAAGGCCAACGCCATCGTGCACGCGCACAGCCTTCGCGCTGGTGCGGTCGCCGGGCTTGCGACGCCGCGTTCCACACCGCTCGTCGTCACCTGGCACAACGCGGTTCTCGCGACCGGACGCGCGCGGCAGGCGTACGCCGTACTCGAGCGGTACGTGGCCCGTCGCGCATCGACCACGCTGTGCGTATCGTCCGATCTGGTCGAGCGCGTACGCGACCTGAGCGGGCGCGACGTACACCTCGCACCGGTGAGTGCGCCGAAGATGCCGGAGTCCGATACCGAGCCATCAGACGTACGCAACGCACTCGGTGCAGCCGACCGGCCGGTCATCCTGTCGGTTGGCAGACTCCATGCTCAGAAGGGATATCCGTACCTCGTGACGGCTGCGGCCCTACTCGCCGAGCGCACGCCTGCGCCTCTGTTCCTCGTTGCGGGCGAAGGACCTGACCGTGCGGCGATCGCGCAGCAGATCGCGGCAACCAACGCGCCCGTACGCCTACTCGGCAACCGTGACGACATTCCCGATCTGCTCCGCGCCGCCGATGTGATGGCCCTTGCGAGCGAGTGGGAGGGGAGCCCGCTCGTCGTATCGGAGTGCCTCCGCGCCGGCGTGCCGTTCGTCGGTACGTCGGTCGGCGGGGTGCCCGACATGGTCGGCGACGCAGGCGTGCTCGTCGCACCACGTGACCCACGCGCACTGGCCGACGCGATCGCCGGCGTGCTCGACTCGCCGGAACACGCGGCCGCGTTGTCCGATGCTGCCCGCGCTGCCGCGAAGCGACTGCCGACCGACGAATCCGTTGTCGCAGAGATCGTCGACCAGTACGTACGACTTCTCGGACAGACCCCATGACGCGCAGGCACGCAACTCTCGCTGCGCTACTGGCCGCGGTCGTCGTACTTCTGTTGGCCGCGGCGCGCGTCGCCGACGGGCCCGACGCACAGCCGCTGGGACCCGCCGACCGCGTGGTTGTGCTCGGCGTACCGGGGCTGACTTGGGATGACATCGATGCCCGTACGACTCCACACCTTGCCGACGCGGTGCAACGCGGTCAGAGTGGGCTACTGACCGCACGCGGCGCCTCGTCGTTCTCCTGTCCGCTCGACGGCTGGACGACGTTGGGTGCGGGCAATCGCGCGCGCTACAGCGATATCGGCCGGCGGTGTGCGGAGCAACGTGCGAATCCGATCGATCCTGGCTCCGTCGCAAACGAGAACGACGATCTCGCCTTCGGCTCTGAGGTCGGGCTGCTCGGCCGCAGCGTGAAGTGCACATCGGTGTTCGGCGACGCCGCCCGGTTGGCCGTCTCCGACGGCACCGACCGCGCCGACGTACGCACGAAGGACCGTCCTCGCGACGCGGATGCCGAGACCTGGGCGCAGCAGTGGGAGGAGTGTCCGCTGACTCTCATCCCCACGCACACATTGACGCATGGCGATCTGCGACCTGCACAGCTGGCCCGTGTCGATCGACTCGTCGGCGAGCTGCTGGACGCGCTTGACCGAAGCGACAGCACCCAGCTGCTCATCGTCGGCGTATCCGATACACCGGGCAGCGCACCGACCCTGAATGCCGCCATCGCCCTCGACTCCGACGGCGACGCCGCGGGCGAGCTGCGCTCCGCGAGCACCGGCCGCACGTCGTACGTGCAGCTGATCGATGTGGCGCCGACGATCCTCGACGTATTGGGCATCGACCAACCGACCGAGATGGCCGGCCGGAGCTGGCAAGCGACCGATTCCCCCGCGAGCGCAGCGGATCGGATCGACTCGTTCCGCAACGCCACCGACAAGGCGGACGCGCATCGCTCGGTGACAAGCCCGTCGTTCTGGGCATGGGACCTCCTGGTCGCCGGGTTCTGCATCGCGGCCGTCGTCCTGTTGCATCGTGGTCGGGCTTCCGAGCTGCTCCGCGTCAGCGGGGTCGCGGTCGCCTCGGTGCCCGTCGGCACGTTCCTGGCGAATCTCGTCCCGTGGTGGCGTGCCGATCCGTACTGGCCCGCGTACGTCGGTGCGATCGCGGCCGCAACCGCGCTCGTCACCGCAACAGCCTGGCTCGGACCATGGCGACGACTTCGATTCGGCGCTCCGGTCGCCGTCGCCGTCATCACCGTGGGTGTACTCGGCATCGACGTCGCCCTCGGCTCGGTACTGCAGCTGGGCTCGACGCTCGGCTACAACCCGATCGTGGCCGGGCGCTTCACCGGGTTCGGCAACATGCCGTTCGCGGTGTACGCGGTGGCGGGGATGATCGTGCTGGCCGCGCTGATGAGTGCGGCCGACCGACGTCGTACGTACGTCATCGGCGCGATCGGTGGCATCACCCTGGTCGCGCTGAACGGCACACCGGGCGTCGGCTCCGACTTCGGCGGAGTACTGGCCCTCGTGCCGGCGGTCGTGCTGCTGACCGCCGTGGCCGCAGGGCATCGACTCACCTGGGCAGGGGTTCTGGCTGCGGTCGCCGGCGGTGTGGTGGTCGTCAGCGCAGTCGCCATCCTCGACCATCTGCGCCCGGAGTCCGACCAGACGCATCTCGGTAGGTTCGTCGGTCAGGTACTCGATGGAACGGCGTGGCAGATCGTCGACCGCAAGCTGGACGCCAACCTGCACCTGTTGCTGCATAGCCCGGTCGCTGTGCTCGTACCGGTGTTGCTGGCCATGACCTGGTGGATGCTGCGCGCTGCCGACGCTCCCGGCAGGATGCTCATGCGCCGTTACTCGCCCGCGGTCGCCGCGACCTACGTCGGCGTCGCGACCGTCGCGCTCCTCGGTACGGCAATCAACGACTCGGGCATAGCGGTGTTGGTCGCGGCGGGTGCCGTGGCCGTCCCTCTGTGGATCGCGGCGGTGGATAAGGTTTTGGAATGAGCGAACCCCGCGAACTCGGCGCCGACACCGAAGTCGGTGCCCTCGAGGTCGTGATGCTTCATCGCCCGGGACCCGAGCTGAAGCGACTCACGCCTCGCAACAACGACTCCCTGCTCTTCGACGGAATCCCCTGGGTCGACCGCGCCCAGGATGAGCACGATGCGTTTGCCGATGCGCTGCGCACGCACGGCGTCGAGGTGCTGTACCTGACCGACCTGCTGATCGAGACCCTCGGTGACCCCGAGACCAGGCAGATCGCGATCGAGCAGCTCACGGCCAGCCTGCGTCTCGGCGCGAGGTTGCGCGCGTACCTCACCGAGTCACTCGGCGACCGTTCACCCGAAGATCTCGCCGCCGTGATGACGGCGGGTCTTCGCAACGACGAGGTGCGCCTCGAGCACAGCATCGTGACCGGCCTGCTGGCGCCGGAAGATTTCCTGATCGACCCGCTGCCCAATCTGCTGTTCACGCGCGATTCGTCGGTCTGGCTACGCGACCGCGTCGCGATCACCAGCCTCGCGATGCCCGCAAGGTGGCGCGAGACCCAGCTGACCGGCCTGATCTACGATAAGCATCCGCGTTTCGCGGGTACGCCGATGATGCACGGCGGCTCGCTCGAACACGTCGAGGGTGGCGACGTACTGCAGCTCGCACCCGGCGTGATCGCCATCGGAGTCGGGGAGCGGACGACTCCCGCCGGAGTGGAGAGGTTCGCACGCCAACTGTTCGAGCACGGGCTCGCCGAGACGGTACTCGCGGTTCCGATCATGCAGGAGCGGGCGACGATGCACCTCGACACGGTCGTCACGATGGTCGACGTCGACAAGGTCGTGATGTATCCGAACATCGACAACCTGGTCGCGTACGCCATCACCAGCGACGGTGACGAGTTGACCGTCGGCCCGCCGAAGGCGTTCCTCGACGCTGCCGCGGTCGCGATGCGGATCGACCGATTCGAGCGGATCGACACCGGCCTCGATCCGGTCACTGCCGAGCGTGAGCAGTGGGACGACGGCAACAACACGCTGGCGATCGCGCCGCGGGTGGCGGTTGCGTACGAACGCAACACCGAGACCAACGCAAGGCTGGAAGCATCGGGCATCGAGGTGATCGCGATCAGCGGCTCGGAGCTGGGCTCCGGGCGCGGCGGACCGCGATGCATGTCGTGCCCGATCGTGCGGCGCCAACCGTCACGCTGAGTGGGCCCAGACGGTGGCGACCCGGTCGAGCCAGTCGCCGAGGAGCTCGGTGACTCGCTCGGGTTGCTCCGTGTGAGCGTTGTGGCCGGCGCCGTCGACGATGGTGAGGTTCGCTCGCGGGTAATGAGGCAGCGCGTCGACCGCGTCGCGGTAGCCAGCGACGTGGTCCTGCCGCCCGCAGATGATCTCGGTCGGCCCGGCGTACGGCGGAACGGTCGACTCAGGGTAGGTCGAGAGCGCGTACCGCGCCCTGATCCGGCCGAGCGCCGCCTCATCGGCCGACTGAGCGCCCGGCAGGATCCAGTCGCGAAACAGCGCCCAGGTCTGTGCCGACTGGATCACCGCGAGCTCCAGGTAGTCGGCGGCGTCGCCCGGTGGGAGCGAGGCGATGAGGTCGGGGTCGGTGCGCAGCACCGTCTTCGGCGGCACCTGGCGTACGTCGGGATGGGGCACGATCAGCGGGGTCAACAGCGCGAGACCGCGTACTCGGGCGCGGTGACGAGCGGTGAGGTAGCGGGCGATGGCACCACCGAACGACTGCCCCAACACCGCGTACGGCTCGTCGCCCAGCAGCCCGTCGACGAAGCGCTCGACCGCATGCGCAACGGCGTCGGTCGAGTCGATCGACGAGTCGGCGGGCGAGCGGCCCATGCCCGGGAGATCGACATAGATGCGGCGCCACTCCGCTCGGTCAGCGAAGAGGTGGTCGTCGAGCATGCTGAGTAGACGATGGTCGACGCTGAAGCCGTGTAGCAGGAGGAGCGGACGGCCGGTGCCGTACTCGACGTAGTGCATGGGTCGAGTCTTGCAGTCGCGTCCGACAGCCGGCAGTGAGAAACCGTCCGGAGACATGGAAGCCCCGGCCGTCGCTGACGGGGGATACAACGACGACCGGGGTGCTATCTACAGTAATTGAGCGGTCACTCTTGTGCAAGTGCTCAACAACAAGTCGCGTCAGCGAATTGTGAGTTGCCGATTGGCGAGGCCCGCACGTGCCGACCGCTGTGCGCTGGTCAGCGTCGACGAGTCGGCCAACGCCTCCTCGAGACGCCCCGCGAATGCCTCCGCCGGCTCCTCGAGCGCCTCGGCACCGACATCGCCTTCGAGCTCCCACACCGGCACGAGTACGCCATGCGCTCGGAAGGATCCGATCAGTCGAGTGCTGTCACCCAACCGGTCGTCATCGACCGCGTGGAGTCGGGCAAGCGCATCGAGCAGCGTGCTCTCGCTGTGCGGCATCACCCAGCGCAGGTACCGGCGGTCGCCCATCTGCGTCCAGTACGCGGCGTCAACACTCGTCAGGCGCTCCGTCGGCGCGGCCGCGTCGTTCGCCGCCTGCAAGGAGGCCGCGACGTCGCCGGACGGGTCATCGACGTCGGCCACCCAGAAGTCGAAGCCGGGATGGACCTGTACCTCGAACCCACCTGCCGGGTCGACGAGATCCTGTAGGCGGTTTCCGGGGCCCGGATCATCGACGGCGGGTACGGTCGTGCCGGGATCGGTCTCGAGCGCCTGCTCCAGCACAGCTGCCAGATCTCGGCTCACATCGCCGAAGTTGTGCTGCACCTGCAGACCGAGCCAGATCGCACCGTCGGGGCGTACGATCGCCGGCGCCGCCATCGGGAGCAACGAGCACACCTGCACCGATCGTTGCGGATCGGATCGCAGCGTCACCGGAGCCGTAGCGGCCGGCACGATCTCCCGGAGCGCGATCCAGTCGCATTCACCCGGCAGCCCCTCGAAGGTACGAGCGACGAACGGCGCGCTGGCATTCTGCCGACCGTGACAGTTCTTGTATCGACGACCCGATCCGCACGGGCACGGCTGGCGCGGCGAAGGGGCATCGGGATCGTCGGTGGTCGCCGGTGCATCTACGCGCCGGCGCGATCGCTTCGCCATCAACTGCCCTGACCTCCGTACGGACTACCCGGTTGTCCACCTTGCGGCGGCTGTTGTCCGCCCTGCGGCGGTTGCTGCCCACCCTGCTGCGGTTGCTGCGGCCCACTCGGTGGCGGCTGTTGACCCGTTCGCGGCGGTTGACCGCCCTGCGCGGGCCTGCCGTACGGACCGCCCTGCTGCGGCGGCTGACTGTAGCCGCCGCCCTGCTGCGGCGGACGCTGACCGTACACCGGCTGCTGACCGTACGGGCTTGCCTGCTGCGACTGCTGGGCCGCCGGTTGCTGGGAGTACGCGCTGGGCTGCTGGGCGAACGGCTTCGTCGCCTCGTACTGACCCGCGTCGCCGGTCTCGGCCGGGGTCTCATCGGGTTGGCGAAGCGCAACCGCCCCGAGTAGCAGGCCTACCCCCATCAGCACGAACCCGCCGCCGACGGCGATGTAGCCGTTCGCGATCTTGTCGGCATCGTCGCCGGAGGTGAGGTACGCGCCGACGCCGGCCGCTATCGCGCCGACAACCAGCACGCCAAGGCCGGTGAAGCCGAGGCCGGAGCGCCCGCGGCGCGCCGAGAAGGTGGCGAAGAGCCACAGGAGTACGGCGATCACCACAAGTGCGAGAGCGCCGTACATCATGTACATGTCTAGTTTGTCGCTGTCAGCGGCGTCACTCTCCGAAACCGATCCGCTGTCGTCGGCGAGATCGGCGAAGACCCCCCGGCGAATGATCGCGGCGAATGCTCCGTAGACGATCGCCGCCAGTGCGGCCAACAGGCCGACGATGGTGGCGACGACGCCGAGCTTCGACGACGTCGGGCCCTCGCTCTCCGATGGGGCCGACGGTTGCGACCAGCTGCTCTGCTGCTGCGCGTACTGCTGTTGGGCGTACTGCGGCGGAACCTGACCGGGGGGACGACCTTGCGGCTGCTGACCGTACTGCTGGGGAGCAGCGTGACCGGGCCAAGGCTGCTG
Organism: Nocardioidaceae bacterium SCSIO 66511; assembly: GCA_023100825.1. Lineage (NCBI taxonomy): Bacteria > Bacillati > Actinomycetota > Actinomycetes > Propionibacteriales > Nocardioidaceae > Nocardioidaceae bacterium SCSIO 66511. The sequence goes on along the minus strand of CP095846.1, from coordinate 188,843 downwards.
CGGACGTCCGCCCCCGCCACTCGGCGTGTTCGGATCGTTGTTCTGCATCGGCGTGGCCCTTCTCCTTCCGGTGCTGTCGCCACGCAGCCTATCGGAGAGTTGGTCTGGACGTATCGCGCGCCGACCGACCGGCCGGCGCCGCAGTCCGCACCGGCATGATGGGACCATGAACGAGATCTCGATCCCGACCGTGCAGATCCAGGGCGTACCCGACCCGCTTCCGGATTCGGTCGTCGTGCTGGACGTACGCGAGGACAACGAGTGGCAGAGCGGCCACGTCGACGGCGCTCTGCACATCCCGCTCGCATCGCTGCCGGCCCGCGCCGACGAGTTGCCAGCAGACAAGCAGATCCTGGCGATCTGTCACTCGGGCGGACGCTCTGCCCAAGCGACCGGTTACCTGGTGCAGCGCGGCATCGACGCAGTCAACCTCGACGGCGGCATCGTCGCCTGGCAGCGCGCCGGCCGAGCGGTCGTCTAGGTCGTGTCTGGCAATTCCGCGTCGAACAGGGAGCGGGTCTGCGCGCCGGATCCGGCAAGGCGCGGGAGCGATGATGTAGCCGATCCTCCTTCGAGGGACCGCAACGCAGTCGGTCCGGATGCGCAGGGACGCGACCCGGCGGGGAATTGCCAGACACGACCTAGGCAGGCGCTACTTCAACAGCTTCGACATCCGCCGGTCGGCGAGCTTCTTGCCGCCGGTCTGACAGGTCGGGCAGTACTGCAGTGAGGAGTCGGCGAACGACACCTCGGCCACCGTGTCGCCACACACCGGGCACGCAAGACCTGCCCGCCCGTGTACGCGCATCGACGACTTCTTCTCCTTCTTCAGCTCGGCGGCCGCGACGCCCTCCGAACGATCCATGGCCTCTCGCAGGGTGCTGCCGATCGCCTCGTACAACTCGTCGACACCGTCGCCCTCGATCGAGCTGGCGGGTTTGAACGGCGACATCCTCGCGACATGCAGGATCTCGTCGGAGTACGCATTGCCGATACCGGCGATCGTCGATTGGGTACGCAGCACGCCCTTGACCTGTGAGCGACCGGCGTCGGTGAGGATCTGTGCGAGCACGTCACGCGTGAACGCATCATCGAGCGGATCGGGGCCGAGACGGGCGATACCGGGCACCTCTGCCGGATCACGGACCGCATAGACGGCAAGCCGCTTCTGCGTACCCGCCTCCGTGACGTCGAATCCGGAGTCGTCGTCGAGGACGACCCTCAGGGCAAGTGGCGCACGCCCTCCCGGACGAGGCGGCTTGGCCGGCATCTCGTCCTTCCAGCGGATCCAGCCCGCGCGCGACAGGTGGATGACGAGGTGGAGCCCGGCGGCCTCGATGTCCAAGAACTTGCCGTGGCGGTGCACACCGTCGACGACGAGTCCGGTGAACGCATCGAGGGGCGGGTCGAACGTCTTCAGCGCACTGAACGCGGTCAAGTACGCGTTGACGATCGCCCGCCCCTCGAGACGAGGTCGCAGGTCTGCCACCAGGGCAGCAACTTCGGGAAGCTCTGGCACTCCCTCAGTGTGCCCTAGATGAGACAGCCAGAGGTCACTTACCGCTGGCTGCGGACTTCAGCTTGGAGCCGGCGCTGACCTTGACGCCGAAGCCGGCCGGGATCTCGAGCGGCTCACCGGTCGCCGGGTTACGGCCGGAGCGAGCAGCGCGCTCGACGCGCTCGACGGTCAGCAGACCGGGGATCTGTACCTTGTCGCCCTTTCCGACGGCCTCGATCAGCTCGTCACCGAGGGCGGTGACAAATGCGTCGGCGTCGGCCTTGGTGCGGCCGGTGCGCTCCGACAGCGCGTTGACGAGTTCAGAGCGGTTCATGTGAGTTCCTTCGACAGATTCGAGTGCAAAACACGAACGATCATAGGCATTGGACCCTCACAACGTTGCGAAGGCTCGCGGTAACGGCGCCGAGCAGACCTTTGGCAACGCACTCAGATAGGCGTGTCGGGGCATCTCCGTCACTCCGAGTGACGCCAGGTGATGGGTCTGCCATTGGACGTCAATGAGCCGCTCACCTGCGTGTTCGTCGTCGAGCAACGCCACGAGACCCATCAACGCGACCTTCGATGCATCGCGCTGATGGTGGAACATCGACTCTCCTGCGAACAGGCCTCCGATTGCGAGCCCGTACACGCCGCCTGCCAAAGTGCCGTCCTTCGTACGCGCCTCGACCGAATGTGCCCAACCGAGCTCATGCAGCCGTACGTACGCGTCGCGGATATCCGTCGTGATCCAGGCACCGGGGCGCCGTGGATCCCCGCAGGCATCCACGACCTCCGCGAACGATCGGTCGACGGTGATGTCGAATCTGCGCATGGAGCGACGCAGCGACCGGCTGATGTGGGCATCGGCGATCCGCAGCACCCCGCGGTTCACTGGAGACCACCACAGCATCGGCTCGATCTCCTCGACCGGCATCGGGAATGCTCCATGTCGGTACGCGTCTAGCACGGTCTGCGGTTCGAGGTCGGCACCGGCCGCTACGCAATCCTCATCCGGCCAGGCGGCGGAGTCGAACGTCCACCGGGACGGCGGTAGGTCGGACACAGGTGACATCGCGCGCCAGCGTAACCCCCGCGCCGCCCGCTGCCGGGAACTCACGCGGGTACTCTTTCGGTGTCGTATCCCGCATCGAAAGGCAGCAATGGGCGTAGGACGGATGGCCGCAAAGGGCATCGTGCCGCTCGGCAAGAAGGTCGCGCCGAAGGTCACATCCGGGTACGTGCGCGAGATCCTGGAGCGCGCGATCGACGGTTACGGACCGATCAAGGCTGCTGCCGCTTCAGCAGACGCCCGTCTGGTCAGTGCCGACGGCGATGTCGAAGACGCCATCGATGCGTGCATCTCCCAGCATGTGCGCTACGCCGGGATGCAGGGGTTCGTGACCAATCTCGGAGGCGGCATCACGGTTGCCGTCGCAATACCGGCGAATGTCACCGGGCTGGCTCTGCTGCAGTCCCATCTGGTCGCCTCGATCGCGCATCTGCGCGGCTACGACCTCGCGGACCCGCGCGTACGAAATGCGATCCTCGCCTGCCTGCTGGGTGAGGACACCGTCGACGAGCTGATCAAGAAGAAGAGACTTCCGGGCACGCCGATGGCGATCGCGACCTCGCCCGTGCATGATCCCGAGCTCGATCCGATGATCGGGCGTACCGTCACCTCAGAGCTGCTCGCCAAGGTGACGGGGCGACGGGCGGCACTGGTCGTCAGTCGCCGAATCCCCTTGCTGGGCGGTGGAGTCGCGGCTGCGACCGACGGACTCTCGACGTACCAGATCGGTTCGTACGCGCGCAAACAGCTCCGCGAACGCCGCCTGCAACAGAACTAGAAGCGCAGCTTGCGCCGCACCCGACCGGCGAATCGTCGGAGCCGGCGCTTCTTCGCATGCATGGCCATCGCCTCTTGCAGTCGAACCTCTCCGCGGTGCTCGGCCTCCCTGGCCGCGCCCGCTCCGCGCTCGCGCTCGTGCACCAGCTCGGCCAGGAGGGTGTCGATGACATCGAGTGCAACGCGGAGTTGGTCGCCGGAGGAGACCTGGTCCGGGTCGACGAACTCGCCCTGCTCCTCAACGACGCCCAGCTCATCGAGGTCACCACGGATGTCGTACGCGTGCTCGCGTAGCTCCTCGGCCCACTGCGCGGTCAGCGTACGCGCCCAGTCTCGATGCTTGGGCGGCAGAATCAGCCGCCGCGCGCCGTCGCGACCGGCCAGCGTGCGGTGCGCGAGCAGCTCACGTACCCATTCGCGGTAGTAGGGGCCTTCGTACGTCGTCGGCGGGTTGCGCTTGTTGATCTTGCGGATGACGGTCGTCTCGACGGCACCGAGACTGACGTTCGCGCGCTCGGCAGTCTCGGTGAGCCACTCCGACTCGATGCCCCACAGGTTCATCAGTCGGTCGATGAGCAGGGCCCGCGGCGCACCCGGCGGCGGCACCGGCACGAGGTGGACGTTCTCGTCGGGCACCTCGGCACCCCATCGGCGGAGTACGTCGGGCCAGTTCTGCACGGCCCAGAACCAGCGGCTGCTGTAGCTCTGCGGCTCTTCTCGGCGTAGATCCTTCAGGAACGACGCGTACTTGAGCTTCTTGCGGTGTTTGACCTGCTCCTGCCACTCGGCCGGAACCTGACGACTCAGGTCTCGGGCCGTGTAGACGATGTGCACGTCACACCCGGCGAGTGAGTTGACGGCCCGCTTGGCTTGCTCTTCGGTCGCACCCGCGAAGACCTCATGCGAGATGATGACCGTGCCGTCCCACTTCTGCGCCTTGCCGACGAGGTAGTCCCATGAGCCAGGCGCATCGGCCTCGAGGCCGCCCCAGGTGCGTTCGAGAAGATCGAGCGCGGCCATGAAGTGCGCGTCTCGTCGTCGCCCCGGGTAGAGGATGCCGTGCTCGGCAAGCGTCTTGCGGTTGTTGTACAGGAGCTCCTGCACCATCGATGTGCCCGTCTTCGGTGCCCCGACATGCAGGAATACCTTCGCCATGGCCGAAAGGTTACCGCTCCGTTCCGTACCACTCACCGGCCCGCCCGCGTTGAGCGGAGTTCGCGGACTTTCAGGTGCGGAAACCCCGCTGTGACAACGAAAAGTCGGCGAACTCTAGGCACCGCCGGCCAGCGCGCGGACGACCGCCGACGGGCTCGGCCGGCCGAGCTGCTGGGCCATCCAGGCACTCGTCTCGACCATCGAGTCGAGGTCGACGCCGTGGTCGATGTCGAGGCCGTCGAGCATCCAGACGAGGTCTTCGGTTGCGAGGTTTCCGGTTGCGCTCTTGGCGTACGGGCACCCGCCGAGTCCGCCGGCCGATGCGTCGAACGTGGTGATCCCCTTGCCGAGCGCGGCGTACGCGTTGGCGAGGGCTTGCCCGTACGTATCGTGGAAGTGCATCGCCAGCCGCTCGACGCCGACGCCGGCGGCGCCGAAAGCGTCGATCAGCGCGCCGACGTGCCCTGCCGTCGCGACGCCGATGGTGTCTCCGATCGACAGCTGCGATGCACCGAGCTCGAGCAGCTGTTTGCCCACGCGTACGACCTGCTCGATCGGCACCGCGCCTTCCCACGGATCGCCGAAGCACATCGAGACGTACGCGCGTACGTCGAGACCGGCCGCAAGAGCCCGCGACACCACGGGTTCGAACATGGTGACCTGCGTCTCGAGGTCGGAGTTGAGGTTGCGCTCGGCGAAGGTCTGCGTCGCACTGCCGAAGATCGCGATGTGCTTCGAACCCGCCTCGAGCGCTCGGTCGAGACCGCGCTCATTCGGTACGAGGACCGGCATCGGCGTCGCACCCTCGAGGTCGAGCCTCGCTGCGAGCTCGGCCGCGTCCGCGAGCTGCGGCACCCACTTCGGATGCACGAAGCTGGTCGCCTCGACGATGGGGAGCCCGGCGGCGACCAGTCGGTGAACGAACTCGGCCTTCACGTCGACCGGCACGACCGTCTTCTCGTTCTGCAACCCGTCGCGCGGACCGACCTCGTAAATCGTCACACGCCCGGGTAGCCCGGCAGTCGGCTCCACCATCGGCAGAGGTCGGGTCATCGTCGCTCCATGTTCAGTCGGAAACACCCATCGTTTCGCTCTTGTACCTGTCCAGCACCTCGGGGGTGAACTCGCCCATCACCGCGGCGGGCTGCGTGACCCTCAGGTAGTTGCCAAACGGGTCACGGATGCCTGCGTCGACGCCGTACGGCTGTTCGGTGGGCTGCTGGGTGATCTCAACACCCTTCGACTCGAGATCGGCGATCGTCGCCTTGCAGTCACCGGTCGTCAGGATGAACGCGAGCCCGAGCGCGCCCTTGCTGAGCAGGTCGCGCAGTTGATCGGCGGTCTCGCCCGACGGACCCGGTCCGCCCGGTAGCTCCAGGAGTACGTGTCGATCGTCGCCCGGGACACAGACCGTGAGCCAGCGCATGACGCCGAGATCGACGTCGGCGCTGACCTCCATACCGAGCTTGCCGACGTAGAAGTCGAGGGCTTCGTCCTGGTCGGTCACGTAGATAGCGGAATGGCTGATTGCGTTGAACTTCGTCATGGCTATGACACTAGATCGCCGCGGCGAGTATCCGCTTCTCCGAAACTGCTCGCTTCTCGTGGCCGCTCCCAGGCCATCCGGAAGCAGGTCGGCGCGGGGCCGACGTCACCGACCGTACGCTGTCGATAGCCACTCGGAGATACCCCGACGATGTCGCGGAACGTGCGGCTGAACGTGCCGAGGCTGGAGAACCCGACGCCCAACGCGACCTCGGTGACCGGCCGGTTGGTCGCACGGAGGTCCCACATCGCCCGCTCGATCCGGCGCCGCTGCAGGTAACGGTGGGGCGTCTCGCCGAACGTCGCTCTGAACGTACGGATGAAGTGCGCCTCCGACACGTACGCGATCCGCGCCAGCGCAGCGATGTCGAGCGGTTTGTCGAAGTCGCGGTCCATTGCATCGCGTGCGCGCAGCATCCGGCGGTTCTGATCCTCCGACGCGCTCACCATGCCTTCACCGTACCCCCGCTGGCCCGCACGTTTCGGCCCCGAAAACTCAAGATCTGGGGCCGAAACGTGCGGCTCACGGGGCCTCCTCCACCCGGCTGTGCCCATGCGGGTCTCCAGAGTCGACCCGGAAGAGCACCTCACCCAGCGCGACCTGCTTACCCGTCTCCGCATGGACGAGCGCAACCGTCCCGTCGTACGGCGCCTTGAGCGCGAGCTCCATCTTCATCGCCTCCAGAACGCCGAGCACCTCACCGGCGCGTACGCTCGCGCCGACCTCGACGCCGACGGACAGAACGGTCCCGGGCATCGGCGCGGCCACATCGGCGTCGCCGGCATCGGCAGCGAGGCCGGGTCCGAACGCGTCGGGGCGTTGGAACGTCCACGGCTGACCGTGCAATGCCACGGTGATCTCGTGTGCATCGACCAGCATCGTCGTGTCGAGCGTGACGCCGTCGACATCGAGGCGTACTCGCTCGACCTGCCCGTCGGGCGAAAGTACGCGCTCGACCAGGCCGATGCGCGTGCTGCGACCGTCGGGTGTTGTGACGAGTCCGGTGCCTGGGTCGACGTGCACGGTCACGCTCTCGTCGTCGTACGAGAGCTCAACCGGTACGAGAGCCGGTGTGCCGACGAGCCGCCAACCGTCCGCGGTGCCGAATGGATGGCCTGCCTCACGCGGCACACTCACCCGGGCGACTGCCCACGCGGCGATCGGTAGCGCAGCGGCCGGCATGGCTTCGCGTGTGGTGATGCCCGCAGGGTCATGGTCGAGCCAGGCCGTGTGGATCTCGGCGTCGCGGAATGCATCGCTCGCGGCCAGCCTGCGCAGGAATCCGACGTTCGTCGTGAGACCCAGCACCGCGGTCTCGTCAAGCGCCGCGACGAGGTTACGGCGGGCTGCCTCACGGGTCGGACCGTGCGCTATCACCTTCGCGAGCATCGGGTCGTACGCCGTGCCGACCTCCTGACCGGATCGCAAGGCCTCATCGACTCGAGCACGATCGCGAGCTGGCCAGCGTACGAGGCGAGCGAGCCCGGCCTGCGGCAGAAAGTCGGAGTACGGGTCCTCCGCGTACACGCGCGCCTCGATCGCGTGCCCCGAGCACGTGACCTCACGCTGCGCGATCGGCAGCGGATCGCCCGCGGCGACTGCGAACTGCAACGCAACGAGGTCGAGGCCCGTCACCAGCTCGGTGACTGGATGCTCGACCTGCAGGCGGGTGTTCATCTCCAGGAACGCGCAGCCCGGCGCATCCGTCGCTTCGTCCCACACCAGGAACTCGACCGTGCCCGCGCCGACGTACCCGACCTCACGACACAAGGCGACCGCCGACTCCGTGACGGTCTCGCGCACCGACGCCGGGATCGTCGGCGCAGGTGCCTCCTCGAGCACCTTCTGGTGCCGCCGCTGCGTCGAGCAGTCGCGCTCGTACAGGTGGAGTACGTTGCCGTGCTTGTCGGCGATGACCTGGACCTCGATGTGCCGACCGCGCTCGACGTACTTCTCGATCAGCAGCGTGTCGTCACCGAACGCCGATGCGGCCTCGCGCTTCGCGGCCGCGATCGCATCGGGAAGCTCGCTCGGCTCTCGGACGATCCGCATGCCCTTGCCGCCGCCTCCGGCCGCGGCCTTGACCAGAACCGGGTACGCCGCCGGGTCGGGCTCGCCGCCGCCATCGTCGAACCGCGGCACGACGGGTACGCCCGCGCGTACTGCTATCTCGCGAGCGCGATCCTTGCGCCCCATCGCGTCCATGACGTCTGCATCGGGCCCGATGAACACCAACCCGGCCTGCTCGACCGCTCGCGCGAACGCCGCTCGCTCGGACAGGAAGCCGTAGCCGGGATGGATCGCCTCGGCGCCGCTGCGTAATGCGGCGTCGATGACAGCGTCGATCGACAGGTACGACTCCGCTGCCGAGACCGGGCCGATCCGCACGGCGGCGTCGGCTTCTCGTACATGCTGCGCATCGCGGTCGGCGTCGGAGAAGACCGCGACGCTGCGCAGACCGGCCGCGCGCGCCGCTCGGACGATGCGCACGGCGATCTCGCCTCGGTTGGAGACGAGGACGGTGCTGAAAGGTGTTTTCGCGGGAGGGTTCATGATCACATCCGGAAGACGCCGTAGGACGGCTCGGGCACAGGCGCATGAGACGCGGCCGCCAGACCCATACCGAGCACCCGCCGGGTGTCGACAGGGTCGATGATGCCGTCGTCCCACAACCGGGCGGTCGAGTAGTACGGCGAGCCTTGATGCTCGTACTGCTCGCGGATCGGTGCCTTGAACGCCTCCTCGTCGGCCTCCGACCAGTCTTCTCCCCTGGCCTCGAGGCCATCCCGACGGACCGTTGCGAGCACCGAGGCCGCCTGCTCGCCGCCCATCACGGAGATGCGCGCATTCGGCCACATCCAGAGGAACCTCGGGTCGTACGCGCGGCCGCACATGCCGTAGTTGCCGGCGCCGAACGATCCGCCCACCACGACGGTGAACTTCGGCACGACCGAGCTCGCGACCGCGGTCACCAGCTTCGCGCCGTCCTTGGCGATGCCGCCGTTCTCGTACTCCTTGCCGACCATGAAACCCGTGATGTTCTGCAGGAAGACGAGGGGTACGCCGCGCTGGTTCGCGAGCTCGATGAAATGCGCACCCTTCAAGGCAGACTCGGAGAACAGGATTCCGTTGTTGGCGATGATCGCCACCGGGTAACCCCAGATGCGGGCGAACCCACACACCAACGTGTCGCCGTAGAGCTGTTTGAACTCGTGCAGACGCGAGCCGTCGACGATCCGCGAGATGATCTCGCGTACGTCGTACGGTGTGCGCGAGTCGGTGGGCACGACGTCGTACAGCTCTGCGGGGTCTGCAACCGGTTCTTCCGACTCGTACCGGGCGATGCTCGAACCCTTCGGAGGCTCGAGTGTGTCGACGATGGAGCGTACGACGGCCAATGCCTCGGCATCGTCACCCGCGAGGTGATCGACGACGCCGGACGTACGCGCGTGCACATCGCCGCCGCCGAGCTCCTCGGCGGTGACGACCTCCCCGGTCGCGGCCTTCACCAGCGGCGGACCACCGAGAAAGATGGTGCCCTGGTCCTTGACGATCACGGTCTCGTCGGACATAGCCGGCACGTACGCGCCGCCGGCGGTGCACGAGCCCATCACGGCGGCGATCTGCGGGATGCCGCGCTGCGACATCGTTGCCTGGTTGAAGAAGATCCGCCCGAAATGCTCGCGGTCGGGAAACACCTCGTCTTGCATCGGAAGGAACGCGCCGCCCGAGTCGACGAGGTAGATGCACGGCAGGTGATTCTCCGCGGCAACGGTCTGCGCGCGGAGGTGCTTCTTGACCGTCATCGGGTAATACGTACCGCCCTTGACCGTTGCGTCGTTGGCGACGATCACGCATTCGCGACCGTGTACGCGGCCGATCCCGGTGACGATGCCCGCGCTCGGCACGGCGTCGTCGTACATGCCTCCGGCGGCCAGCGGCGCGATCTCCAGGAACGGTGATCCCGCGTCGAGCAGCCGGTCGACACGCTCGCGTACGAGTAGCTTGCCGCGGCTCTCATGCTTGGCGCGGGCGGCCTCGGAGCCCCCTTGTCGTACGACGGCGAGGCGTTCGCGTAGTTCGTCGACCAGTTCTCGCATGGCGACATGTTAACGGTTGTTAACTCGCCACGGCGAGTCGGTGGACTGCGCTGTTCAGATCACAGCCGTACGCGGCGGGGCGATCCCGGACAGGGTGTGCCTACCGATGTGGTGGTACTTCCATCGGATCGGGTCGTGCAGCGTGTGCGTACGAGCGTTTCGCCAGTGTCGACCGAGGTTCAGCTCCGCAGCGGCGGCGCGCGTACCCGAGACCTCGAACAATGCGGAGCTCGTCGCAATCGACGCCTTCTCGCCGAGAACCTTGGCAGTGGCAACCGCGATCGACGCATCCGTCGCCGCCTGCTCGTGTGGCATCGTCAGCGCGCGGTCGAGCCGTTCGCCGGCGGTCCGCAGCACCGACTCTGCTGCCGCCACCTCGACGGCCAACTCGCCGAATCGCTGCACTACGAGGGGATCGTCGACTGCCCGCTCCACCTCGGCCTCGTACCAAGGACGGCTCTTGGTGTTCACGAACGCGGCTGCCTCGTCGAGCGCGCCACGCGCGATACCGACGTCGATGGCCGCGTGCAGCAGCTGAGCCAGAGCACCGTAGCTGTGCGGCTGCTCGAAAGCCTGGTCACGCGGTACCAACCACTCGGCCGCCACCTGCACATCGTCGAGGCGCACAGTGCCGCTGGCCGTCAGCCGCTGTCCGAGTGCGTCCCAGTCGTCCTCGACGGTCAGTCCCGCGGTCGCGGTCGGTACGTACGCGACGTACTCGCCCTCAGGCAGGCCGGCGACCTGGTTCGGATCGTCGAGGCGGGCGAGCACCGGGATTCGATCGGCGAACAACGCTCCGGTGCAGTAGTACTTCGTGCCCCGCAATACGAAGCCGCCCGAGCCGATCGGTTTGAGGATGGTCTGGATCTCGCGAACGGTCTTGCTCGTACGCTCCGACTGCGCATTCGCCAACCGGCCGCCGGCCAGGATCTCCCCGAAGAGTTGCTCGCGTTGGCGGGATGTGGCCGCGAGACGCAGCAGGTTCACGTAGACGAAGTGGCTGTGCGGGATCTGCGCGATATTCGGATCTGCCGTCGCGAGCAGCCGGAACACCTCCGCGAGCGTCGACGCGCGTACGTCTGCCCCGCCGTACTCGCGCGGAACCGTGATCGCGAACAGCCCCGCCGCGGACATCACATCGACCTCTGCGGCCGGGAGGATCCGGTTCAGATCGCGCTCGGCAGCGTCGACTGCGAACTCCGTAGCGAGCGTACGAGCGGCGGAGATGGCCTCGTCATCGGAGCCGATGATCGTGACCGCGCTGGTCGCGACCAGGGGTCGAACGCGCGCTGCGGTATCCGTCATGCGGATAGTCTAGTAATTCGGTACTATTTATCAAGTACACACGACAGATCGCGCCGCCGAGCGCACGACGGCGCGAGGTCTACCCTGGCGCCATGGGTAACGGCCGCAAGCAGCAGATCCTCGACTCCGCGGCCGATCTGTTCGCCGAACGCGGGTTTCATGGGGTGTCGGTTCATGACATCGGCACGGCCGTCGGAATATCCGGCCCCGCGCTGTATCGCCACTTCGACGGCAAGGTCGCGATCCTCGCGCAGATGCTCGTCGACATCAGCGAGCGCCTGCTCGAGGAGGGCGGGCGCCGAGTGGACGCGGCCTCTACGGCGCTCGAGACCCTCGAGTCGCTCGTCGACTGGCACGTCGACTTCGCGCTCACTTATCCATCGCTGATCATCGTGCAGGAACGCGAGTGGGGAAACCTCCCGGAGAAGAGCCAGGACACCGTACGAGCGACCCAGCTCGCCTACATCGACCTCTGGGTCGCTGCGTTGCGCTCGCTGAGACCCGAACGAGACGTACGCTCGGCTCGCGCCGCCGCCCAGGCGGCCTTCGGACTGATCAACTCCACACCGCATTCGGCACGGATCGGCGCCGAGGCGATGCGCAGTCTGCTGACGGAGATGGCCATCGCGGCCCTGCTCGGGCGAAGCAGCAACGGCAGCTGACACCCATCAATCCGTGGCGACACCCTGACCCGGCGCAGCGATCGGAAGCCAACCCGGCACGTCGGGCGTCCAACTCGGGAAGGTTGCCAGCACCTTCGCCCCCTTCCGTGCGCCGTACCGCATCAGCTCCGCGCCGTGCTCGCCGCCGCGTACCGCCAGGAACGCCTTCGACGACGCCCACCTGATCCGCGGCGGGCTTCCGAACCAGTTGTACGAAACACCTCGGACCAGTCGGCCGCTGCGGGAGTTGCGTACGACCAACCTGCGCACTACACCTTCGTCGTCCCAGTTGTAGGTCAGCACATAACGGCCGTTGGGCGACCAGCCGAGCACATCGTGCTCCGGCAGCTGCCAGCCCTTCCGGCCGTGACGAGGCAGCGGCACGACCGACGCCTTGTGGGTCGTCAGGTTGCGGACCACCGCCTGATCACGGGCCGGAGACACCGCGATCAGCGGCGCGCGACCCTTGCGTACCGGGCGTACCTTGCCCGACCTGACCTGGAAACGACCCGCGAAATGACGATCCTGGGCGAACCACACCTCGCCCGCACGAAACGCGAGAACGCGGGTGCTCGGATCGGCCAGCGGGCGCTTTCGTACGAGCCCGCCGTCGCTGGTGCGCCGCACCACGAGTCGAGCGAGCCCTTGCGTACTCGGTTGAGCCACATACGCGATGCGTTTGCCGTCCGCCGACACCGCGACGGTCGGGTAAGAGGCTCGAGAGACGCTACGCGACAACACTTCGCTACCGCGGCGCTTGCCGTAGATCGTCAACCAGACCGCGGAATCGTCACCGCGCGGCACTTCGCTCATGACCGCATAGCCGTGTGCCGTGCGGTAGAAGCTCTCGGCGGAGCCGTCGACGTCAAGAACGCGGCGATGGCCGTTGTCCTTGACCACCATGGTGTTGGTGTTCAGGTACGCGGGCGTCGCGGGCGGTTGCCGTACGTCCGCCGATGCCTGGGCTTGCGCACCCGTCATGGAAAGCGCAGCCGTGAGCGTCAGTACGACGCAACCTGTCAGTCGTCTCATCACGCCTCCTCAGCTCGGCGTACGAGTAGCGACGGACAGCTGCTCATCGTCGTCGAGGCTTGACCACCGGGCGGCAACCTCGCACTCCCCGCTCACGTTGCAGCGCACGAGTGCGACATCGGGGTTCGTCGGATCGTCCGTCTCGACGTACGCATCGGCGATGAAGGTGTCGTTCGACTCCCAGACGACATCCGGTAGTGGTCCGCCATCGGTGATTCCGGTGAACCGGACGACCGGCTTGCCCGAGACAGACCTGCGGACGACCGCGGTGTCGTGATCATCGAACCCGACCACGTACCTGTCGTCGGGTGACCACACCTTCGGCACGACGCCGCCGCACGAGAGCCAGCGCTTTGCCGGCCGCTTCGGAATGCTCAGCACACTCACGCAGCGTTTGAACCCTCGATCGACAACCACCCGGCGCGCGGACAGATCCGCCCGCAGGCCACCTCGACCGCGCGGTGGCGCGTCATAGGTCGTGACCTTGCGCTTGCCCAGGTGCCAGGTGCGTACCCGCGTGCCGTAGCCGTCCGCGAACCAGAGCTTGCCGTCGCGCATACCGAGCAGCGAGAGAGAGTACGAAGACCCCTGACCGAGCGCGCGCCGGGCGACCAGCTGCCCGTCGCTCACGCGGCGAACCTCGACGACTTGGTCTCCGATGCCGCCCCGCCAACGGATGTACGCGATTCGCGCGCGATCGGCTCCGACGACCACGTTGAGGTCCTCGAAGCCGTTCACGAAGCCGCCGATACGGGCACGCTCGCCGTTCTTACGCACATAGAACAATCGCGGGTGAGCACTGTAGGCGCGGGTTTGCACGATGTAGCCGCCGCGCACCGGGTACGTCGCGTGGTGGCCGCTCGCGCCGTGCGCGTCGTCGCGCGGCAACTTGACCTTGATCTCCCGGTCGCCGTCGTGCAGGACCTTCGTACCCTCCTGGTAGTACGGCACCTTGGGCAGCGGCCCGGTGGGCAACTGGTCGGGATCGACGTGAACCGTGTGGATCGCCGGCTCGGCGCGACTCGAAGGCGACTCTGACGGCTTGGCCTGCGCAACCGGTGCGAACGCGACGGACGCGGCCATTGCCCCTGCGATCAGCAGGGTTCCTTGTCTGTTCATCACTACCCCCTGTGTGATTCGGTCATTAGAGCATGGCCGGATGCGGCTTGTACCCGCTTTGCAGATATGAGGTCACCGACCGACTACGGTGCGTGCACGAACGATGCTTCGAGCGCAGCGGCCGACCGGAAACTCGCTTGACCTGAACCATGGTTCAAGTTCTAGCGTCCTGGGCATGCACACGTCGACTTCGGTCGGGCGGGCCGGTCTGTTCGACCGGGACCACCGTCTTGTCATTATCGGCACGATCTCACTCGTCGCGCTCGCAGCATTCGAGGCCATGGCCGTCACCGCGGCCATGCCGACGGTTGCGGACGCCCTGGACGGGCTCGCGCTCTACCCACTCGCGTTCGCGTTACCGCTCGCCGCCGGCATTGTCGGCATGGCCGTCGGCGGCAACCGCAGCGACGTACGCGGACCGTTCGGCTCGCTCCTGGGCGGCGTCGCTGTTTTCGCCGCCGGACTCGTTGCCGCCGGACTTGCACCGAACATGCTCGTGCTCGCCCTCGGACGCGGTGTCCAGGGGTTCGGGAGTGGCGTGTTCATCGTGGCGTTGTACGTCGTCGTCGCGCAACGGTTCCCGGCGACTCTCCAACCGCGGGTGTTCGCGGCATTCGCCGGGGCCTGGGTGATTCCAGCACTCGTCGGGCCTGCGGTAGCGGGGCTGATCGTCGAGCACATCGGATGGCGCTGGGTGTTCCTCGGCGTTCCGGCGCTCGCCGTCGTCGCCCTCGGACTACTCGTACCGTCCCTGTCGGGCAGTCTTCGCAAGCAGGGGACGGACCCGGCCGATCCCCAAGCCCAGAAGCGCATCGGCTGGTCGGTGGTCGCGGCGGTTGCGGCCACCGCGCTCCACCTCGCCGGCCAGGAGCAGAGCGGCGCCCTCTTGGCCGTCGCGTTCGTCACGATCGGCATCGCCGGACTGATCGTCGCCGTACCGAGGCTGCTCCCGCGGGGCACATCGCGGATGCGCCCGGGGTTGCCGGCCGTCGTCGCAATGCGCGGAGTCGTGTCCGCCGCCTTCGTCACCGCGGAGGTCCTCGTACTTCTGCTGCTGAATCGCGAGCGTGGTCTGTCACCCGGCACCGCCGGGCTCGCCCTCACCGCCGCTGCGATCGCATGGTCTGCCGGCTCATGGTGGCAGGGCCGAGACGCTGTCTCGATCCCTCGCTGGCGGATCGCTCAGATCGGCTCGTTGTCTCTTGTGATGGGCATCGGCGGCTCGGCTCTGGTGACGATTCCCGAAGTTCCGGTTTTCGTCGCGCTGCCGACGTGGGCGCTGTCCGGACTCGGCATGGGGATGGTGATGCCGACTCTGTCTCTCCTCACCCTTTCGGCGTCCGACGCAGGCGACGAGGGGCGTAACACGTCGGCGCTACAGATCAGTGACGCACTCGCATCGACGATCGCACTGGCCGTCACCGGCACCGCCTTCCTCGCGCTGCTCGAGGCCGGCGGAAGCATCGCGTACGTCGTCGGCTTCGTAGCAGCAGCGTCGCTGGCCGCGTTCGGCGTGGCGCAGGCTCACCGGATGGCAGCTGCGGAACGCGACTCGTCGACGGCCTCGGCGTGACCGGGTTCAGATCTGCTCTGTCGCACGCAGGTACGTAGGCTCGATCGAACCAGGTCAACGCCGGCCGGTCGCTGGTCTGCTCAGCCCGCCCAGATGGCGTCCGCCCACTCCGGGTGGTCGATGAACGGGTTGCGGTTGTGCTGGATCTCGTCGTAGATCACGTCGTTGCGGTTCTGCTCGAACTCGTCCGGCGGATCCTGCTCGTTCCACTGCAGCAACATGGAGATCTTGCCGATGTTCGGGTTGGAACCGTTGTCGACCTCGTCGTTGACCTCGAGATCGGCGAACCCGTCCTCGCCGTCGTAGCGGACGTCCATGTACATGATCATCCGAGCCACGTCGCCCTTGACCTCATCGCGCGGCTCCCAGGAGTCGCCGTCGACGAAGTTGCCGGGCGCGTCCTCGACCTCTTCGCCGCCCTCGTCGAAGTCGAGGTTGCCGCGGGTCGAGTTGACGGTGACGTCGGTCGGGCGCAGGTGGTGCACGTCGGTGCCCGGACCGGTGGCGGTGCCGAAGTCGCCGTGCGACTTGGCCCAGACGTGTTCGCGGTTCCAGTCGTCGGAGTCACCGCCGTTCTGGTCCTCGCTGCGAGACTCCCCGCTGTAGAGCAGGATGACGTTCGCCGGGTTCGCGGGGTCCTCGTCGGTCATCTTGAGCGCATCCCAGACCTCGTCGTAGGACAGCTGCGTGACGTCGGTCGAGATGATCGTGTGGAGGGACGAGCGAAGCTCCTCGCCGGTCTTGCCTTCTGCATCGTCGTAGTAGCCGTCGGGTACGTCGGCTACATCTGCTACGCCAACCTGTGCCGTCGGCTGTGGGGTCTCCACTGCCGCGGCCGGGACCTGCGAAACACCGGCAACGAGGCCGAGCGCCAGCAGGGCGGTGGACATCGACTTGGTACGCATGGGGGCTCCCAATCGCAATGGACATCGTCGAGAGCGGTCGTACCCGGCGGTTCATGCGCAGAAACATGAACGCCGATCTAACAGTTCAACGGCGCGGCCGATACTCCGCCGGTTTGCCCTTCATCGCCGCGGCACGTGCGATCTTGCTGTTGGCACCTCGGAGCAGGCCGAGCTGAAGTGATCGCTCGGCACGCAGTGCGGCGCGTACGGGAGCGCTGCGAGTGCGGTTGATGAGCGACTTCGCGGCAGCAACCGAATCGGGCGAGCGTTCGGCGATCTGCGCGACGAGCTGCTCCGCAGCTTCGAGAGGGTCGGCCGCAACGCCGGTCACGAGCCCGATCTCCCCGGCGTACGTGCCGTCGAACATCTCACCGGTCATCACCAGTCGCTTCGCGGTGTCGGCGCCGATCAGCTCGCGCAGCGTGACAGAGCCGGTCATATCCGGGATCAGCCCCCATCGAGCCTCCAGGATCGCAAGTGAGCAGTCGGGAGTTGCGAACCGGAAGTCGGCGGCGAGCGCGAGCTGCATCGCCCCGCCGTAGCAGTGTCCGTGGAGTACCGCGACAACCGGGATCGGCAACGTACGCCACTCCCAACACACCTGCTGGAACAGGTTCGTCGTGCGCCACGGCCAGCGGATGAACGCGCGTACGACATTGGAAGGCTTCTTCAGCACACTCGCGAAGTCGAGACCCGACGAGAACGCCGGACCGTCACCCACCAGGATCACGGCCCGTAGCGTGCGGTCGTTGCGGAGCCTTCTCGCGGCGGCGACAAGCTGCTCGAGCATAGGCAGATCGAGGCCGTTGAGCTTGTCGGGGCGGGTCAGGCGTACGTACGCAACGGCGTCACGTACGTCGACCTCGACTCGGCGTGGCTGCGGCTCGCTCATCTCAGTGCCCATACCTTCGTTGGCGTCGCTCGCGCTTGAGCTGCCGCTTGGCCTTAGGGCCGGAGAGGTCGTTCGTCTCGTCGGGAAGCCGGTAGATGTCACACCCGCCCATCAGGTTGAACGAGCGAATGCGTACCCGCGGTGCACCCGGACGCGGCGGGCGGTG
The DNA here is from genome assembly GCA_023100825.1 of Nocardioidaceae bacterium SCSIO 66511. Classification (NCBI taxonomy): domain Bacteria; kingdom Bacillati; phylum Actinomycetota; class Actinomycetes; order Propionibacteriales; family Nocardioidaceae; species Nocardioidaceae bacterium SCSIO 66511. The sequence goes on along the minus strand of CP095846.1, from coordinate 171,044 downwards.
CGACCCGCTCTCACCCCGACCGCCCATCAGGGAGAAGCCGGTGACCTCGAGGTCGATCGTGTCCGGTACGTAGATCTCGATGCCGCCCATGACCGTGAACGCGGTGATCACGACCTCGTCGCCGTCGAGCTCGGCGTTGCGCAGGTCGATCTCGCACCCGCCCATGACGGTGATGATCTGCAGGTCCTCGGCGACCCGCCAGCGGCCCTTACGGTCGGTACCGCCCATCACCGAAAGAATCCAACGGCTGACCTTGCGGCGACGCTCCGGCTTCGCCGTGGCGACGTCGGGAAGGTCCGTGAGCAGCTCGTCCAGCTGACCGCGGGTCTTCGCCTCCATCGCACGCTCCATCCGCTCCTCGTGCTCGGCGAGCGTGAGCCGGCCTGCGGTCGCGTGCTCAGCCAGCTGGTTGACGACGGCGTCGCGGTCGGCGTCGGAGACTCGCAGCTCATGCCCGGGGCTCGGCTCCGGGACGGGCTTCGGCTCGGCGGGCTCGATCGAGTCGGACGGTTCGCTCACGGCACTACCGTAGCGGCGACCGGTAACGGGCAGGTCTCACCTGCCACGGTTCACGCACCCAGCACGCCCCGGCTCCCTCTAGCCAGGGAGGCGGTCGCTCCACAGGGGGATGCCGACCCCGTCCAACGCTCGCAGCATGGTCACCATGGTCACCGCTCGAACTGCCTCCAGCCACCTCCTTCCGACGTCTGCCCATTTCGAGCAGCCCTGGCGCATTCACGCCATTGCCCCCGACTTCACCGTCGAGGATGTGTGGGCACTCCCGACCCCCGGCGGCCCCGACGACTTCGCGAGGCTGGTGAAGTTGAACGCCGGATTCGACTCCCACGAGAATCCGTCCTTCATCGTGCAGTCGCTGTTTCAGATCCGCTGGAAGCTCGGGGCGATCTTCGGTTGGGACGGTGCAGGCGACGGGGTCGGAAAACGCGTACGGTCGTTGCGGGATCGACTTCCCGAGGACCTGTCGAACGGCCCACGCGGTCCTGAGACCCCGAATGCACCGTTCAGCCCCGTGTATCTCACCCACAACGAGTTCGTCGACGAGTACGCCAACAAGACCGTCCACCTGCTTAGCCACCACAGCTGGGTGGTCATGCCAGACGGCAGCTACCGCGGTCAGATGGCGATCCTGGTCAAACCGAACGGCTGGCTCGGCAAGCTCTACCTGGCAGCTATCAAGCCATTCCGCGCGTGGCTGGTCTATCCCGCTTTCATGCGGCAAATGGCAAAGGACTGGCAGCGACTCCAGGACGAGCAGCCGTAAGACCTGCCGAGCTCCTGAGGAGCGGCGGACGGGCCGGGCGTACGAGAGTTCGGCGCGTAGTCGTTGGTGTACGCCGCCGGGATCAACGACTGCGCACCGAACTCCCAATCCGTTCAGATCGCGCGGATACTCCCACCTGCCTCGGCGGGCGCATCGACCCGCACACTCGCGATCCGCTGCACGATCTCGTCGGGGAACGGTGCCGACCGGCGGCCGGTCACGTGCACACCGAGAGCCTCGGCGGTCGCCCGCAACGTGTCGTCGAACCAGAGCTCGTGCCAGAGCCGGAGCAGCTTCACGGACCCGCCGATCACCGTTGACCGCACCTCGACCTCCGCGTCCGGCGGAACCTCCGCGAGATAGCGAAGGTGTTGCTCGACGGTGTACAGAGATGAGTCGTTGGCTTCTCGGTACGCCGCGTCGAGGCCGACTCGATCGAGCACCTCATCGGTGGCGTGCCCGAAGATCACCGCGTAGTAGCCGTCGTTCAGGTGCCCGTTGTAGTCGACCCAGTCCGGACGTACCCGCTCGCGCCAGACGATCATGCGCGCCCCAACGCCCGGAGCATGGCGATGACACCTCGGTCGCGTTCGCCGACGAGGTCGTCGATGCTGCGACCGTCGGCCTCACGCTCACACCCGTCGACCATCGCGTCGCGTAGCGCGGGGGTGAGCTCGGTCGACTCGAGTCGGGTCCACGGCGCCTCGAGCGACGGCCCGAAGTGGTCGAGCATATGGGCCATCCCGCCTTGTCCACCGGCGAGATGGAAGGTCAGGCATGGGCCTTGGACCGGCCAGCGAAGGCCGGGTCCATCGGTGATCGACTGGTCGATCTGCTCGACGGTCGCCTCTCCGGCGGCGACCATGTGCAACGCCTCCCGCCACAATGCCTCCTGCAACCGATTCGCGATGAATCCCGGCACCTCACGGTCCATCGTGATCACCGACTTACCTGCGTGCCGGAGGAAGTCCGAGGTCCATGCGACGACGTCAGGATCGGTCTCCTCGCCGCCGACGACCTCGACCAACGGGATCAGGTACGGCGGATTGAACGGGTGCGCGACGACCGTACGCTGCGGGTACGCGCACGCGGTCTGCATATCGGTCATCGGAAAACCCGAAGTCGACGATGCGATCACCACCTCGGGCGGCGCCACGGCATCGATGTCGGCAAGCAGCTTCCGCTTGAGGTTGAGCTGCTCTGGCGCGCTCTCCTGTACGACGTCAGCCTGCGAGACAGCTGTCGCCAGATCGCTTTCGTACGTGAGGTTCTCGATGCTTGCGCCCGCCGCCAGTCCCAGCTCGGTGAGCGCCGGCCAGGCACTCTCCACCAGATGACGTAGTCGCTGCTCGGCATCTGGCGCCGGATCCCATGCAACAACTCGGTAACCGCGAGCGAGAAAGTACGCGACCCAGCCTCCGCCGATGACTCCGGCGCCCACGCAGGCGACAGTACGTACCTCTGCTGGTGCGACTCGTTGTCCCCCGCTCATCTCAGGCCCTCGGCTTCAGGTTGAGGATTTCGCGCGCCTCGTCCGGCGTCGCAACAGCTGCGCCCATCGACTCGACAATGGTGCGCGCTCGCTCGACCAACTGAGCGTTCGTCGCCTTGACGCCCTTGCTCAGATAGAGGTTGTCCTCGAGACCCACGCGTACGTGCCCTCCGAGCAACACCGACTGTGCGACCCAGGGCATCTGCATCCGGCCGAGCGCGAACGATGCCCATACTGCTCCCTCCGGAAGCTGGTTGACCATCGTCGCGAGCAGGCTCGGATCGGCCGGCGCACCGTACGGAATGTCCATGCAGAGTTGGAACATCGCAGGGGAGTCGATCAAACCTTCCTCGACCAGTCTGCGGGCGAACCACAGGTGACCGGTGTCGAAGATCTCCATCTCCACGCGCACGCCCAGCTCCTGGATCTTCTTCGCACCCGCCCGGAGGATGTCGGGTGTGCTGACGTACACGAGGCTGCCTTCGCCGAAGTTCAGACTGCCGCAGTCGAGGGTGCAGATGTCCGGCAGCAACTCCTCGACGTGCGCGAGACGCTCGACGCCGTTCACGAGGTCCGTGCCCTCGACAAAGTTCGTCGGCTGCTCCGGGTCGACCATCAGATCGCCGCCCATACCCGCTGTCGTGTTGATGACGACGTCGACTCCGCTGTCGCGGATGCGCTCCACCGCTTCCCGGTAAAGCGCAACGTCACGAGATCCCTGTCCTGATTGCGGATCACGTACGTGAACATGCACGATCGCTGCCCCCGCTCGCGCAGCAGCGATCCCCGACTCCGCAATCTGCTCCGGGGTCACCGGAACGTGCTCCGACCTGCCGACTGTGTCTCCAGCGCCGGTGAGGGCGCACGTAATGATGACGTTGCGATTCACGGTGACCTCCTCTAGTTGGTTCTGCCCTATGTGCGTGAGCCCACGACCGCATCGCCGATCGCGGCGAGGCCGAGATAGCTCAGATCGCGGAACTGCCGATCGGCGAGCCAGTCGTCGTACGGCCACTGCGATGTCTTCACGATCACGACGTCGGCGGCGCGGTCCACGTAGGTGAACTGTCCGCGGCTGCCGTCGGCGGCAATGCGCCGACCGTGGAGGTCCAGCGGCCACCAGTGGTACGCAAAGCCGACGTGGGTACTGATGCCGCTTGGGAGACGCCCGGGTTCGAGGAACCGAAAGGGCGGCCGTACCGCCGCGTCAATCCACTCCTCGTCGAGGACTCCAGCGCCTCCGGAGGTTCCGTCGACCGCAAGCATCCCGATACGTGCCCAGTCGCGAGCACACGCGGCAAGCCCGCCCCCCGCGAGCGGTACCCGCAGCGCGTCGATTCCGACGACAGCGTCGCGCTCGCATCCGAGCGTGTCCCACAGACGTGCGAGATCCTCGACATAGGTCAGGTCGGTCGCGCGTTCGCGTACCCAGTCGAGCACCTGGGAGTCGGCGGTGCAGTATTCGTACTGCGTGCCGGGGCGCGTACGCGCATTGATGAGCCGAAGTAGCGCCCGCGAGTCGCCCGGGGGATCTCCGAAACATCCGACGAGTCGTGACGCGAGCGTGCCCGAGTCACGATGATCCTCGACCCAATCGACTCCGGACGTCATCGTCAGCAGCGATCGCACGGTTACGTCTTGGTACCCGGTGTGCTCGAGTTCGGGTACGTAAGACGCCGCGAGGTCGTCGAGACCCAACACTCCATTCGTCACAGCACGTCCGACGAGGTGTGCGAGGGCCGACTTCGTCATCGACGCACCGAGGAAGAGGGTGTCTGGGCCCAGCTCGTCCGCGTACCACTCGTACACCAGTGTTCCGCGGTCGACCACGAGCAGCGATGTGCCGTACGTATCGGCGATCCACTCGTGCAGCGTGCGCATGCGGCCCCCACCGGCGACGACCGTGTCGAACGAGATGAGGTCCGTCGGCAGCGGTCTCGCCGAGCGCGCGGCCAGCTTTTCGTACCCCTCGGCGGAGGAGAGGTGCGGATCGACCAGCCGTAGCTCTGAGAGCTGCGACCCGTTGGTGCGGGACTTCATGGGCCGTGTCAGTCGATCCGCGGACTGTTCGCGAGCAGGTTGCGGGTGTACTCCTCCTGCGGGTCGTCCATGACCTCGACAACGGATCCGGACTCCACAACCCTGCCTGCGTTGAGGATCTGGATACGTGCCGCGATCGACCTCACGAGCGCGAGGTTATGCGTCACGAACAGCATGCTGATCCCGCGCTGTTTGCGAAGATCCTCGAGCAGCGAGACGATCGAGCCCTGAACCGACACGTCGAGAGCGGACGTGATCTCGTCGCATACGAGCACGTCGGGCTCCGCAGCGAGAGCGCGCGCGATCGCCACACGTTGGCGCTCACCACCCGAGAGTCGGTTGGTCTGCAGCTTCAGGACTGTCGGCCCGAGTGCCACCGCATCGAGCAACTCCACGACGCGGTCACGTGCCTTGCGTCCTTTCGCGAGACCGAACAGCTCCATCGGCCGGCGTACGATCTGCTCGATCGTCAGGCGCGGATTCAGCGACAGGTATGGGTTCTGGAAGATGTACTGGACCCGCTTGCGGTCGGCCGCAGGCCTGGCCCTTGCCCCCTTCGCCAGGTCGTGTTCATCGAATCGGATCGACCCGGACCAGTTCTTGTGGAGCCCGCCGACACAGCGCGAGATCGTGGTCTTGCCGCTGCCTGACTCGCCGACGAGGGCCACGCACTCGGAGCGGGCCAGGTCGAACGACACGTCGAAGACGACATGCTTGCGCCCGTAGAAGACGTCGAGACCGTCGACGGACAGCATGAGATCGCGCTCGGCGAGCGGGTCCGAGTCGGGAACGGTACCGAGGTTGATGTCCCAGCTGCCGATCTCGGTCGTACGGATGCATCGTGCCGCGTGTCCCGGCGCGATCGCGACGGGGGCGGGCTCGGTCGTCGCGCATGCGTCGACCGCGCTCGGGCATCGGTCGTGGAATCGGCATCCCTCGGGCCGGCGGCCGGGCCCCGGCGTACGACCTGGAATCCCGCCGAGTGCCCGCGCCCGGGACAGGTGCGGGATGGCGTCGAGCAGTGCCCGCGTGTACGGATGCGACGGGTGGTCGAAGATGTCGCGTCGAGAGCCGAGCTCCACGATCTGGCCCGCGTACATGACCGCGACCCGGTCGGCGATGTTGCCGATGACGGCGAGATCGTGAGTGACATACAGTGCGGCGACCTGGTGACTGCGGCACAGCTGGTTCATGGTGTCGAGCACCATGCCCTGAGTGGTGACGTCGAGCCCGGTCGTCGGCTCATCGAGTACGAGCACCTTCGGACGCGGCAGGAATGCCATCGCCAACGCGACGCGCTGCACCTGCCCGCCGGAGAGCTGATGCGGGAACCGCTGCAGGAACTCGTCGTCGTTCGGCAACCCGACCTCAGCGAGGCCGTCGCGCGCACGCTCCATCCGCTCGTCCGCGCTGCCGACGTTGCGCAGCTCGAGCAGCTCGACGATCTGTCGGCCGATCCGGATACTCGGGTTCAGCGCGGAAGCGGGATCCTGCGGCACGTACGCGATCTCCTCGCCGCGCAGCTGGCGTACGTCCTTCCACGACATGGCGAGCACATCGTTGTCGCCGAGCAGGACGCTGCCAGCGTCGATGGCCGCGCCCTCGCGGGCGTACCCGAGTAGCGCAGTGCCTACCGTCGTCTTGCCCGAGCCGGACTCGCCTACGAGGCCGACGACCTCGCCGGGAGCGAGTACGAGGTCGATGTCTTCGACAACGTCGATCCCGCTGCCGGACAGTTCGACGCGCAGGCCGCTGACCGTGCAGGCGCTGGCCGCAGTGGCGGTGTCCTGGGTCGTCTTGGTGGTCACGACTCGTCCCCCTTCGCGGCAAGCTGGGTGATGCCGTCGGCCATCAGGTTCGTACCGATGGTGAAGATGCCGATCATGATGACCGGTGCGAGGACACCCCACGGCTGAACGAGCAGAGCGAGCCTGTTCTCGTTGATCATCTGGCCCCAGTCGGCGGCGCCGGGATCAGTGGAGAAGCCCAGGAACCCGATGCCCGCGACCATTCCGATCGAGTACGTGAGCCGCAGACCGGCTTCGGCCAGCAGCGGGGCATTCATGTTCGGCAGGACCTCGGCCAGGATGACCCGGATGCGACTCTCACCCATCGCTTCGGCCGAGGCAACGAAGTCACGTGAAACGAGTCCGAGCGCTACGCCACGAGCAACTCTCGCAACCCTTGGTGCGTGCGAGACGCCCACCAGGATGACGATCATCCACCATTTGGGCTGCTCGACGGCGGCGAGTACGAGGAGCGCGAGCAGGATCTGCGGGAAGGCGAGGGCGACGTCGTTGAGCCGCATCAGACCTTCGTCGATCCAGCCGCCCGCGTACGCCGCAACGACGCCGATCAGGATGCCGAGCACCATGCCCAACAGCGTTGCCAGGAAGGAGATCAGCAGAATCGAGCGCCCACCGGCGAGCACCCGGCTCCACACATCCTGGCCGAGATAGTCGGTACCGAGCCAACCCTTCTCGTCGCTGAAGGGGTCGCCGACGATGGCGTTCTCGCCGTGTGGAGCGATCCACGGGCCGACGATCGCCAGCACGATCACCACCAGGGTGATGACGAGGCCGACGACCAGACGGTGCTGGCCAGTGACGCGCTTGATGCTTGCGGCGGTGAAGACACTCATGACGAGATCGCCGTCCTCGCTCGCGGAGTGAACAGGATCGACAGCACGTCGGCGACGAGATTCACCACAACGTAGACAGCCGCGATGATCATCGACAGCGCTTGCACCATTGGGATATCGCTGTTGCGTACCGAGTCGACGAGGCTCGCACCGATGCCTGGATAGGAGAAGAGGTACTCGACGATCACGATGCCGCCGGCCAGCCAGGCGAGCTGCAGCGCAATGACTTGAATGCCAGGCACGATCGCGTTGAGCAGCGCGTGTTTGCGGAGTACGACCTTCTCCGGTATCCCCTTGAGCCGGGCGAGCTCGACGTAGTCACTGTCCAGCACCTCGAGCAGCGTCGAGCGCACGATGCGGATGATGTACGGCGCGACCGCGAGCACCAGCGTCGCGACCGGCAGAATCATCGACGCGGGATTTTGCCACGGGCCCTCTCCACCGGCACTTATCGTGACGGCCGGCAAGACATGCAGCAGAGTGGTCGAGAAGACGGCCACCAGGATGATGCCGATGACGAACTCCGGTAGGCCGGCGAGCCCGAGGAGCACGATCTGGATCACCTGGTCGGTACGCCGACCGCGCGCATTCGCACAGATCAGCGCGATGCCGAATGCAATGGGGATCATCACGACGGCGGCGATCAACACGAGTACGCCGCTGTTGATGACTCGGTCGCCCAGTAGCTCCGACACGGGCTGCTGGTTGGCGACGGAGGTGCCGAGGTCACCCGTGAGTAGATCGCCCAGCCACTGGACGTACCGCTCGACGATGTTGTCGTCGAGGTGCAGCTGTTGGCGAATCTGCTCGGCGCGTTCGGGGCTCGTCGCCGCGCTCTTGCCGAGGATCGCCTTCACCGGATCGCCCAATGAGGTCGTCGCGACGAAGACGAGCACCGACGTGAGCCACAGCGTCAGCACGGCAAGGCCGATCCGCCGGATCAGCCACATCGTCCACGCGGCCGGAGCGGAGCGTACGCGAGGGGCGAGCTCGTTCGGGTCTGCGGTCGCGGCGTCGCTCATCGCTGATCCCTCATACGAACGACACCCGCCGGAACTGGAACGACGTGCACGGCATGTAACGGTGCGGCACGAAACCCTGTACGAGGTTGGAGTAGCCGTCTACCTGGCGCTTGAATCCCCAGATGATGTAGCCACCGGTCTCGTACTCGATCTCCTGCGCGTCTTGCAGGATCTGATTGCGCTTCTGCTCGTTGGTCTCCTTGCGGGCCTGGGCAATGAGCGCGTCGAACTTCGGATCGTTGAAGTGCGTCTCGTTGTACGTTGCGCCCTTCTGGGCGCAGACCGCGACCTGCGGGATGTAGTTGCGGGTGTTCCAGAAGTCCTGCGCGAACTCCCATGACAGGTAGCGATCGCCGTAAAACGTGTTGGGGTCGGCCTTCGTCAGTCGTACGTCGACTCCCGCCAGGCGAGCGTGGTCGACGAACAGGTTCGCCGACTCGACGCCGCCCGCACCGACGGCGGTCGACGTGACCAGCTCGATCTGCATGCCCTCCTGCCCGGCTTGCTTGAGCAGCGACTTGGCCTGGTCGATGTCCTGTTCGCGCTGCGGCAGGTCTTTCGCGTACGCGGGGTCGAACGGCGAGTAGAGGTCGTTGCCGAGGAAGCCGTAACCGTTGAGCGCTTGGTCGATCATCTGCTGGCGGTCGGCGATCAGCCGCAGCGCCTGGCGTACGCGGTTGTCCTTGAACGGCGCGACATCGACGCGGATTGTGAACGGCACCCAGGCGCCGGTCTCGGAGATCAGCGCCGACGATCCCTGGTCGCCGATGGAGTCGACGAGGTACGACGGGAGGTTGTCGACGCTTTGCACCTGCCCGGCGAGTAGCGCATTGACCTTGGCCGCGTCGTCGGCGAAGTCATAGATGAGCAGCTCGTCGACCCATGCTGGATCGCCCCAGTAGTCGTCGTGGCGGAGGAAGCTGCTCTGCAAGCCTGGTTGGAAGGTGTCGTACTTGAACGGACCCGTGCCGACGGGGTTCTTGATGTCGAAGTCGGTCGGGATGATGCCGACGGTGTACTCGGCGAGTAGCTGGTCGAGCACCGCATACGGCGACTTCAGCGGCAGCTCGATGGTGTACGGATCGCGCGTACGCGCGTTCTTCAGATCGAGAATGCCGGACAGCTCGACGCCGCCAGAGGTCGGCTCCTTCGGATCGGCGACGCGGCTGAGGGTGAACAGCACATCGTCGGCGGTCATGGTCTTCCCGTTGTGGAAGATCACGTCGTCGCGCAGCTCGACCGTCCAGACGGTGGCGTCCTTGTTGGGCGTTGCCGCTTTCGCGAGCCCCGGCTGGATCTTGTACTTCTCATCCCACTGCAGCAACGGCTCGTACAGGTTGCAGCATCGCGCGATGTCGGGGTTTGTGACCGGCGAGTGCGGATCGAGCGTGTCCTTGAGGCCGCCGCCGGTCGCGCCGTGGCTGAGGACGCCGCCGCGCTTCTGCGGCGCAGTCGGGTCGGGCTTCGGTGGCACGGCCCCGCACGCCGTCAGCGAGCCGAGCCCGGTGGCCCCTGCCGCGGCGTACGCTCCGAGTCGGAGCACGTCGCGGCGGGAGAGTCCGTTCATCGGCCGATCCACGTCCCTGCGTTGTCCTCGTCGTGCTGTGACTACTGTTCGTAATGCGAGCAACCTTCGAGCAATGCGAACATAGTGAGTATCTGGGAAGCCGTCAAGAGAGGTGCGCGATGTCGGCAGCGTCTGACCAGGTCGATCCGGATCACCCGTCACGCTCGGGTCGCGTGCAGTCGGTCGACCGCGCGATCGCGCTGCTGCGTGCCGTCGCCGCGGCAACGGACGACCGCGCGAACGTCGCTGCCCTGGCGGCGGACTCGGGCCTCAACCGGGCGACGGCGTGGCGAATCCTGTCGACTCTCGAAGCGCAGGAGATGGTCGTACTCGATCGGCCGACCGGGCGCTACTCGATCGGTTTCGGTGTCGTCGAGCTCGCGGGCGCCGCGGGCGTCGGTGTGCTCGTCCGGTCGGCGCACAAGGTGCTCGAACGCGTTTCTCTGCTCACCGGCGAGACGGCGTCGCTGGCCGTCGTACGCGATGCGGGCTTGACGTACGTCGATGAAGTCGCACCGCCGGCCGTGGTCTCGGCTACCTGGCGCGGCCGCACCGTCGCACTCCACGCGACCTCGACCGGTAAGGCGCTGCTCGCGTACGCCTCCGACGAGCTGCTGCATCGCGTACTGGCCGAACCCCTCGTACGACACACCGACACCACGATCACCGACAGCAAGGCGCTGCTCACCGAACTGTCCGCGACACGTCGCCGCGGTTACGGCGTCTGCCGCGGCGAGTACGAAGAGTCGGCGTGGGGAGTGTCGGCGCCGGTCCTCGACTCAGGTGGCCGCCCGCTCGCCATCCTCAGCATCTGGGGCCCGCGCGGACGCCTCACCGAAGCCCGGTTCGATCCGCTGGGCGAGATCGCCCGCGAAGCCGCGACCGAGATCAGCAGCCCCGGCCGCCGCGGCTGACCCGAGAGTCCGGCCTGGGAGATCTGCAGCGGCAATTCCGCACTGTCACCCAACGTCCACCCACGTGCAGATCGATGCCTTGCGATGATGGGGCATGCGTACTCGCGGCGTCTCGTACACCTCTGGCGTCCACCCGGTCGACGAGGTACGACGGATCATGCGCGTCATCCGCCGAGATCTGTTCTGCACGAGTGTCATGCTCATCGACAGTGAAGTCGAGACGCTCGTCGAGGCTGCTCGGATCGCAATAGACGAGGGCCTCGACATCGTGGTCCGCCCACAGCTGCCGGACGCTCGGGCGAGCGAGCTGCTCGGGCACTTGCAGCGGATGGCTCGCGCCGCAGAGGAACTCCGGACCGTCACGCCGGAACGCACGGTGTCTCTGCTCATTGGCACCGAGTTCTCCCTGACAGCCCGCGGCATCGTCCCCGGCCCGCACCAGATGTTACGGCTGGCTTTGATCCTGCGCGCGGGGCGGCTGCTGCGCGGCCGCATCGCACGGGGGCTCGACCGACTCCTGACCGACGCCGTGTCAGTGGCGCGCGAACACTTCGCCGGCCAGTTGGGCTACGGGGCAGCACTGTGGGAGGACGTGGACCACGCACCGTTCGACTTCGTCGGAGTCAACCTCTACCGAATCGGCACCGACGCGGTGAGCTATCGCCGACGCGTACGCGAATTGGTTGCGTCTGCGGGAAAGCCAGTCGTCATCACCGAGTTCGGCTGCGGCGCCCAGACCGGCGGCGATCGTCGTGGGCCGGGGTCCTTCCAGGTCGTCAACTGGTTCGCCGACCCGCCGAAGATCAAGAACGGAAACGCCCGAGACGAATCGGTCCAGGCGACGTACCTCGCCGAGCTGATCGACGTGTATGCCACCGAAGGTGTCGAGGGCTGTTTCGCTTTCACGTTCTGTATGGCCGATTTCCCGCATCGCCCCGACGACCCTGCACACGATCTCGACCTCGCCGGATTCGGGTTGGTCGCGGTGCATCCGGACGACGCCAGTACCTGGCGGCCCAAGGAAGCGTTCCATGCCGTGGCCACCAAGTACGGAGCAATGGCCTGAGCGCAATTCCGCAGCAGCACCACTGCCTCGGTGGCCGCATAGATCTCAGAGCCCAGGCCGTACCCGCCCGCCGAAAACCCGTTGTGTCAGCCGGGCGCCGGTGAAACGGTTCCGAGGTGCTGATCAGACGCGAACGCCCTGGCGACATCGACATGGTCCGCGACGTCACCGCCGCAGCCTTCCGCAGTGCGCCCCACAGTGCTCCGCCTGTCGAACCCGGCGGTGAGCCGGGTGAAGCAACCTTGGTGTCGTGGCTGCGAGACGACGTCGGTTGGATCCCGGAGCTGTCCCTGGTCGCAGTCGACGACGGTGTGGTGGTTGGCCATGTGGTCTGTACGCGAGCGCACGTCGACGAGCATCCGTCCCTCGGCCTCGGGCCGGTGAGTGTGCACCCGGAGGGGCAGAAGACGGGCATCGGCTCGGCTCTGATGCACGCCGTACTCGGCGCGGCCGACGCACTGGACGAACCCCTCGTGGCGCTGCTCGGCGATCCTGCGTACTACCGTCGATTCGGATTCGTCCCGGCCGCATCGGAAAGAGTGACCGCTCCGGACAAGGCCTGGGGCGACTACTTCCAGGTTCGCACCCTGACTCGGTACGACGGCCAAACCGGGCTCTTCCGCTACGCCGCACCGTTCGACCGACTATCGCCTCAGTAGTCGAAGCGACCGAGACCCGGAACCCGACCGCCGCGGCTGTGCTCCCTCGACCACGCGATACTGGTGCGCCACAGTGTCCGTACGAGTCACACTTCGCGGGAGGCAAACGAGTGTCGATGCGAGACAAGCCGTGGACGGTCCAGTGGCACATCGCTGCGGACGGCACCGTCATCAGGCAGCGTTCGAAGGGCGAGGAGTCCCATCAACAGTTGTACGGAACCCACGCCACGACCAGGACTCTGGAGATGGCCGACCTCGAGGCTCTCGATACCCGCATTGAACGGACCCGTCGTACGTTCAATGTCGTTGCGGCCGTCTTACTCGTTGTCGCGGCGATCGACGTGGCTGCACTTGCCATCGGCCTGGTCCTCAGCCTTGCCGGTGTCGACGCGGGCGCAGCGATCACCCTGCCGGCGATACTCCTGTTGGTCGTACTGCTGATCGCAACCGGAGCGGTGCAGGGTCTGATGATCAGCCGCTTCAATCGGGCGTGGACCGATGCCGGCTTCGAATCGTCAAACCAGGTGACGATGGCGTCCTCCGAGGCTCGTACGCTGATCGCCGCGCCCGGAACGGTCTCCGGACCCAAGGTCAGGGTCAAACGCGCCTGACGCGGTGCCGACCATCGAGTTTCGTGCGCTCGTCAACCGGTCCTACTACGGCGGAGTCAGCACGACCTTCAGCCGCCCGGGCGCGGGTCTCGCGTAGAGCTCGTACGCGTCCTGCGCGTCCAACACCGGCATCGTATGCGTGACGTACGCGGCCGTGAGCACGTCGTGTTTGAGGACATGTTCCTGCGCCTCCCCCAGGAAGCGGACCCAGTCCTGCGTGGCACCGGCCCACATGGTGAGGTTCTTCCGGAAGTACGCGCGCATGGGAAAGACGTAATGATCCTCGGGAAGCCCGAAGACGAGTAGCTCCCCACCGAACGCAGCGGCTTCGACGGCGTCCACGACGATCTCCTGGCGGTGGCCGATCGCATCGATCACGAGTTCTGGGCGCGCGCCGTCGCCAAGGCCGTTGGCCCAGGTGCGTACCTCCGAGGTCACCAGCTCGTCGATGCCGAACTCCGCACCGACGTCGGAGCGATCGACCCTGTCCACTCCGATCACATGCGCTGCGCCATACGCCTTCGCCACTTGAGCAAATAGGATGCCGAGTGGCCCCAGACCGAGTACTGCAACAGTCTTGCCGGCTACGTCGGAGACGTTCGAGTAGGCGCTCAGCACCGTTGAGACGGGCTGCACCACGGTCGCCTGCTGATCACTCAGCCGGTCATCGACATGATGCAGATAGTGCGCCGGATTGACAACGTACTCCGCCAGTCCGGCCGACCTTGCGACGATTCCGACGACCCGATCGCCGGGCGCGAACCGCTCGGACCTGCTCGTCTCGATGTGACCGACGAACTCGTGCAGTGGTACGCCCGGCAACCCGGTGTACGGATTGTCGGGGTCGACGTGGCCGAGGAACTTCGGGATATCGCTGCCGCAGATCGATCCGGCAAGGAACCGCATCAGAACGTGGTCCGAGCCCACGTCATCCGCTGTCGGCCCGGGAACGTCCAGGCGCTCGAACGCCGCCGGCCGAGGCTGCCGTAGCTGCCACATCATTGACTGCCTTTCTCTATCACCAGTCGAGCAGATCAGGTCCGATGTGTTCGACGCTGTTGACCCCGCAGAGCGCCATCGCCATTGCGAGTTCGCGTCGCACCAGCTCTAGCACTGCCGCCACGCCTTCGGCGCCGCCGACCGTCAAGCCCCAAAGTACGGGACGGCCGACCAGCACCGCGTCCGCACCGAGCGCTACCGCCTTCAACACGTCCGTGCCGCGGCGTACGCCTCCGTCGAGCAACACCGGCACCTGACCCTGAACGGCATCGGCCACCTCGGGCAATGCGCGCATCGTAGAACGCCCCGAGTCGAGGTTTCGCCCGCCGTGGTTGGAGATGATGACCCCGGCCGCGCCGGCGCCGATTGCCACCTTGGCATCGTCGCCTCGCAGCACGCCCTTGACGACGACGGGAAGCCTCGATCGCCGAACGAGCCACTCCAGCGACGACGCATCGAAAGCGGCATCGAGCCCACTACGGTAGATGCCGCCTCCGGACTCGGTTTCGAGGTGGAGGCCGTCCAACATCGGGAAGCCGAGACCATCGGGCAGCGTGATCCCGTCCCACAGTTGCGACTCCCGCGTACCCACGACGGGAGTGTCGACGGTGACGACGAGCGCCTCGGCATACTCGGCGACCCGATCGACCAGGTTCTCGAGGTACGACCGCGACGGCGGCGGGTTGACCTGCATCCAGAGCCCGCTGCGCGTTCGGGCGGCGACGTGCTCGATGCCCGTGTTCGAGTACGCGCTGAGAACCATGCCCGACGCCGCCATATCGGCTCCGGCGGCAGTTGCCAGCTCGGCTTCGGGATGGAACAGCCCGTGAGACCCGGTCGGCGCAACAAACACCGGACTTTCGTACGCCCGGCCGAAGAGTTGGGTCGTCGTCGTCACACCGGTGACGTCGCGTAGGACGTGCGGCGCCAGCCGGATCCGACCGAAGTCCCCTTCGTTCGCCGACAGTGTCACCTGATCTGCGGCACCGCTCTCGAGATAGCCGACCGTGAGCGGGTCGAGCAGCTCATGCGCCTGCGTACGAAGGGCCCCGAGCGTCAGCGGATCCGGCCGGACGTAGTCACGTGGCTCCGGGCGAGCGGGTACTCGCAGCACGGCGTCACCCGGGTACTGCGCCAAGGCTGTGCCTCAGCTCGGCGCAGAGGTCACGGATGTTCATCTCATGACCGCGTTCCTGGTAGACGCGGTACGCCTCGTGCTTGGCCCAGTCACGAACTCCGATCGGCAGGTCGAGCAGCAGTGCGCGGACTTCGGCCTGCACGTCCTCCGGCCAGCGTGCCTCGAGCTCGGCGCGGCCGTTACCGAACGCGATGCCATTGCCCGCTACGCGAAGCCGAGCGCGGGTGGAGGCGGTCTGCTGCTCGTCCACCTGCCCGTCAGTGATGACGACGCCGTAGGCATCGGCGACGTACTCCGCGGTGAGCAAGCCCCGCTCGACGTCCTCGAGAACCTCGGAGGCCGGACGATCGACCGGGTCACCGTAGCCGGCTCCGGCCGCAGAAACGATGCTCACCGTGTCGCCACGGGCCATTCGAAGCAGGTCGAACTTGCCGATCGCGGTGACCTCGTCTCCGCGAGTGACCGTGCAATGGCCGGTGGTTCCGGCGTCGCCGCCGTCGACTCCCCACGGGGCCAGGTCGAACCGTTCGAGTCCGCGGGCAGTGACCTCGGTGTCGATGTGCGTCGCCTGAAAGTCGAGCCGCATGGCAAGCCCGCCACGGTAGCGGCCGGCGCCACCGGTGTCCGGCACCAGCCCGTACCTGCGCACGACGATCGGTAGTGCCGCCTCGCACGACTCAACGGGGGTGTTCCGCATGAACCCGCCGTACGCGCTCTCGGCAGCGTCCAAGCCGTCGGCGTCCGGCCGGCCGCCGCCACCCCCGAGGATCGGTTGCACCACCTCGACGAGGCGCTCACCCGTCTCCGGTCGGCCCACCGCGGCGACCACAGGCGAGATCGATCCGGATGAACACGCGGGGATCCTGCCGGGCAAGGCTTGCGCGAGTGCGCCGTAGACCGCATCTCCGACCCGGATCGCCGTGGCGTACCGCACTCCGATCGCGGCCGGATGCTTCGCGGCGACGAGCGTACCCGGCGGTGTCTTCAACGTGACCGGTCGCAGAATGCTGCTGGATTTGGGCAGATCGTCGTCTCGGCTGGTCAGGTAGCCGACGAGGGCCAGGCAGAGCAGCGAGTTCGTGCCCGCGACACCTGCCATGTTGAGCGCCGAGCTCACCTGCGGATCGGTGCCGTCGAAATCGACGACGACCTCCGAGCCGGACACCTGCAGATCGACCTCGATCCGCACCGGCACCTCGGAGTACAGGTCGTCCTCCAGGTAGTCGACGAAGTGGTACGAGCCGTCCGGAATCTCCTCGAAGAGTCGGCGAGCACGTGCCTCGCCGTAGTCGAGAACCCGATCGATACCGCTGGCCACCTGGTCCTTCCCGAACCGCTCGACGGCCTCGAGCACCTGCCGCTCACAAACCTCCAGGCCGGCGCACATCGCCTCCAGGTCACCCTTGTTGGTCTCCGGGATGCGGGTGTTGTCGAGAATCAGGTTGAGCACCTCGGTGTTGACTTCGCCGACCCGGTACAGCTTGGTCGGCCGCAGTCGTACGCCCTCCTGATAGATCTCCCGGGCGGTCGGCCAGACACTCGCCGGCACGGCGCCACCGAAGTCGGAGGCGTGGATGAAGGCGTACGCCCAGGCGAGCAACTCCCCGTCGACGAAGATCGGGCGCACCACATGCACATCGGGAAGGTGCGTACACGGTTGCCCGATGAGGTACGGATCGTTGCAGATGATCACATCGCCCGGCTCGTACTCGGGGAAGTAGTCGAGCAGTGCCTTCATGTTGGTGCCGAGGTACCCCGGAGCGCCGAGGTTCCACGGGTACGCGACGTACTCCCCCGTCGTAGCGACCACGCCGCAGGAGAAGTCGGCGGTCTCCTTGATGAAGGTGGCGTAGGCAGTTCGCTCGATGACATGGGACATGTTCTCGACGATTGCCTGGAACCGGTTGTACAAGACCTCGAGCGGAACCTCAGTCGACATTGTTCGCCTCCGCAATCACGTTTCCGTACTCGTCCATCGCCGCGGTGTATCCCGGTACAACGACGATTGTGCTGTCGGGCAGGCTGATGATCGCCGGCCCTTCCACGGGTTGACCGGTCGCCATCCGCTCCGGCGGCACGACCCGTGCCTCGATCGGCGCCTCGCCGTGCATGATCGTCCGAGAGCCGAGGTCCGCAACCTCCGTACCGGCCGCGGCAGCGATATGGCCGCCGGCACGACCCGGCAACTCGACGATCGCGAAGAGCCGCAATGACACCAGTTCGATGCCCTGCTCCGGGCTCGTGATGCCGTACCGCTCGGCGTACGTCTTCTCGAACGCCTCGCGCAACGCGATGCTCGGCGCACTGCCGAGCTCGGCCGGCAGCGCAACCTCGATCTCGTACGACTGCCGTGCGTAGCGCATGTCGCCGGTGATCTGCAAGGAGACCGACGGGCCGGCGTCGCTGAAGCCATTGCGCTCCAGCCAGACGGCGGCCTGACTCCTCAACTCCGCCTCGGCCGCCGTGTACGTGGCCAGGTCGAGGCCGTCGACATCGGCGTTGAGCGTACGAATGAAGTCGGCGCGCGGGCGGGCCATGATCGCGCCCGTTGCACACAGCGTGCCGGGAGAGGCCGGCACGATGACTCGCGGCATTCGTAGCTCCTGAGCCAGCGAACAGGCCTGCACCGGGCCGGCGCCGCCGAACGCAATGAGGGCGGTCTGCTTCGGCTCGACGCCGGTCCGGGCGAGCACCGAGCTGGAACCGCGGTACAGGTTGGAGGTGGCGACCTCGACGACCTGCTTCGCAATGGTCTCGATGTCAGTACCCAACGTCTCGGCGAGTGGTCGCAACGCATCGCGTGCTGCGGACTCGTCGAGTTGCATGGTTCCGGCGGCGATGCCGACGGCGCCCATGAAGCCGCAAACCAGGAACGCGTCTGTGAGCGTCGGCAGGGTGCCACCCTTGCCGTAGCACGCCGGACCAGGCTCGGCACCGGCGCTCTGCGGACCTACCTTGAGCACACCGGTGTCGTCGACTCTGGCGATCGAGCCACCGCCCGCGCCGATCGAGAAGATCTCGATCGCCGGTAGTACGACCGGGAAGTCACCGACCTCGCCGTCACGAGACATCACCGGCTCGCCGTTACGGATCACTGCGATATCGGTGCTCGTACCGCCCATGTCGAGCGTCAGCCCAGTTTCGAGACCGAGCTCGGTCATCACGTCACGTACGGCCGAGATCCCTGATGCCGGCCCCGAGAGCATGGTCTGGATCGCGTTGTTGGACGCGTCGTCGATGCCGGTGACACCGCCGTTCGACTTGGTGATCAGGCAGTGGGCCGTCATACCCATCGCCTCCATCCGACCCTTCAGGTCGGAGAGGTACGCCTCGACTGCGGGCGCCACGTAGGCGTTGATGACCGCCGCGATCGTGCGCTCGTACTCGCGGATCTCGGGCCATACCTCGTGCGAGCACGAGACCTGCAGATCGGGCCAGCGTTCGAGTAGAGCGGCCTTGGCGGCGCGTTCGTGCTCGGGGTAGAGGTGAGCGTGCAGGAACGCGATGACGAAGTTGTTCAGACCGTGGTCCGCTCGAAGTGTGGCGACCTGCGCGATCAGCTCATCGACATCGAGCGGCGTGTCTTCGCGACCGTCGACCAGCATCCGCTCAGGCACCTCGACGACACACGAGCGGGGGATCAGCGGTGTGGGACGTACGGCGAACAGATCCACCGGCTTGCCGAGGTGGAGCCGCCGCAGCTCGAGTACGTCGCGGAAACCGTGTGTGACGACGAGGCCGAGTTCCTCACCGCGCCGCTGTAGGACGGTGTTGAGCGCGATCGTCTGCCCATGCACGAACCGATCGACGTCGCTCGGCCGATAGCCGAGCTCGGCGACGATCTCAGCGAGACCGTCGACGACTGCGTCCGCGGGACGACCTTGCGTGGTCGGGCGTTTCGCGTGGTGCCGTTTCCCCGTATCGGTGTCCACGATGGTGAAGTCCGTGAAGGTTCCACCGATGTCCACCCCGAGCTGTAGTGAGGCCACGAGACTAACTCCCTGCTGTCGTTGCGGATGGTGATCCCGATGCGGCAGAGTCGGCGCCGGCCGACGGCCACTCGGGGGAATCGTCGCCGAGACTCCGGCGATATGTCTCGGGTAGCAGCACGGCAACGGGAATCGCGAGGACCGCGAGAGCACCGACGTAGAAGCCCGGCGCCAGCAGGGTTCCCGTCTGGTCGACGAGCAGCTGTGCGACGAATGGCGCTGTCCCGCCGAAGACGGCGTACGCGATGTTGTAGCCGATCGATGCACCCGAGTAGCGCACGGCGGTCGGGAAGAGCTCGCACATGACGGTCGAGAGGATCGCGGCGACGCATCCGAACGGAAGCACATACAAGATCTGTCCGTACAACGCGGCGCCCGGAGCACCCGACGACATCAGTACGAAGGAGGGCACTGCAACAACTGCGACGCCGACCGCGCCGGTCAGCAGAATCTTCTTGCGTCCGATGGAGTCGCTCAGCCGCCCATAGAACGGGATGAGCACACACACCAGCACGACAACTGCGGCATTCGTCGCCGATGCCGTACTGGCGCTCGTCCCGACGTTCTCCTTGAGATACGTCGGCATGTAGCTGGTCAGCGTGTACATCGCGACCGAGTTCAAGCCGGCGATCGCCATCACGAGGAGCACCGCACGTCGATGCTCGGCGAAGACCGTACCCAGCGGGGCCGACTCCTTCTTCCCACTCTCCTCCAGATTCTGGAACTGCGGAGTCTCGGCCACCTTCAGCCGGAGGTAGAGGCCGACCAGTGCAAGCGGCCCGGCGATCAGGAACGGGATCCGCCAGCCGATCGCGTCGTATGTCGAATCAGGCATCGTTGTGAAGGCGAGGACGATGAAGCCGGCGAAGGCGAACGGTACGGTCCCTGTCGCGACCGAGATGCCCGCCCACATGCCGCGGCGATCGGCCGGGGCATGCTCCACGAGGAAGGTGGACGCGCCGGTGTACTCGCCGCCGGAGAAGAAGCCCTGTCCGAGTCGGGTGATGACGAGCAGCGCAGGCGCCAGCAGTCCGATCGCCGCGTACGTCGGGATGAGACCCATCAGAACGGTGCAGACTCCCATGCCGAGCACGGAGATCGACAAGACGTTCTTGCGGCCGTACTTGTCGCCGTAGCGGCCGAGGACCAGACCGCCGAGCGGACGCAGCAGGAAGCTCACGCCGAACACGGCAAGGGTGCTCAGCAGTGCGACGGTCTTGTTGTCGTCGGGGAAGAACGCGTGCGAGATCGCACTGGCGGAGTACGCATAGAGCGCGAAGTCGTACCACTCGACGAGGTTCCCGATCGACGCGGTCGCGACGACGCGGGCCCGTGAAGGCGCTGCGGAGGAATCGGTAGATGACATGTCTCACCTCAGTCTTGCGGAGGCTGTGGAACCAGCCCAAGGGACGAAGTCAGGGAGCGGAGCAGGGTCATCGCACTCGGGTCGTCCTCGACCGCGAGGCGGGGCAGTCGCGGGTAGCCGGCCGGCTTACCCTGCAGCCGCATGATGGCTTGTAGTTGAGCCTGCGCGCCGCCGGCAACTCCGTTGCCGTCACTGGCGTTGAGCGCACTTCGCACCCGATCGAACTCGTCGGCGATCGTGAGCGCCTCTTCGACCTCACCTGCCCAAAGAAGTTCGAAGGCTTGGGCCGTCCGCGGTCCGAGCAGCATTCCTGCACCGAAGTGGCCGTCTCCGCCGTAACCGCTGGCCATCAGTCCCAGGCCGGCCGGGGTGAGCGCATTGCCGAAAACCCGCAAACGGTCCCCGACAGCGCCGATCGCGCGGTGGAACTGAAGGTCGTCGGGCGTGCTCTCCTTGTACGCAACCAGGCTGTCGATCGCTGCGAGCTCGTTCGCCGTTTCGGGCATGATGTTCGTGACCACGTCCGAAGGAATGTTGTACGCCATGATCGGACCGGAGATCTGCGACGCGGTTCGTTCGTAGAAGGCGACGACCTCACGCTGGGTGAGCCGACCGGCAGGCGGAGGCGAATACACCACACCGTCGGCACCTGACTCGATTGCATGCTGGGCGAGCTCAACGGTCTCGGCTTCATTGATGCTCGAGACGCCGATGAGAACGGGGATTCGCCCCTGCAGCTCCTTGATCGCGACCTCGGCTACTCGATGGCGCTCTGCCTTCGTCTGACTCGGCCACTCACCCGTACTCCCGTTGGCGAGAACCCCATGCGCACCGTCGTCGGCGAGATCGCGTAGCACCGCGGCGAGGGTCGTCTCGTCGAGTTCGCCTTCGCGGGTGAAGGGCGTCGGCGAAGCGGCGAAGTAGCCGCGCCAAGCGACGTCATTGCGGTCCATTTCGGTGGTTCTCCTGACTCATGAGGGCCGACGGGCACGACGCACGCGTTCCGTGATGTTCGGAATTACCGAACGCTATTCGGCTATGCGCTATGGCGTACGATCCTGACCCCAGCCGATCATGAAGTCAAGGGTTGGTTCGGAATCACTGATATCTTTTCGGCATGACCGAACCAAAGTCGCGCGTCCAAAGTGTCGATCGGGCAGCGCTCGCCCTCGAGTTCCTCGGCGCCGGCGATGCCGCCGGAGCCAGCCTCAGCGCTATCGCCGCCGAACTCGGCGTCGCACGTAGTACCGCTCACGCGCTGTTACGCACCCTCGAGGCACACGGCCTCGTCGCCGAAGTGCCCGGCCCACGGTTCGTACTCGGCACCGGTCTCATCAAGCTCGGCGACATCGCCTCAAAACAGGTCCCGATCGCCGAGGTGGCTCGGCCGGTACTCTCGACCCTCGCCCGCGAGTCGGGCCTGACGACCCGACTCGCCATCGCAGAGCACGGTTACCCGGTCTTCGTTGCCCGCGTCGACGGACCCGGAATCGTCCGCTTCGACACGCCACTCGGCGGCAGAGAGGCGCCGCACTCCAGCGCCGCAGGCAAGGTCATCCTCGCTGACCTCCCCGAGGACCAGGTCCGAAGCATCGTGGAGGTCGAAGGTCTACCGAGGCGAACCGCGCATACGATCACCGAGCTCGACACGTTGCTCTCCGAGCTCGAGAAGGTACGCGCCAACGGCTATGCGGTTGACGACGAAGAGGACCTCGCCGGGATCTTCTGCGTCGCTGCCGGTGTGAGAAGCGGAGACGGTCGGATCATCGGCGCGATCTCAACGACCGGAATCGCCACCGACCCCCGCTCGCATCCCGTCGCCGAGCTCGGCGAGACGATCCGCAAGTACGCCGCCGACCTGGAGTCGCGGGTCGGACGGTGAGCTCGACCCGCGACCCTGACTCATAGGCGCTTCAAGACGCGGATGACTCTCGGCGGTGGGTCGGCTCGAACATGCGGATTTCGGTCTCGAGTACGACCACGCTCGGACCGGCTGCGGAAAGGGCGGCTGCGAGGTCGGCCTCGAGCGTCGAAGGGCTGCTCGCGACGGCGGGAATGCCGAACGACTGGGCGAGTTGCACGAAGTCCGGTCGGGTCAACTCGGTTGCGTACGCTTCGCCGAACGCGTCGACCATGTACTCGCGCAGGATGCCGTAACCGCCGTCGTCGACGATCAGCCAGGTGACATCGAGTTCGTGCTGGCGAGCGGTTGCCAGCTCCGCGAGCCCGTACGCTGCGCCACCGTCACCGGATACCGCCAGAACCGGCCCGTCTCCGCCCGCGGCGGCACCGACCGCTGCGGGGTACGCGTACCCGAGCCCTCCGCTACCTTGTGCGGATTGCATGGCTCCCGAGCGCTTACCGTCCCAGGAAGACCAAGCCCAGTACGCAAGCATGGTCATGTCCCAGTAGCTCGGGATGTCGGCGAGCTGCACGGAGTCGATCGCATTGCGAACGGCCGTCAGAAGCCCCTCTTCATGCTCGAGATGTTGGTCGTGCAAACGAGCGCGGATGCGGGTGAGGAGGTCCGCGACTCGGCGTTCGGCCACGCCATCGGGCTGCCTTCGCTGCACGTTGGCGGCGAGGTCGACAAGTGCTGCCTCGGCGTCCGCGTGAATGCTCAACGACGGATGGTTCGCCCCGAGCTTGTCCTGGCTCGCATCGATGTGAATGATCGCGCCTCGCGGACGAAGTGTGTGGTAGTTGGACGTCAGCTCCCCGAGCCCGCTGCCGACGACGACAAGGACGTCGGCTTCCTCCAGGAACTCGGTCGTGTACTGGTCTTCGAGCCATGACTGCATGGCAAGGGGATGGTTGCGCGGGAAGGCGGCGTTCGCTCCGAACGTCGTCACGGTCGGAGCTCGTACACGCTCGGCCAGTTCGAGGAGCGCAGCCTCTGCGCCGGCACGGACGACGCCTCCGCCCGCGATGATGGCCGGCTGTCGCGCCTCGTTCAGGCGCCGCGCAGCTTGACCGATGAGCTCTGATCGGGCAGATCTGTCACCTGGTTCGAAGTTCAGGGCCTCGACGGGCGGTAGGTCCGTGGGCTGCAACAGGATGTCCTGCGGAATCTCCAGCCAGACCGGACCATGCGGAGGCGTCAACGCTTCCTCCCACGCCTGGACGACGGCGCCGGCGATGCTCCCGTGGTTTCGGACCAACTGTGCGTCCTTGACGATGCCGCGAGCTGCGGCGCGCTGGTCGCTGAGTTCGTGGAGGTATCCCTGGTGCTTGCCCAGGCCGGCCTGCGGGATCTGGCTCGCGATCACCACGACAGGGACCGAGGCGGCCGCCGACTCCTGCAGCGCCGGCAGGGTACCGAGCGCACCGGGGCCGGTCGATACGAGCACGACGCCCGGGAAACCGGATCGCCTCGCATACCCGTCAGCGGCGTACGCCGCGCAGAGCTCCGTACGGTTGCCGACATATCGCAGGCCCGATCGGCGAAGCGCGTCGAACGTACCCAA
The DNA here is from genome assembly GCA_023100825.1 of Nocardioidaceae bacterium SCSIO 66511. Classification (NCBI taxonomy): domain Bacteria; kingdom Bacillati; phylum Actinomycetota; class Actinomycetes; order Propionibacteriales; family Nocardioidaceae; species Nocardioidaceae bacterium SCSIO 66511. The sequence continues at coordinate 146,791 of CP095846.1, read as the reverse complement.
TGCATGTTGCCCGGGTACGCCGAACGCGACACCAGTGCCTACGGCAGCCAGCGACTCCACCAGGAGGTCGCCGCCAATGCGACTCTGCCCGTACGTCATCAGGTCGCCTTCTCGGCCTTCGCGGAATCCCCACCCGCCATGCTCATCAGGGAGATCAGATCGTAGGTCACATGGGATGCAGCGACCGCAGTCACGTCTGCGTGGTCGTACGCGGGCGAGACCTCGACGACATCGCTCGACACGACCTTCAGACCGGCAAGTCCGCGCAAGATGCACAGCAGCTCTCGACTGGTGAGGCCGCCGGCCTCGGGCGTGCCCGTACCGGGCGCATGCGACGGGTCGAGCACGTCGATGTCGACCGAGATGTAGAGCGGGCGATCACCGATCCGGGATCTGAGCTGCTCGATCACCGAGTCGACACCACGCCTCATCACGTCGTTCGAGGTGACGATCCCGAATCCCATCCGTGCGTCATCGTCCAAGTCGCTGCGCGCGTAGAGGGGCCCGCGGGTGCCGACGTGGCACAGTGCCGTCGGATCCAATAGACCCTCCTCGGAGGCGCGACGGAAGGGCGTCCCATGCGTGTACGGCGCACCGAAGTACGTGTCCCAGGTGTCAAGGTGTGCGTCGAAGTGGAGCAGGGCGACCGGTCCGTGCCGCCGCGCCATGCAGCGAAGCATCGGCAGTGCGATCGTGTGGTCTCCACCGATGACCGCCAAGCGCGCACCCGCATCGAGTAGCCGATCGGCGCCCGCCTCCACCGATGCGACCGCCTCGCTGATGTCGAACGGATTGCACGCGATGTCTCCCGCGTCGGCGACCTGCGCGTTCGCAAACGGCTCGGTGTCGAGGTCGGGGTGGTACGGACGAAGCAGTCGACTCGCTTCGCGGACGGCAGCCGACCCGAACCGCGCACCGGGACGGTACGAAACGCCCGAGTCGAACGGCGCGCCGACGACGGCGATGTCACACGCTTGCACCTCTTCGATCCGGGGCAACCGGGCGAACGTCGCGATGCCGGCGAATCGCGGCACGACGGACGCGTCGACAGGTCCGACAGTCGCGGCGGCCGGGTGGTCGATATTGCTCGTCATGTGTTCTCCATCAATGCAGCGGCAAAGTTCACTCGGACACGGGGAGGGCAGGCGAGAACACCCACAGCACCCGTGCGCCGGTGTCGGCATTCGGGTTTCGGAAGGTGTGCTTGGTCTCCGCCGAGAACGTCATCGCATCGCCCTTGGCAAGGGAAACGGTGTCGGCTCCGAGCTCCACCTCGAGCTCGCCGTCCAAGACCAGTACGAACTCCACGTCTGCCGGCAGTTCGTACTGCTCCGGCCCGCTTCCGCCCCCAGGCCGGATCTCGCTGAGGATCGCCTGCAGTCGGTGCTCACTTTGCGGCGTGAGCAGGTACTCGGTCATCTCGCTGCCGCCGAAGTTGATCGGCGGATAGGCGTCATGGCGTACGACCTGACCCGGCGGCGCCTCGAACAGCTCGCCCGGCTGGAGGTCGAGCGCGTCGCAGATCCGGATCAGGGACGCGACCGAGACGTTGGCCTGGTTGCGCTCCAGCTTCGAGATGAACCCTTTGGTCAGGCCGCTGGCGTCGGCGAGGTCCGCGAGCGTGAGGCGATGAGCGAGCCGGGCTTGCCGGATTCGACCACCGATCTCAGTTCCGGGATCACCGGACTGACCCTCTTGCGGTGGCGTTTCCATCCCTCTCCCTCGCTGTCGGATGCCGTCTCGGACCGTCGCTATGAAACACCAAGTTCATTTAGGAAACAAGTGTTGACAAGAGTTCGGTACGTGGGCTTTGCTCGTGGGCACATCAAGTTCGGAAGACACCACCAAAGCACGAGAGGCAGCTCGATGGCCGAGAAACTCTGGGGAGGGCGATTTCGTTCGCCGGCGGATCCTGCACTCCTTCGACTGTCGCGATCGCCCGAGGACTATTTCTCGTTGGCCCCCTACGACCTCGCCGGCTCACGCTCACACGCACGTGAGCTTCATCGGTTCGGAGTCCTCGACGCCGACGACCTGGACCGGCTCCTGTCGGGCCTCGACGAGCTGGAACGCGATGTGGCCTCCGGTGCAGCGACCCCGGAGACGAGCGACGAGGATGTGCACACGTTTCTCGAACGCGCACTCGTCGAGCGTCTCGGCGAGCTCGGTGGCAAGCTGCGCGCAGGACGGTCGCGCAATGACCAGACCACGAACGACCTGCGCCTCCAGCTCCGAGACAGTTGTCGATCGATCGTCGCCAATCTGATCGAGCTGCAGAAGGCACTTCTCGATCAGGCCCGGCAGCACGTACGTACGCCCGCACCAGGCTTCACCCACCTGCAGCCCGCGCAGCCGGTCGTCTTTGCACACCAACTGCTCGCCCATGCCCAGGCCTTTGCGCGTGACATCGAGCGACTGCAGGATTGGGACCGCAGAACGGCAAGGTCACCGCTCGGTGCTGCCGCTCTCGCCGGCTCGGCGGTTGCGGTGAACCCGGAGCTGACTGCAGCGGAGCTGGGCTACGACGGGCCGTGCGAGAACTCCATCGACGCCGTTGCGAGTCGTGATCATGTCGCCGAGTTCTTGTTCGCGGCGTCGATGATCGGCGTCAACCTCTCGCGGCTATCCGAAGAGGTCTGTCTCTGGACCTCACGGCAGTTCGGCTGGGTGACCCTGCACGACTCGTTCGCAACCGGCAGCTCGATCATGCCGCAGAAGAAGAACGCCGACATCGCCGAGTTGACGCGCGGTAAGGCCGGACGCCTGATCGGCAACGTGAGTGGACTGCTCGCGACCTTGAAGTCGCTGCCGCTCGCGTACAACCGAGACCTCGCCGAGGACAAGGCCGCGGTTCTCGACACGATCCACGCTCTCGCGCTGACCATTCCCGCGATGACCGGTATGACCCGAACGCTCGTCGTCGACGTCGAGCAGCTCGCACGTCAGGCAACCCAGGGATTCACCCTCGCAACCGAGGTGGCCGACTGGCTGTCGGTCCGTGGGGTTCCGTTCAGCGAAGCACACGAGATCACCGGCCGCCTCGTGCAGGTGTGCGAGGACCAGGGAGTCGAGCTCCACGAGGTCTCCGACGACGATCTCGCGAAGGTCGATCCCCGACTCACCGGCCAGGTACGCGCACACCTGACCGTCGAGGCAGCACTAGCAGCGCGAACCGGATACGGCGCCACCGCACCGGATCGCGTGCAGGAGCAACTGGACCGCCTTGCCGAACGCACCTCTGAGCAACAGGCATGGATACAGGAGTACGGAGGGCCGCGATGCCCGTGAGCACGACGGACTCCGCAAGCATGACGCCAGAAGAGCTGGCGAAACTCACCCGAGTGCCCCGCCGCCACACCGGACGATGGATCGCTGCGGCCATTCTGGTCCTGCTCGTCGGGTTCATCGTGAGCGCCTTCGCTCGCGGCGAGATCAACTGGTCGACGGTCGGTAGCTACCTCACCGACCGCACCATCCTGGACGGCCTCATCAACACCGTCGCGATGACCTTCCTCGCGATGTTCGTCGGAATCACCATCGGCGCGATCTCGGCCATCATGCGGCTCTCGCCCAATCCGGTCCTCCGCACGGTGAGCCTCGCGTACGTATGGCTCTTCCGCGGTATTCCGCAGCTGCTCCAGCTCTACATCTGGTACAACCTTGCGCTGGTGTTCCCGACACTCGGCATACCCGGCATCGCCGAGACACAGACCGTCGACGTGATGAGCCCGCTGGTCGCGACCGTACTCGGCCTCGGCCTATGCCAAGGGGCGTACACCTCTGAGGTCATCCGCGCGGGGATCCTGTCGGTCGACCAGGGTCAGATCGAAGCTGCCCAGGGCATCGGGATGACTCGTCTGCTGATCATGCGCCGGATCACCATGCCGCAAGCGATGCGGGTCATCATCCCGCCGGTCGGCAACGAGTTCATCAGCATGGTCAAGCTGACCTCGCTGGCGAGCGCGATCCAGTACACCGAGATGCTGCACAGCGCGCAGAACATCTACTTCGTGAGCGGTGAGGTCATGGAGCTGCTCTTCGTGGCGACGTTCTGGTACGTCGTCGTCGTCTCACTCCTCAGCATCGCCCAGCACTTCATCGAGAAGCGCTTCTCCCGCGGGTATGGACCCACGCGTTCGAGCCGGAGACGACCATCCATCCAGTCCGGGGAGGCGACGGCATGAGCACTCTGGTGAAGGCCGTTCAGGTCGAGAAGCACTTCGGTGAGGTGGCAGCACTCGGCGGCGTTGACCTCGAGGTCAACGAGGGCGAGGTCGTATGCATCCTTGGTCCCTCGGGATCCGGCAAGAGCACGATGCTGCGGTGCGTCAACCAGCTCGAGAAGATCGACGGCGGTGCGCTGTGGGTGTCCGGCGAACTCGTCGGCTACCGCAGGGTCGGCGATACGCTTCGCGAACTGAGTGACAGAGAGATCGCACACCAGCGACGCGAAATCGGGATCGTGTTCCAGCGGTTCAACCTCTTTGCTCATATGAGCGTTCTGGACAACATCGTCGAAGGCCCCGTCCAAGTGCTCGGCCAGTCGCGACACGAGGCCGAGACGACTGCTCAGGACCTACTCGTACGCGTCGGCCTTGCCGACAAGTCAGGTTCGTACCCGAACGAACTCTCGGGCGGGCAACAGCAGCGTGTTGCGATCGCGAGAGCCCTTGCCATGCAGCCGAAACTGATGCTCTTCGACGAGCCGACATCGGCCCTCGACCCCGAGCTCGTCGGCGACGTCCTGGCAGTGATGCGAGATCTCGCCGAATCCGGCATGACCATGATCGTCGTGACGCATGAGCTCGGCTTCGCCCGCGAAGTCTGCGACCGAGTCGTGTTCATGGACGGCGGCAAGGTGGTCGAGACGGGGTCCGCCGACCAGGTACTGACGAGTCCGACCAACGAGCGAACGAAGGCGTTCCTCTCCGCCGTCCTCTGACCCAATCCAGTTTGACCGAAGGGCATAAGACCATGCATCGATCTTTCGTGCGCACCCTGGCCGTGACAGCCGCCGCACTCTGTCCGGCAGCACTCCTCGCGGCATGCGCGGGCGAGGAGTCCGGCGGTGCTTCTTCCGGCGGCGACGACCTCGTCGTGGCGACCGGCAGCCAGTTCCCGCCAATGGAGTACATCGACACCGATTCGAACAAGCTGACCGGTTTCGACATCGAGCTCGGTGAGGCGATCGCCGACGAGATGGGCGTGTCGTTGAGCTGGGAGCAGATGGACTACAACCAGTTCCTGACCTCGCTGAAGAGCTCACGAGTGAACATGGTGATGGGCGGTATGGGCGACACCGCCGAACGCCAGAGCGAGGCGACGTTCGTCGATTACCTGGAGACGGGCACGCAGCTCTACACGTCGCTCACGGCGCAGAAGGAACACGGCATCAAGGAGCTGACGGACCTGTGCGGACAGACCGTTGCCGCGAGCGCGAACTCCAACTACTCGACCTACATCGACAAGTGGAGCAAGGAGAACTGCACGGGCAAGAACGAGCCCGCCATCAAGGTGCTCGACACCGACGGCTCGCCGGCAGCACGACTTCAGCTGGAGCAGGGCCGCGCGGTCGCCGTTGCGCAGACCACCGAGACCGTGCACTACCAGATGGAGGTCGAGCCCGATACGTACGCGCTGCTCGGCGAACCGATCAACAGCGAGTACTACGGCATCGGCTTCGCACCTGATGACGAGTCCCGGCAGACCGATGTACGCGAAGCACTCGAGACCTTGATCGAGGACGGCACGTACGGCGAGATCACCGAGAAGTGGGGGCTTGACGGTCAGGCCATCGAGACGCCGACCGTGAACCTGAAGCCCGTAGAGGAGTAGCGCGTGCTCGAGCACATCACCGAGGGCGCACTCGTCGACCTCGGAAGCGAGGTATTGCAGATACCGAGCTTCAAGGGAGATGAGACAAAGCTCGCCGGCTGGCTTGCCGACTACTTCGAGCGTCGCAACTATGACGTCGACCTGCAGGAGGTCGCCGAGGGTCGGCGACAGGTGATCGCACGGCTTCCCGGTCGTGGGTCGGGACCCCGGTTGATGTTCAACGGCCACCTCGACATCGATCCGCTTCGCTCCGGTTGGCGCCGAGATCCGTTCCAGCCGGTTGCCGAAGACGGCCTGCTCTACGGTGCGGGCGCGCGAAACATGAAGGCCGGGCTGACCTCGATGATCATCGCGGCCGAGGCGATCAGAAAGACACACGGCGCTCTCGAGGGAGATCTCGTCCTCGCCTGCGTCGCGGGCGAACTACAGGGTGGCGTCGGTACGACCTACGCCCTCCGCAACGGTCTGCACGCCGACGCCGCTATCGTTCCGGAGCCGTTCGGCGCCCACAATCTGGTGACGACGACCTGCGGAGTGCTCGAGTTCGCGGTCTCGACCTTCGGCTTCTCAGAGCACATCAGCCGCAAGGAGAACGCGGTCGACGCCTTGTCGGCAATGATCCCGATCATCAACGCGCTCAACGACATCGAGTTCAACTACGCGCCACATCCGGACCTGCCGGACCTACCGCGTCTTGTCGTCGGCGGCATCGTCGCCGGTCGCGGACCCGCGTACGACCTGAGCGGGCCGAACTACACGCCGGACACGTGCACGATCACCGTCGATGTGCGATACGTGCCGGGTCAAACCAGCGATTCGGTCATCGCCGATGTGCGCGCCGCGATCGAAGACGTACGACGCGAGCGGCCTGAGCTCGAGTACGAGATCTCCTTCGAGTCGCGACCGCCGTACGTGCTCAACGAAGTGGTGTTCGAACCCAGCGAACTCCCCGAGCGGGCACAGATCGTCGATCTCCTGGAGCACAGCCATCGAGAGCTCGCCGGCAGCCCGGTGGACGGAATCGGCGCAGTACTACCGCACTCGTACTGCGGCGCCGACTCCGCGCACCTACAGAACGCCGGCATACCGAGCGTCCTGTACGGCCCGACCGGCCCGGCGAGGACCGCAGACGATGCCGACGACTGCGCGTACCTCTCCGAGATGGAACTCGTCGCACGTGTGCTCGCAGACACGGCCGTCAGGTTCTGCGGCGCACGCTGAACCGTAGCCATCGGACGGCCGAGTGGTCGACCGACACACGACTGGCCATAGGGTGGCGGCACCAGCCACTGTGTAGGAGATTTGCATGCCGGAGAACAACCCCCGCCCCGGTCCCGAGAACGAGCTCGACCCGGGCGCAAGCACGCAGATGTTCCAGGCGTTCGTCGAGCGCCACGAGAGCGAGGAGCCCGCCACTCCGCGTACGCGTACAGCTCTCGTCGTCGGTGCTGTGCTGGCCTTGATCATCGTGCTGGTACTCGTCTGGCTCGTCGTGGGCAACTGAGCCTCCGCGCAACGCACTGCGCGTAGTGGTACGTCGATCTAAAAGTTACGGCGGCGCATTGTCTCGCTGAGGTACTGTTTCGGTTGCCGGCTCGGGCGGCTTCAGCACGTAACGAGCCTGAGGGGGATCCGAGAATGACCAGCAATGCCGTACCGACCAAACATGCCCTGGAAACCGCCGTACGCGGTGCAGTCCATGTGCCCGGCGATCCGACCTGGGACGACGCCCGCAAGGCGTGGAACCTCACCGTCGACCAGCACCCGGCGGCGGTCGTCGAAGTAGCGGACACCGACGACGTACTCGCTGCCGTACGCGCCGCCCGCAGCCTCGGGATGCCTGTCGTTGCCCAATCGACAGGTCACGCGGCAACGGAGAACGGCGTCACCGGTGCGATCCTGCTCCGGATGCACGCCCTCGACTCCGTCGAGATCGATGCCGACCGCTCGGTAGCGCGCGTCGGCGGGGGCACCATGTGGAAGGCGGTGCTCGAACGTCTCGACGGCACCGGACTACTCGGTCTCGGCGGCTCGGCTCCGCACATTTCCGTTGTCGGCTACACGCTCGGCGGCGGGTTGTCGTGGTTCGGCCGCAAGTACGGCCTCGCATCCAGCGGTGTTCGCTCCGTCGAGCTGGTGACCGCGACCGGTGACCTCACCACGGTCACCGCGAAGAGCGACCCCGACCTGTTCTGGGCACTTCGCGGCTATGGCGGCGAGTTTGGGATCGTCACGTCGATGGAGTTCGACCTCTATCCGTCGCCGGGCGTCGTCGGCGTACGCCTGCTGTTTCCGTCCGCCGACTCACGACCCGTGCTCGAAGCATTCGCCACGCTGACGGCTTCTGCACCACCCGAGCTATCGGCCTCGGTCACGCTCCTCCACCTGCCTGACCTTCCGTTCATCCCGGAGGCCCGCCGCGGTCAGTCGTTCGTCGCGGTGAACGCCGCCTACCTCGGCACGCTCGACGAATGCAATGCGCTGCTGGCGGGTGTCGTCGCGGCCGGGAGTCCGCTCGAGAACGTGATCGAGCCCGTAGCGATGGCAGACCTAGGGGTAATCGCAGACGACCCGGTCGATCCGGCACCGTCCTTCGACCTCGGTACCCTCCTTCGCAGGTTCGACTCGTCAACGATCGACGACCTGCTCGAGGTTGCCGGCCCGGACAGCGGTACGCCCCTCCTCGGCATCAACATCCGTCACCTCGGCGGGGCCATCTCCGAGGCTCCGGCCGACCCCGCAGTGGCCGGACCCGTCGCCGAGCCGTACCAGCTGTTCACCATCGGCGGCCCCGGGCCGAACGCCACGCCTGCCGACATGGATGCCGTGCACCGTGGGGTCCCGCAGGCGCTCGGCGAAGCGGCCACGGACCGCACGCTCTACAACTTCCTCGGCCGCAGCGAGCCCGAGCGCGCGTACGACGCCGCGACGCTGGATCGCCTTCGAACGTTGAAGAAGGAGCGCGACCCCGAAGGAGCCTTCCGGATGACCCGGCCGCTGCCGCGCTGAGGATCACACCGACGCGCCGCCGTCGATGACGAGGTCGGCACCGACAACGTAAGCGGATTCGGCGGACGTCAGGTAGCGAACGGCGGCGACGATCTCGTCGAGACGCGCCACCCGCCCCGACGGGTTGGCGTCTTTCATCCGCGCATCTCGATCCGATGCGCCCTCCCCGGGCCGGTACGACATCTGCGTGTCCGACGGTCCGGGGCTGATCGCGTTGATCCGGATGCCCTCCGCGGCGTGGTCGAGCGCCGCCGTCTTGGTGAGAGCGCTGAGCGCCGCCTTGCTCGCACCGTACGCGCCGAACCCGGCCAGGGTCGCGTGCGGACCGAGGTTGGATGACACATTGACGATCGCACCCCCGGCTGATCGCATCAGCGCGATCTCGTGGCGCATGGCGGCGTGTACGCCGACGACGTTCGTCAGCATCGCCCGCTCGAGGTCGACGCGCTCGATGTCCGCGGCCGGTGCCAATGGTGGAAGGATCCCCGCAGTGTTGACTGCGACGTCGAGGCTCCCGTACGCCTCGGACACCTGCTTGAACATCCCATCGACGGCGGCTTGATCGAGTAGGTCACCGACGAGCACGAAATGGCGCGGGTCGCCGCCTGCCACTTCTCGCAAAGCGTCCCCGTTGCGACCGACCAGGGCGACCGATGCCCCGGAGGCGATGAGATCGGCTGCGATTGCGCGCCCCATCCCGCTGCTTGCGCCGACCACGATGGCGCGTCGTTCACTCTCCGACATGTTGATCCTCTCTTTGTACGAAGGCTGGAGTAGTCGGCCGCGCGCGTTCGATCCGCCACGAGCCCGCGGCGAAACAGAGCGCGACGACGCCCAAGAGCGCACCCATCCAGACGGGTGCACGAAGCCCGAGACCGGCTCCGATGACGACGCCGCCGAGCCAAGGTCCCAGCGCGTTGCCCACGTTGAAGGCAGACACGTTGACGGACGCCGCGAGCGTCGGCGCGTCGCCGGCGAAGGCGAACACCCGGCCGTTCAGCGCCGCGGCGATCGAGAACGACGCTGCACCGAGTACGAACACCGCGGCCACGACTCCGATGCGTGATCCGGCGACTGCAGCCAACAACAGCAGCGCCAGAACCATCGCAGCCAGGCTGAGCACCACATTGGCGAGCATGTCTCGGTCGGCGTAGCGCCCGCCGATGGTGACGCCCACGAAGGTGCCGATGCCGAACAACAGCAGGACGAGCGGAACGTACTTCTCCGGCAGCCCGGCGACGTCGGTCAACAGCGGTGCCAGGTAGGAGAACGTGCAGAACACCGCAGCCTGGAAGGTCGCAGTCGTCGCAAGTGCCAGCCAGAGCCGTCGGTCGCGGAACGCACGCGTCTCCGAGCGCACTAGGTCACGCATCGGCAGCCCCGTACGCGCATCGGGCAGTACGGGCACCAGTGCTCGGAGCAGCACCACCACGGCCACCGACGCGACCGCGACCGCCACGAATGCCGCTTCCCAGCCGAGCGTCCCTCCGATCCATGTACCTGCGGGCACACCGACGACGTTCGCAAGCGTGAGCCCGCCGACGAGCACGGCCAACGCTCGCGCCGTACGCTCCGGCCCCGCCAGCTTGGTCGTGATGACGGCGGCGACGGCCCAGTACGTCGCACAGGCGACGGCCGCCACCACTCGCCCGACCAGCTGCGAGGCGTACCCGTCGACCGCGAACGGCGCTACGTGCGCGAGACCGAACACGGCCGCCGCTCCGAGCAAGGTGGCGCGCTGCGGCAACCGCAACGTCGCGAGAGTCATCAGCGGTGCACCGAACAGCATTCCGATCGCGAACGCGCTGATCAGCATTCCCGCATCCGGGATACTCACGTCGAGGCCGCTCGCCACCTGCGGTAACAGTCCCGCAAGCATGAACTCCGACGTACCGAGGCAGAAGATTCCGAGCGCGAGCGCGTGGACGGCAATCGGCAATCGTTGGGTTCGCGTTCCCATCAGGCTCCTTTTTGGACTGCTGTGTACAAAATGTGGGCAGGGCAGAGTCCACCTCGGATCGAGGCAGACTCAGAGCATCGACATCAGTGTTCGTACGGTCGCGCGGCCGTCGGCGTCGTCGACCGCCACCCGATCGGCGACCTGCACGCCGTTCAGCGCAGCATGCACGACGGCGGCGAGTTCACGCGCCGGCGCAGTTGCAGTGATCGAGCCGTCACGCTGACCCTCGCCGATGAGCTGTGCGAGCAGGTCACGGAACGCCTCGAGATTGTGCCGCGCCAGCGCGGCCACCGCCTCTTCGGAGTTGCCGACCTCGACGGCGGCGTTCACCACCAGGCAGATTCGCCGCTCATCGCTCGACCACTGCTCGCGCAGCACAGCCTCGAGCAGACTCTCCAGCCGCTCCCGCCCGGTGCCCTCACCATCGAGGTACGCGCCGCGCTGGGCGCTCTTCACCTCGTCGTAACGACGCAACGCGCTCTGGTAGAGCTCCGACTTGCCGGTGAAGGTGTTGTAGAGACTGCTACGCGAAAGCCCGGTCGCCTCGCACAGCACCGCCGTGGACGTCCCGGCGTACGAATGAGTCCAGAACGACTCGACAGCGGAGTCGATCGCCGCCTGCTCGTCGAACTCGCGTGGGCGTGGCATGCGGACCATCCTGACACGTTCTGTACCGCTGTGTCCAGAACTGTCTGCATTCGGCTCCTCCGAGCCCATGCTGAATTGTTAGCGGGCGCCAAACGGCACCTGAACGCTTACCCTCGACACGTGGACATCGAGTCCAGGCATCTTCGACTGGTGAAGTCGATCGCCGACGCAGGGAGCATCACGTCCGCGGCAACGGCCCTCGGCTCAACGCAGCCTGCCCTGACGCGGCAGCTGCGGCGCATCGAGGAGAGCCTCGGCGGCGACCTCTTCGTACGCTCCCGCGACGGCGTCGAACCCACAACGCTCGGCCGGCTCGTCGTCGGACGAGCCAACGCGGTCCTCTCCGTCCTCGACTCACTGCAGACCGAGGTCGCCGCGGCGACCTCGACCGCGCCCGCGCAGGTCCGGATCGGAGTGCGGTACGGCCAGGCGATGCTCGGCCTGATGAACGGCTTGCGGGCGACGGTCCCCAATGCCGAGATCGTCACCAATAGCGAGTTCCGCATCGGTGGCCTGATCGATCTGGTTGCCGCCAAGCGGCTCGACCTGGCCGTCGTGCACGAGTTCAAGGGGTACGAGATACCGCTCGACTCGCGCATCACCTCCGCCGAGATCTGTTGCACGCCGGCGTTCGTGATGCTGCCCGAAACCCATCGCCTGGCCCGCGAGACCGAGGTCGAGCTCGCCGAGCTGGCCGACGATCAGTGGCTGCTGTCGCCGCTCGACGTCGACCGCGAAACCGACTGTATGACTGAGGTCTGCGCCGACGCGGGCTTCACACCGAAGATCGTGCACTACTTGAACGACGGGCTCGGCATCGAACTCATCCGGGCAGGAGAGGCGATCGCGCCGAGCGTACCGACCAACCGGTGCTCCGGAGCCATTCTCAAGCCGCTCGTCGGCTGCCCGATCCAGGTACGTCAGCTACTGATCGTCGAGCGCCACAACCCATTGGCGACCAGCCTCACCAAGTTGGCCCGCTTCGTTGCCGACGCACTGTCCGACGCCCTTGCCAACCAACCCGTCTACACGGCCTGGCAACAGCGCCACGGTATCGACTGACGTTCGTCGGCTCCGCCGGGCGGCCGAGCCGACGATCAGCCCATGGCTTCGAGTGCCTGATCGACCTCGTACCGGTCACGCGCGTTGCAGGCACACCAGCGGACCTCGTCGAGTGCCAGATCTCTGAGGAACACATACCGCGACTGCACTTTCTTGATCCACTTCGGCACATCGACGGGCTTCGTGAGGTAACCGATGTCCTCCCGGTCGAAATCAGCCGCAGCTCGGGGAGCCAGAATCTCCTCGGGATCGAGCGGTCGCCCTCCACGGCCATCAACAATCACGTCACGGTAGGTCTTCAACACCCGCAGCCGGCGTACGAGCGGTTCATCCAGCGCACCCGCGTCAGCGAACCAGGCGAGATCGTACAGATCACGTGCAAGCGACACCCGCCGATAACGCGCGAGCTTCTCCGCGATTGCCTCCTCCGCGCGCACCACCGGCAACGCCGGCAGTTCGAACCCGTATCTGGTGTGGATGGGCTGCGGGACCGGCTCGAGCACGTCGGCCTGCAGTGCCAACCCATGACGGGAGAGCTCCGCCTTCGCCCCGATGTCCGGCACACCGAACGGCGTCACCACCCGAAGATCACCACGCCGGCCATCGTCACCCACGGTCGTCACAGAGAACCGGAATCCATCAACGTCAACGTCGTCAAGTGCCTGCAGGGCATCCAGAGCGACGTTCTCGTCCGGGGCGCTGAAGTCGAGATCAGTCGAAAACCTGCCAGCACTGCCAGCGCGAAACTTCCGCAGTGCAGTCCCGCCCTTGAACACCAGCCCCTGCCCGAACAACCCACGCTCGTGGAGGTAGTACAGCGCAAAATCCTGTGCAATATCGAGGAGAGCCGCATCTCTGCCACCCTTGGCACCCTGGTAGTGCCGAGTCAGGTAGCCTCCGTCAGGCGGTGGTTCATGCTCCGGTCCCCGCCGACAAGAGCGGACGCAGTGTGGTGTCGTGAACACCCGTTGCCGGATCGTATAGCCCGCCCCTTCCTCGGGGACCGAACCACGCCACCTCCAGCGGGTGTGAACCCTCGAGGACTCGGTCGCGCGCAGCATCCAGGTCGACCGCACCGAAGAGGTACGCGGTGCGCTGCACAGTTGCATTCGACATATCCGACAGCAACTCGATAACCACCTCTAGATCGGCACGCGCAACTGCCTCAGGCAACCACTGCGCCAGGCCCGCAACGTCCCGGTAGTTCGTTGGCCGCTCACCGATACCGACCAGAAGCGCTTCGACGGTCCAGGTCCTGAGGCCGTTCACAAACACCGCCGCACTCGCGGGAACGGCCGACGTGATCGTCCGCCATTCGCTTGCGAACGACTTCGGCGCCCGCATCCCCTTTGGCAAAGCAAGCACCTCCCGCTCAGGAAAACGCTGAGCGAGCCCGTGCAGTCCGGCAGCCGACTCCATCGCAAGAGTTCCAGGCCACCCTCGATGATTCGCATCGTAGGCGCGAAACTCAAGAAACCTGTCACCACCGCTGTGGGCGCCCGCACGTGACCCGGGCAGGAACTCCCAAGCATTCCTGCTCCTCAGCGTGCCGAGCCACCCTGCCTGCTGCAGTCGGTACGCCGTCCTCCGTACCTTCGCGTCGGAGGGGTCTTCGCGGCCCGCCGCGTGAATCGCAACCCGCAACGAGTCGACCGTGACGACCGGATCGCCCTCGAGCTCCAGGTGCTCGACAACGCCCGCAAGCGACCGCGGAATCGTCCTCGCCATTGTCGATTACCGCCTTTCTTGTCATCATATTAGTCAACTTGGTGCTCGATCGACAATCGGGCCCGGTGAGGACGGTCCCGGTGACCGTACGAGTTACACCCGCAGCACCCCGCGAACGCCGACGAAAACGCCACGCGGACACGCCCGCGCTGGGTTAGCCTGAGGCAACCGCTGGTCGTACGGACGCCCGCCCGTCGACCCGACCGAGGGGCGCCATGGACGCTTCGCCAGTGTGGCTGTTCTGGATCGCGCTCGTTGCTGCGGTCGCGCCGATCATCGCCGGTCTCGTACCTCGACGCCTCGTTGCAGAAGTGGTCATTCTGCTCGGGCTGGGCATGCTCATCGGGCCCTTCGGACTCGACCTCGCACCGACCGACGGCGCAACCAACATGTTTCACGACTTCGGCCTCGCGATGCTGTTCCTCCTTGCCGGCTACGAGATCGAGCTGAAGGAACTGACCGGCGTTGCCGGCCGACAGGCGCTGCTGACCTGGGTCGTCTGCCTACTTCTCGCGTTCGGCCTGATCGCCCTGCTCGGCGTCACCGACATCTTCGACGGTGAGATCGCCGTGGCGATCGCGCTCACCTCCACCTCGCTCGGCACGCTGTTGCCGATCCTGAAGGACGGAGGACTCTTGGGCGGGGCGATCGGCGATCACGTCCTGCGACACGGCGCGTACGGGGAGATCGGCCCCATCGTCGCGATGGCGGTCCTACTCGGCGTACGCGGACCGCTGGAGTCACTTCTCGTGCTCGCCGCCTTCGCAGGTGTTGCAGTGCTGCTCGCCCTTCCGTCGCTGCATCTGAAACGCGAGACGTCCCGGGTTCTCGCGCTGATCCGTGCGGGAGCCGAGACGACCGGACAGATCCCCGTCCGGCTGACGATGCTGCTGCTCGCCACGCTCGTTGCGGTCGCCTCGGAGTTCAAGCTCGACATCGTGCTCGCCGCATTCGCCGCCGGGTTGATCCTTAGACTGTCACTGCCCGACGGTGACGAGCACCTCGAGGCCAGGGTGGAGGGAATCGCCTTCGGCCTGCTGGTCCCGATCTTCTTCGTCACCTCGGGCATGGCGATCGACCCGGACGCCATCGCGGACGAGCCGCTTGCCTTCGTTGCGGTCGTGGTCCTGATCCTGTTGGTACGCGGCGGGCCGGTGTTGTTGGCGACTCGACTCCTGGGTGACCGCCCGCGACTGGGCATGCGCGACAGCCTCACGGTCGCGTCGTACGCCTCGACCGGACTGCCGATCATCGTCGCGGTGACGGCGGTGTCGGTGCACGCAGGCCAGATGTCGAACGAGAGCGCGTCGATCCTGGTGGCAGCGGGCGCTGTAACGGTGCTGATCTGTCCGCTCCTCGCCAGCACCCTGCTCGGTCAGCTCCAGCCGGTGCACACGGCGACATCCCGTACCCCTCCGGAGGAGGCGTCGTCATGAGCACCGACCCGCAACCGTACGAACCCAGCAGACGAGACTCGCTACGGGTACTCCTGCTTTCCTGCCTCGTCGGCATACCCGTGTCGTTGTTGGCATTTGCGTTCCTCGCTCTGCTGCACAAGATGGGTCACCTCATCTGGCACGAGCTCCCCGACGACCTCGGAATGGGGGATCCGGACTGGTGGTGGCCCATCCCGTGGCTGGCACTCGGCGGCGTACTCGCCGGTGCGGCGATCCGGTCGCTACCCGGCAAGGGCGGCCATGTGCCGATCGACGGCCTCGGTGCCGAACCCGTGATCCCACGCGAGCTTCCCGGGATCCTGCTCGCGGCACTCGCCTGCCTACCACTCGGTGCGGTGCTCGGGCCGGAGGCGCCGCTCATCGCTCTCGGCACCGGCAGTGCGCTGCTCATCGCACGCGCGATGGGCCTTCGTCAGCAGACCGGCGCAAGTGGCGTCGTCGGGCTGGCGGGCGGGACCGCTGCCGTCGCGGCCATCTTCGGGAGTCCCCTCGCCGCATTGGTCCTGATGCTGGAGATGGTCAGCAGCAAGGGTGCATTGGCACTACGGGCCATCGCGCCTTGCATGTTGGCGGCCGGCACGGGCTCGCTCGTATTCACCGGCCTTGGGCGATGGACCGGCCTGCAGACCGTCTCGCTGGGTTTACCCGACCTCTCCGGCCCGGCGCGACCCGATCTTGCCGACCTCCTGTGGACCGTTCCGTTTGCCATCGTCATTGCGGTCGCAGTACGAGAGGTTCACCAGATCGGGCACTGGGTCGCCGACCGCGCACGGACTCGTCCCTTCACCGCCGCCGTCAGCGCAGCACTCACGGTCGCCGTCTGCGCCAGCGCGTACGCGCTCATCACGGATCGCTCACCGGCCGAACTGGTGATGTCCGGTCAGGACGAACTCCCCGAACTCGCCGCACAACCAGGCTCATGGGCGACAGGCGCGTTGATCGCCTTGATCGCGTTCAAGGCGATCGCGTACGGCGTCTCGTTGGGCGCGCTACGTGGTGGGCCGATCTTCCCGGCATTGTTCCTCGGTGCGGCCGCGGGCACGCTGTGCGCAGAGCTCCCCGGCTACGGTGCAGTCCCGGCGCTCGCGGCAGGAATGGCGGCCGCGACGGCCGCGATCCTGCCGATGCCCGTGTCGTCAGCTGTGCTCGTGACCCTGTTGCTCGGCCCGAACGCCGTGGCGATGAGCCCGATTGTGCTGATCGCGGTGGTCGTGGCGTTCATCTCGGAACAGGTCATCGACCGTCCGCATGCGACCGAGCCGGCAGCGGACGGCTAAGGCGCGTCGGCTTTGCGTCGAGCCAGGGGCATCCACCAGGCGTGCGCACCGAGCATGGCCATGATGGCGGGTACGAGCATCATCCGGACGATGGTGGCGTCGATGAGCACCGCGACCGCCATGCCGACCGCCAACATCTTCACCGACGGGTCGTCGGCGAGTACGAAACTGGTGAACACCGCGACCATCACCGCGGCTGCCGTCGTGATCACCCGCCCGGTCGCACCGAGGCCGATCGCAACGCTACGCCTGGCGTCGCCGGTTGCCTGCCACTCGTCACGTACGCGCGACAGTAGGAACACCTCGTAGTCCATCGACAACCCGAACACGATCGCGAAGACGAACATCGGAACGTACGCCGGGATCGGCACCGTCTCGTCGATGCCGATCACCGAGGAGCCCCACCCCCATTGGAAAACCGCGACGATCACGCCGTACGCCGCACCGATCGACAGGAGGTTGAGGACGGCCGCCTTCATCCCAATCACGATCGAGCGGAACGCTGCGGTAAGCAGCACGAGGCCGAGCAGTACGACGGCACCGATCAGCCACGGCATCCGTTCGCGCACCACATCGGTGAAGTCGAGGTTGCCGGCCGTCGTGCCGACGACGTACGTGTTCTCGTGCTGCTTGTCGAGCACATCCGAACGAAGTGTCGTGACGAGCGTCTGGGTGGCTGCGGCCTGCGGCGATGACGCAGGAATGACGTTGAAGGTCGCCACGGTGGAAGCCTTGTTCGTAGACGGTCCGGACACCGAGGCAACGTCGTCGGTCTTCTTCAGCTGTGTCTGCAGATTGGCGAGCAGACTCTGGTTCTTGCTCGCGGACTGCTGCGGCAGCTCGACGACCACGAGGAGCGGACCGTTCGCACCCGGTCCGAAGCCTTGATCGATCAGGTCGTACGCCCGCCGGCTGCTGTCGGAGGTCGGGTCGGTGCCCGCGTCGATCTGGCCCAGTCGCATCGCGAGCAGCGGAGTCGCCAGTAGGAGCAGCAACAGGGTCGCGCCGATCGCCCACGGCACCGGATGCCCGCTGACGTACCGGCCCCATCGTGCGAACGCCGACTGCTCGTGAGCGGGCCCCTCGGCGACGCCGTCCCGGCCCATTCGCTCCTGCCTGGAACGAATCGTGCCCCTTGCCAGACCGAGCAACGAGGGTACGAAGGTCAGCGATGACATCAACACCACGGCAACGGCCACCGCCGCCGACAGGCCCAGCGCCCCGACGAACGACACACCGGCGATGTAGAGGCCCAGCACGGCGACGACGACGGTGCCGCCGGCGACGACGATCGCCGCGCCCGAGGTGGCAGTCGATTCTGCGACCGACTCACGCAGGGTCATGCCGTCACGAAGCTGCTCGCGATGCCGCGCCACCAGGAAGAGCGCGTAGTCGATCGCAACGCCCAGGCCGAGCAGGGTCGCGACCGTCGGCGCCATCGTCGGGAGCGTTGTCGTGGCTGCGATCAGTGCGATCACGCACAGACCGGTCACGACCCCGAGGACCGCGGCGACCAGCGGCAGCACTGCGGCCACCACCGATCGGAACATGATCAGCAGCAGTACGAAGGCCAGTGTGATTCCGATCAGCTCGGAGCTCTTGTCATCGACGGTGTTCGCGATCTTGCCTGTTCCGCCGCCGTACTCGACGTCGAGTCCCGCCGACCTCGCCGGCGCGACGGCGCCATCGAGGTCATCGAGGTACGAGTCGTCCAGCGTGGACGGAGAAACGTCGAAGGAAACCGGTGCGTTGACGATGCTCCCGTCCTTCGAGACACCCGTCTTGCTGCCGTCCGAGAGTGGATCCGATGCAGCGATGACATGCTCGAGCTTTCCGACGTTGGTCATCGACTTCGAGACCGCGCTCGCATCGGCGGAGACCTTCCCGCTGTCGGCGTGGAACACGATGGTGCCCGCGTACCCACCCTTGGCCGGATACTTTGCATCCAAGACGTCGAGGCCCTCCGACGACTCGCTGCCACCGACGGTGAAGTCGTCGGCGAAGTCACCGCCGTACGCATTGCGGGCCCACAGCGCGCCGAGCAGGATCAGCACCCAGATCGCGATGACGACGACCGATCGCCGCGCACACACGGCGCCGATGCGACGCAAGAACGCATGCATCTCGCTCACCTCCCGGGCCGACGCGCGTACGACGGCCGCAGAAGCGGCGGTCACTCGGCGAGCCTCGTGAGGGCCGATCTGGTGTCTTGATGGTAGGTCTCGCCTGCTGCTCCCGTACGTGGAATCGCGACTGTTGCGGGCCATGACACCGAAGGCATGACCAGTTGGCATGAATGAGCCAGCCGCCATCCGGGAATCCTGCGACTACTCCTACCGAGAGGAATCCTCATGAGGAAGGTCATCGCCGTCGCGAGCGGGACAATGCTCGCGGCAGGGCTGGGTGCCATGACACCCCTGAACGGGGCAGTGGCTGTTGGCAATGCGCACGACGACAGCCCCGCCGCGGTCGCCCGGCACTTCGTCAAGCAGAACCCCACAGACATACTCGGCTCCCGCGGTGACGCGTACCGGGCCGTGGACAAGGTCGCGTCTGACGACGGGGCCGCCATCCGGTACGAGCGGACCTACCGTGGTCTCCCCGTGCTCGGCGGCGACTTCGTCGTACGGGTCTCCAAGAACGGCCGTACCCACGACGTATCGGTCGCCCAGGATCGCGCGATCCGGGTGAACACGTCACCGTCGGTCGCGAAGGCCACCGCGCGTACGCAGGCTCGCAAGGGAGCGAGCACGAGCACCGTGCGTAAGGTCGGCGAGCCGCGGCTGGTCGTCGATGCCCGCTCCGGCAAGGCGGCGCTGGCCTGGCAGACGGTCGTACACGGAGTTCAGGCGGACGGTCAGACGCCGAGCAAGCAGCTCGTCGTCACCGACGCGCGTACCGGCAAGGTGCGCAGCGCCGACGAGACCATCACGACTCCGATCGCGATCGACCAGCGCACGAATGCGGCGAAGCCTTCCGCCAAGGGTCAGCAGGCGGCTGAGGCCGGCACGGGTAACGGAATCTTCGTCGGTGAGGTCGAGGTCGACACCACGTCCGGCGGCAGCGGGTTCGAGATGATCGACCCGTCCCACGGCAACGCAGAGACCTGCGACATGAACAACACCGAGGTCTCCTGCGACACGTTCGTCGACGATGACAACGCCTGGGGCGACGGTACGAACGAAGACCGCGCATCGGCTGCCGTGGATGCCTCGTTCGGCGGCGCGAAGACGTTCGACTACTTCAAGGAGGTGCACGGCCGCGACGGCATCTTCGGCGACGGTTCGGGTGCACCGTCTCGCGTGCACTACGGCGACAACTACGTCAACGCCTTCTGGGACGGCAGCCAGATGACGTACGGCGACGGTGAAGGCAACGCCGCTCCGCTCGTCGAACTCGACGTCGCCGGACACGAGATGTCGCACGGCGTCACCGAGAACACCGCCGGGCTGGAGTACTCGGGTGACGCGGGAGGCCTGAACGAGGCCACCAGCGACATCTTCGGCACGATGGTCGAGTTCTACGCGGACAACGCCAACGACACGCCGGACTTCGAGATCGGCGAGATGATCGACATCAACGGCGACGGCACTCCGCTGCGCTACATGGACGAGCCGAGCAAGGACGGCGCGTCGTACGACTGCTGGAGCGAAGAGGTTCCGAACTCCGATCCGCACTACTCGTCGGGCGTCGGCAACCACTTCTTCTACCTGCTCGCCAACGGCAGCGGGGAGAGCGAGTACGGCAACAGCCCGACCTGCGACGGATCGGAGGTGGCCGGCATCGGTAACGAGGCCGCCGCAGCGATCTGGTTCAAGGCGCTGAGCGAGTACATGACCAGCACCGAGACGTACGCGGAGGCACGCGAGCACACCGTTGCCGCCGCCACCGACCTGTACGGCGAGGGCAGCGCCGAGGTCAAGGGCGTCGAGGCCGCGTGGACCGCGGTCGCCGTCGACTGAATCCAGGCACCAAACAGCACCAACCAGACGTCGGCCGCGGCTCGGGAACTGCTCCCGGGTCGCGGCCGATCCCATTCGAGAGGACAGCACGATGCACCTCCGCACCGCCATCACCGCCACGGCGACGGTCGTCGCCATGGCCGGCCTAGCCGCACCGTCCGCCGCCGCACCCGACGACCCGAGCGCGCTCGAGGCCCCGGATATCGACGTCGCTGCTGTTCAGGGCCATCTCGACGCACTGCAGCAGATCGCCGACGACAACGGCGGCAACCGTGCGACCGGCTCCGACGGGTACCGGGCGTCGGTCGACTACGTCACCGAACAGCTGGAAGGAGCGGGTTACACGGTCAACGAGCAACCGTTCGACACCTTCGGCGGCGAGTCGTACAACCTCACCGCCGAACTCGAGGGCGCCGACCCGTCGCATGTCGTGATGCTCGGCGGGCATCTCGACAGCGTAGACGAGGGACCGGGCATCAACGACAACGGCAGCGGCTCCGCTGGTGAACTCGCGACGGCGCTCGCCTTCGCCGAGGCCAACCCCGACCCGAGCGTGACCATCCGGTTCGCGTGGTGGGGCGCGGAGGAGCAGGGCCTGCTCGGCTCGTCGCACTACGTCGAGTCGCTCGACCAGGCCGAGCTCGATCGCATCGACGCGTACCTGAACTTCGACATGATCGGATCGCCGAACGGCGGCTACTTCGTGTACGACGGCGACGACGCAATCGAGACGACATTCAACGAGTTCTTCGGTACGCGCGATATCTCGACCGCGCCGTCAACGGTCGGCGGACGCAGCGACCACGCCGCCTTCGAGCAGGCTGGCGTACCGATCGGCGGCCTGTTCAGCGGCGCCGAGGAGACCAAAACCGAGGAAGAGGCGCAGCAGTGGGGCGGTACGGCCGGTGAGGCGTACGACGGCTGCTACCACTCGGCCTGTGACACGACCGAGAACATCGACTCGACGATGCTCGACAACATGACTGACGCCATGTCGTACACCCTCTGGTCGCTGACCGCACCAGAAGCACTCGACGACGCCGCGTAGCGCCGATCGCAGGCAGCTGGCGCGGGCGCTCTGCGCGCCACCTTGATATGGGTTCGGGGTAACCTTCGTTTCGCGTCCCACCAGACTCGGCGGCCGCTCGCGTACCAGCAGGCACGGCAAACTTCCACTTTGCACGGCGTACGCGCCGTGCAAAGTGGAGTTTCACCATGTCTACTTGGTAAAGCACCATCCATCGACCAGCAAAGCCAACCGAATCGGGTTAGCCGGCAGTAGGCCCGAGCCAGGTAGCTGCGGCTCCGGCTTCGCCGCGTCTTTTGCCCGCCGAAGGGCCGGGGAAGCCGACAACGAAGCCCCGTCGGGCAGACGGGTCGTCGGACCACAGGAGCGCACACGCCGACAGCGCACAGAACCGTTGTGGTGGGTAGTCGCACCGAAGGAATCGGCGAATCCGACAGCGAGCCGCTGTGTAGCGGCGGGTGGTCGGCGTACCGACGACCCCGCGAACCTCACCAGAGCGGTGCGGTTCGCAACCACTTTTTGCGATCAACCAACAAAAGTTCGTTGCGACCCGTTGAAACTCGACTGTGGCGTGGGTTACCTTGCCCGCGTATCCGACGGAACAAACGCAACCTCGCGATCGGTGGGTGCCACATGGACGAGCAGGTCGGTATCTGGTTCATCGGTGCGCGCGGGTCGCTCGCCACGACCGCGGCAATCGGAGCGTATGCGCTCGCCGGTCGACTGGTCGAGCCGACCGGCTGTGTGACGACACTCGTCGACGACCGCGGGCTCGTCGGCTACGAGAACCTCGTCATCGGCGGACACGACGTGAGTGAGCTGCCGCTCGCCAAACGCGCCGAGCAGCTCGTCGCCGGCCGGGTCGTGCCGCAGACACTTGTCGACGCGCTCGGCTCGGAGCTGACCTCAACCGATGCCCGCATCCGCCCGGGCGTACGTGACGGCGCCGATCAGCGCGCGACCATCGAACGACTCACCGCCGAGATCACCGAGTTCGCGCAACGCTCCGGAGTTGCGCGTACGGTCGTCGTCGATGTCTCGAGTACCGAGCCGCCGCGCGACCCCGACGATGATCTCGCCAGCTGGTCCGCCCTGGAAGCGGCCTGGGACGCCGGCCGGTCACCGCTCGCACCGAGTTCGATGTACGCATGCGCGGCGCTGCTGGCCGACTGTGCGTACGTGGGCTTCACCCCGAGCCCGGGCATCGAGGTACCCGCCCTGCGCGAGCTCGCCGAGAACCGCGGCCTGCCATACGCGGGACGCGACGGTAAGACCGGCGAGACCCTGGTGAAGTCGGTGTTGGCGCCGATGTTCGCCTCCCGCGCGCTGCCGATCCGGTCCTGGACATCGGTCAACCTGCTCGGCGGCGGCGACGGTGAGACCCTCGCCGACCCGACTGCGGCCGCCAGCAAGACCGGTACGAAGCAGGAAGGCCTCGACGCGATCGTCGGCCACCACGTCGACGGCCCGATGCACATCGACTACGTCTCCGATCTGGGTGACTGGAAGACGGCGTGGGACCACATCCGCTTCGACGGTTTCCTCGGCGCCCAGATGACTCTGCAGTTCACCTGGCAGGGATGCGACTCGGCACTCGCAGCCCCGCTGGTGCTCGACCTCGTCCGCCTGATCGACCGGGCGAACGCACTCGGTGACGCGGGCCCCGTACCCGAGCTCGGCTTCTTCTTCAAAGCCCCACTCGCCTCGGACGAACACCGACTCCCACAGCAGTGGGAGAGCCTTCGTACCTGGGCGACCGACTGCGGGGAACGGACCGCGTTGTGAACGCACGCGATCGAGGGCGAGTACGGAGCCGCGCCCTGGCCGAGTTGATTCGGCTGCCCGCAGCGCTCACCGTGCCGGGCGACAGCCTGACCGGCGCCGCGTACGCGGGTACTCGACGCGGCGCGGCGATGCCAGTGGCGTCCGCCTGCCTCTATTGGGCGGGCATGGCTCTCAACGACTGGGCAGACCGCGACCTCGACGCCGTCGAGCGACCGGAGCGACCCATCCCGTCCGGGCGGATCACCCCGCGTACCGCGATCGCCACCGCAGGGGCACTCGGCGCGACCGGCATCGCAGCGTCGGCTCTGATCGGCGGCCGTTCGGCGCTCCGGGTGAGCCTGCCGCTCGCCGCCCTCGTCTGGACCTACGACGCGCTCGCCAAGGACAGCGCGGCTGGTCCCGTCGTGATGGCCTCGAACCGCGGGCTCGACGTACTTCTCGGCGCATGTGCTTCGCCCGGGAGTGCATGGGAGCCCGCGATGTCGATCTCCGCGCATACGGTGGCAGTCACCACCCTGAGTCGCGACGAGGTGCACGGAAGCACGCCGCGTCGCGCCGGGGCAGTCGCCGTCGCGACCGGTGCGATCTCCGCGACGGCGACCGTACGCGCGCTGACCGACCGCCGCGCCCGGATGCGTGACCGGCTCGCCGCCGCTGCTCTGTCGGTCGCGTACGGATGCGTGGTCGGCAACGCCCAGCTGCAGGCAGCAAACGACCCAACCGCGTCGACTGTCCGGTCCGCGACCGGACGAGGTATCGCCGGATTCCCAATCCTGCAAGCATCCTGGCTCGCGCGACGTGGTCGGCTCGCGAGCGCCGCGGCCGTGGTCGCCGGCAATCCGCTGGTCAGGTACGCGTCGCGTCGGATGAGCACCACATGAGCCTGCGCTTCGGTTACGGGACGAACGGCTTCGCGGGCCACCGGCTCGCCGATGCGTGTGCCGTCATCTCGGGTCTCGGCTACCAGGGCATCGCGCTCACCCTCGACCAACCCCATCTGGATCCGTTCGCCGACGACCTCGCCGCACAGGTCGCCAATGCGCGGCGCACCATCGACGCCTACGGGCTGGCCTGCGTGATCGAGACGGGATCGAGGTACGTACTCGATCCGTGGCACAAACACGAGCCGACGCTCGTGAGCGATGACGGCCGAGAACGCCGCGTCGACCTGCTGCGCCGCGCAGTCCGAATCGCGTACGAGCTGGGTGCAGAGGCGATGTCGTGCTGGTCGGGTACGCTCCCGGCCGGTACGCCCTCCGAAGAGGCGTGGCGTCGGGTGACCGACGGGCTCGGGCCGGTTCTCGACGACGCCGCCGACCTCGGCGTGGCCTGCTGCTTCGAGCCCGAGCCGGGCATGTTCGTCGCAACGGTCGACGACGCACTCGCACTCCGAGACCGGCTCGGCGCGCCCGACCACTTGCGGCTGACGCTCGACCTCGGCCACCTCGTCTGCAACGAGCCGGCGACGCCCGAGGAGACGATCGCCAAGGCCGGTGAGCTGATCGGAAACGTCCAGGTCGACGACATGGTCCGCGACGTACACGAGCACCTCGAGCTGGGCACCGGTGAGCTCGACCTCGACGGAGTACTCAGCGCCCTGATCGCCAGCGGCTTCTCGGGTCTGGCATCCGTCGAACTACCGCGGCATTCGCATGCAGCGCCCGCGACTGCGCGCGACACGATGGACGCGCTGAATGCGTCGATCGCACGAATAGCGAAGGTCTCGGGCACCGGAGAGGAGCATCCGTGACCGCACCGCCTACGACCGACGCTCTTCGCGCAGTGTTGCCGGCAGACGCGTCCACGGCGCTGGACGACATGTTGAGCAAGCTCGCGGACTCACCCGAAACGATCGACCGGATCTTCCCCGCCGCGGCCCGGCGTACGACGCGCGGCGACCACGGCCTCCGCGACGACCGCGGTGAGGTTCTGTTCGTCGAAGACGCCGTGCGCATAGCGCTGTTGCGCACCGCAGTGGCAGCACTGCCCGCCGACAAACGCGGTCAGGAGGTTGCCTCGCTCTACCGGTTCGGCGACAGCGACGAGAAGCGCGCGATACTGCTCGGCCTGGCGTTCCTCGATGACGTGTCGGCACGCGACGTACTCGAAGATGCCCTTCGTACGAACGACACCCGACTGGTCGCGGCCGCGATGGGCCGGCCCGCCGCGCAGCTCGACACCGAGACCTGGCGGCAAGGCGTACTCAAGTGCATTTTCGTCGGGGTCCGGCTGGCAGCCGTCGCCGACCTCGACGCACGCGCCGACCGAGAGCTCGCCGACATGGTTGCGCGGTACGCCCATGAGCGGGTGGCCGCCGGCCGCGATGTGCCGACGGATGTCTGGCTCGTACTCGACCGCTTTCCCGAGAGCATCGCGCAGATCGGTCTCGACGCCGAGCTGGCGTCACCGCATGCCGATCGACGCGACGCCGCCCAACGGCTACTTGCCGACCGACCGACGACCCGCGAGGACTGACCCCGATGCGCATCTTCGATCCGCACATCCACATGACGTCGCGTACGACCAATGACTACGAGGCGATGTACGACGCCGGCGTACGTGCCCTGGTGGAGCCGGCGTTCTGGCTCGGTCAGCCGCGTACGACCGTCGGCTCGTTCACCGACTACTTCGACGGGCTCGTCGGATGGGAGCGCTTTCGCGCCTCGCAGTTCGGCATCGCGCACCACTGCACGATCGCGCTGAACCCCAAAGAGGCCAACGACCCGCGCTGCACCGAAGTCCTGGACCTGCTGCCGCGCTACCTCGCGAAGGACGGCGTGGTCGCGGTCGGCGAGGTCGGATTCGACTCGATGAGCTCCGCGGAAGAGAAGGCCTTCTCCCGACAGCTCGAGCTCGCCGTCGAGTTCGAGCTACCCGTTCTCGTGCACACGCCGCACCGTGACAAGGAGGCCGGTACGCAGCGCACGCTCGAACTGGTCGAGGCGTCCGGGGTGCCGGCCGAACGAGTTCTGGTCGACCATCTGAACGAGGTGACCGTCGGGCTCGTTGCCGATACCGGTTGCTGGATGGGCTTCTCGATCTATCCCGACACCAAGATGGATGAGCATCGGATGGTGCGCATCCTCGAGGAGCGCGGTCTCGATCGCGTACTCGTGAACTCCGCCGCCGACTGGGGGCGCAGCGACCCGCTCAAGACGGCGAAGACGGGTGCGGCCATGCTCGAATCGGGCTTCACCGACGCCGACGTCGACCGCGTTCTCTGGCAGAACCCCGTCGACTTCTTCGGCCAGAGCGGACGTCTGCTGCTGTCGGACGACAACGACGAGGTACGAACAGATCTCGGGTCGACCTACGAAGGCAACTCCATCCTGCGCGGCGCGCGTCCCGAGGCGTGATCGGCCATGCGATTCCGGCACAGCGACGGCACGACGGTCCACCTCGCGTACGGCACGAATGTCCTGCCCGCCGAGGACGTAGAGGGCCTCGCGGCACAGTCGACCCAGTACGGCGCGCAGCTGCGCTCACTGCTCGGCGTGTCACGGATCGGCCTCGGACTCTGGCTTCCTGCTGAGGCGGCCCATCGTCTGGCGGCGTCGCCGTCGGAGGTTGCCCGGCTGCGTGACCGGCTCACCGAGGCAGGCGTCGAGATCGTCACGCTCAACGCCTTCCCGTACGCCGACTTCCAAGGCGCCGTGGTCAAGAAGAACGTCTACCACCCGGCCTGGAACGAGCGCGCGCGACTCGACTACACCGTCGCCGCGGCGACCGTGCTCGCCGGCTTACTGCCCGACGACGTCGCCCGCGGCAGCATCTCCTCCCTGCCGCTCGGCTGGCATGCGCCGTGGCTCGCCGATCGCCAGACGGCCGCGATGGCCCATTTGCAGGAGCTCGCCGAGTCACTGGACAAGCTGGAGGCAGAGACGGGTCGCGCGATTCGCATCGGGCTCGAACCCGAACCCGGCTGTGCGGTCGAGACAATCGAGGACGCCGTCGAACGACTCGCCGAGGTCGACACGAACCGCATCGGCGTCTGCCTCGACCTCTGTCACCTCGCGGTCGGGTTCGAGCAGGTCGTCGAGGCGCTCGCCCGCCTCGACGACGCCGGGCTACCCGTTGTGAAGACCCAGCCCGCCGCCGCGCTGCACGTCGAGGACCCGGCCGACGAGTCGACCCGGGAAGCGCTGCAGAAGTACTCGGAGGATCGCTTCCTGCATCAGGTACGTTCGCCCGCGCGCAGCCGACTGGCCGCTCGCGACGACCTCCCGGATGCCCTCGACGGACGGCGACCGCTGCAGACTCGCGCGCCCTGGCGGGTTCACTACCACGTACCCGTGCACGCTGATCCCGCCGCGCCACTGCAGAGTACGCGCGATGAGCTGTACCGCTCGCTCGACGCTCTGCTCGGTGGTACGAGCGCACGGGTCGACCACCTCGAGGTCGAGACGTACACCTGGTCCGTCCTTCCCGAGGGCGCACCCGACCAAGACACGCTCGCTCGCGGACTCGCCGCCGAGCTCGACCACGTACGAGATGCGCTCATCTCGCTCGGCCTGAAGGAGCTCACATGAACGACAAACTGCTCGTCATCGACCTGGTCGGGCTGACGCCGCGACTCCTCGAGCACATGCCGCGGCTGCGTCGTATCGCCGACGACGGTTGGCAGGCACCGATGTCGACGGTGCTCCCCGCCGTCACCTGCTCCGTGCAGTCGACGCTCCTGACCGGTACGCCGCCGCGCGACCACGGGGCAGTCGGCAACGGCTGGTACTTCCGCGATCTCGGCGAGATCTTCCTGTGGCGACAGCACAACCGACTCGTTCAGGGCGAGAAGGTGTGGGAGACGATCCGTCGAGAGCGACCCGACTATCGAGTGGCCAATGTGTGCTGGTGGTACGCGATGGGCGCGAGCACCGACTGGACGATCACCCCGCGGCCGATCTACTACGCGGACGGGAAGAAGGAACCCGACTGCTACACGCGGCCGCCGGAGCTGCACGACGAGCTGACCGGTGCGCTCGGCGAGTTCCCGTTGTTCCAGTACTGGGGTCCGACGGCCGCTATCCAGTCCAGCGAGTGGATCGTCGGCGCGGCCCGACGCCTGCTTCCCCGCGCCGATATGACGCTCACGTACATCCCGCACCTCGACTACGATCTGCAGCGGTACGGCCCCGACTCGCCGCAAGCCCGCGCCGCCGCACGTGACGTCGATCGGGCGATCACGCCCCTGCTCGACGACGCCGAGACGCTCGGGGCGACGACCGTCGTGCTCTCGGAGTACGGGATCACCAACGCCGACCGCCCGGTCGACATCAACCGGATGCTGCGCCGCGAGGGACTGCTCGAGGTCTACACCCAAGACGGCATGGAGTACCTCGATCCGTGGGCCTCGCGTGCGTTCGCTGTGTCCGACCACCAGGTCGCGCATGTTTACGTCAACGATCCGGCGGATCTTCCGCGCGTGCAGAAGCTGTGCTCGGAGCTCGGCGGCGTCGACCTCGTCCTCGACCGGGCGCAACAGGCGTCGTACGAGATCGACCATGAGCGCGCCGGTGACCTCGTTCTCGTCGCAGAGCCGACCGCTTGGTTCACGTACTACTACTGGTACGACGACTCCCGCGCGCCCGACTTCGCCCGTAGCGTCGAGATCCACCGCAAGCCCGGCTACGACCCGGCCGAGCTGTTCTTCGATCCCGACGACTCTGCGGTGAAGGCGAAAGCCGCACTCACCTTGGCACGAAAGAAGGCGGGCCTGCGGTATCAGATGAAGGTCGTACCGCTCGATCCCGCTCCGGTACGCGGAACCCACGGACGCCTACCCACCGACGACGCGAACGGCCCGATGCTGCTGTGCAGCGACGGTGCGTCCGCACGTACGCGGATCGCTGCGACCGAGGTCCGCGACCTACTCCTCGACCTCGCCGGT
Organism: Nocardioidaceae bacterium SCSIO 66511; assembly: GCA_023100825.1. Classification (NCBI taxonomy): domain Bacteria; kingdom Bacillati; phylum Actinomycetota; class Actinomycetes; order Propionibacteriales; family Nocardioidaceae; species Nocardioidaceae bacterium SCSIO 66511. The sequence goes on along the minus strand of CP095846.1, from coordinate 117,157 downwards.
ACACCGAGTCCGGCCCGATGAAACAACCCGTCTGAATCATCAGCTCACCTCTGGAGGCACCACCATGTGTTACGGCTACGACGGCAACGCCGCGCTCGACGCGGCAAAAGAGCGATCCGGAATGGGTAGGCGCAAGCTGCTCGCGGGCGCTCTCGGCACGGCAGCGGTCGGTGCCCTCGGATCCATGTCGGCCGGCCCGGCTGCTGCGGCCGGACCCGAGGAGACGCAGCGATGGGGCAAGGGCCACCGCCGCATACCGCGCAACCAGATCAGCATCCAGCTTTACTCGATCCGCGCCGACCTGGAGAAGGACTACGACAGCTCGTTGCATTACGTGGCCGATGCCGGCTACCGCAGGGTCGAGCAAGCCGGCTACTACGGGCGTACGGCCAAGGAGCTCAGTCGCTTCCACAAGCGGATCGGCGTACACACGACGTCGAGCCACGACGGCCTTTCCGGAACGCGCGACGAGCTGGAGGTCAAGCTCGAGAACGCCAACATCATGGGGCAGGGGTACGTCGTCGTCCCGTATCTCGGCTCCGACAACCCCGACGAGTGGAAGCAGTTCGCGTGGCATATGAACAGCGAGGCGGCGGCCGCGCGGCGCGCGGGGTTGCGCTACGGCTACCACAACCACGCGCATGAGTTCCTGCCGTTGGAGAACGGTCAGCGGCCGTGGGACATCTTCATGGCCGAGCTCGACCCGGTACTCGTACACCTCGAGGTCGACCTGTACTGGATCGCGACCGGCGGCGTCGAGAGCGGCGATGCAGGCGACGATATCGAGGGCTACGTCAACGAGCACATCAACGCGGCACCGCTGAAGGTGCGCCAGTACCACGTCAAGGACCGCAACCCCGAGACCGGCAAGATGTGCGACCTGGGCACGGGCAACCTCGACTTCCCCAGGATCTTCGACAACCACCGCGTCGAGGAATACATCATGGAGAACGACGAGCCGAATGTGACTCCCCGCCAGACCACTGAGGTCGGGTACGAGTACTTGCGCAACGTCCGCTTCTGACCGACCGCCGCACCCGGCGTACCAACCGCCGAGGTACGGATTCCCTCCCGTGCGCACACCGCCACGGGACCGAGTCCGTACCTCGGCGGTTGTTTCTGTCGGAAAGTAGGCAGAAGTATGACGATGAACAGAACTTAGTATTGCCTTTTCAGTTTGAAGTGATCTAAGTTACATGCGAAGCGGAGGCAAAACTGTCCAGCCGACCGGAGGGCGACACATCGTGCGTACCGATCCGACGAACTTCCCGCAGTTCCCAACACTCTCGCGCGTACGTCGGGCACTCGTGACCTCGGCGGCCGCCGCCGCCACCGTTGCGATGGCACTGACGGCGCCGACCGAGGCGGCCGCACCGCCACCTTCGGCCAACGTCCAGCAGGTGGCCGCTCCGGCGGCTCCGGCCGCTGCGGCCGCTGCGAAGCCGAAGGTGCTGGTCTTCCACGGCCCCGCGCCTCGACAGGAGGATGCGGTCGCGCGGGCGACCAAGACGATCCGCGAGCTGGGCGCCGACAACGGCTTCCAGGTCGAGAAGTCGATCGACCCCGGTGTGTTCGCCAACCCCGGCCGGTTCCGCTCGATCGTCTTCTTGTCGAGCGAGGGCTCGGAGCTCAATGCCGCGCAGACGAAGAACCTCCGTACCTACATCAAGAACGGCGGCGGGTTCCTCGGCATCCATGACGCCGCCAAGGTCAAGCCGAACAACCAGTGGTTCACCGGCCTGATCGGCGCCCGTCAGGCAGACAGCCCGTTCAAGGCGCAGGCGGCGACCGTCGACGTTCTCGATCGGCAGCATCCCGCCACACGCAAGCTTCCGCTGAACTTCGAGCACACCGGCCGCTGGCCGAACTGGAAGCAGAACCCGAGCGGCAAGGTGCACACCGTCGCTCAAGTCGAGGAGCACACGTACCAGCCCGGCGCATCGGCCAACGGCCCGTTCCATCCGGTCTCATGGTGCCGCGACTACCAGGGCGGTCGTTCGTTCTACACCGGCATGGGAGCCACGGCCGGTTCGTACGGCGACGACCAGTTCCGCAAGCATCTGCTCGGCGCGATCCAGTGGACCGCCGGCATGGTGCGCGGCGACTGCCAGGCAACGATCGCCTCGAATTACAAGGTCGAGAAGCTCACCGCACAGAACAAGGAGGGCGAGCTCGACCAGATCGGCGAGCCGCACGGCATCACCGTTGCACCCGGCGGCGACATCTTCTACGTCGGCAAGGCCGCCTGCCCCAGCGGCCCGATCGTCGAGTGGGACAACCCCGACGTCGGCCTTGGCTGCGGCACCATCCACCGCTACGACCCCGACTCGGGCGACGTCAACCTGCTCACGACACTCGATGTGATGGGCAACCGCGGCAGCGGTGACGAGCTGGTGAAGAACGAAGAGGGCCTGCTCGGCATCGTCGCCGATCCGGACTTCGCCGAGAACAACTGGCTGTACGTGTACTGGATGCCGCACGAGTCGATCGATCGCGATAAGCGGATCGGCCAGCGTACGATCTCGCGCTTCACCTACGACGCCGAGAACGACACGATCGACCAGGGCACCCGCAAGGACCTCCTGCAGTGGCCCACGCAGATTCACAGCTGCTGCCACGCCGGTGGCGGCATGGCCTTCGACGACGACGGCAACCTTTACGTCGGCTCGGGCGACAACAACTCCTCCGGCGGCTCCGACGGCTACTCCGGCAACAACTGGACCGCCGACTACAAGGGCCTGTCGTTCCAGGACGCTCGTCGTACCTCGGGCAACACCAACAACCTCAACGGCAAGATCATCCGCATCCACCCGGAGGACGACGGCACATACTCGATCCCGGCGGGCAACCTGTTCACCGGCGACGAGGGCGGCGGCGACAAGGCACGGCCCGAGATCTACGTCATGGGCGTACGAAACATCTCGCGGTTGCAGATCGACAGCGAGACCGACTGGCTCACCGCCGGTTGGGTCGGCCCGGATGCGTCGGAGCCGAGCCCGGAGTGGGGTCCTGCCAAGTACGAGACGGCGACGGTCATCACATCTGCTGGCAACCAGGGATGGCCGTACTGCATGGGCAACAAGCAGCCGTACCGCGACCGCAGCAACGAGGACGCTACCAAGCCGGCCGACTGGTACGACTGCGACAACCTCGAGAACAACTCACCGCGTAACACCGGGCTGGTCGACATCCCCGATGCGCGTACGAACTCGATCTGGTACTCCCCGCAGGGCGGCGGCGTGACCTACCCGAAGCGCGAGAACGGTGTCCCGACCTACAAGATCGAGGACGAGACGTACACGGAGCCGTACCTCAAGGGCGGTGGCCAGGCAGTGATGTCCGGTCCGACGTTCCACCAGTCCGAGGTCGATGCCGACAGCAAGATCTCCTGGCCGAAGTACTGGGAGGACAAGTGGCTGATCGGTGACCAGTCGAACGCGAACAACCGCATCGCGGTGACGATGGACCCGGGCAAGGTCCACTCGCAGGCCCCGCCGGCGTTCGCCGAGGACATCCGCTCGATCATCCCGTCCGGCACCGGCGACAACCAACTGATGAGCTGGATGGATGCGAAGTTCGGCTCCGACGGTGCGCTGTACATGCTGGACTACGGAGGCGGCTTCTTCAGCCTGCATGACAACCAGAAGCTGATCCGGATCACGTACCACGGTGGACCTGCGACACCCACCCCGTCGAAGGCACCGCTCATGCCCGGCGCCGAGGCACCAGCCGAGGCAGCCGGTGTGACCGCGAAGCCGACGTCGCAGGGCACGCCCACGCGAATCAAGTTCAATGGGCAGCAGGCCGGCGGCGTGAAGTGGAAGTGGAACTTCGGCGACGGCACGACGTCGACGGCGATGAGCCCCGCACACACCTACACCAAGGGCGGTACGTTCACCGCGAAGCTGACCGTGACGTACGCGGACGGTGAAACCGCGACGACGGAGCAGGACGTCAAGGTGACGTGCCCCGCTCCCGATGCGCGAGAGACCGTTCGGTTCCTGGGCCGCGACACCGGCGTCGCGAATGAGAGCGTCGGCGGCAAGTGCACCGTCAACGATGTCGTCGACGATGAAGGTACGTGGGGTTCTCACGACGGATTCGTCAAGTACGTCGAGACTCTGGCCCAGCGCATGGCCGACGACGGCCCGCTCAACGACACCGAGCAGTACGCACTCGAGCGTGCCGCGGCGGCGTCCGATGTCGGTGTCGCCAACGCGTACGAGCCGATCTTCAACGGCACCGCGGCGTCGCTGAAGAAGTGGGAGCAGGCACCGGGCGGCAAGTTCACCCGTACGAAGCAGGGCAACATCCGCTCGTCCGGCGGGTTGGGCATGCTGTGGTACGCGAAGCGCGCGTACGGCGACTTCTCCGTACGCCTGCAGTTCCGCGACATCGCACCCGAAGGTCACCGCGCCAACAGCGGGGTGTTCGTACGGTTCCCCGATATCCGTACGCCCGTCGAGGATCGGCCGGAAGGAAGCTGCGGCACGGTCGGGTCCGCAAAGGACTCACCCGCCTGGGTGGCAATCTTCTGCGGACAGGAGATCCAGATCTTCGACGGTCCGCAGAGCGACGAGGGCGAGCAGCAGAAGACCGGTTCGGTCTACAACTTCGACTCTGTCTCGATCGACGATGCCGAGCCGACGGACAAGAAGGTGTGGAACGACTACGAGGTTCGCGTCGTCGGCCAGAAGTACACGATCATCCGCAACGGCGTGGTGATCAACCGCTTCACCAACGACCCGGGTAAGGAGTCGTCGCGCGCCGGAGATCCGCCGACCGACATGCGGCAGTTCGCGTCGGGCTACATCGGCCTGCAGAACCACTCCGACAACGACCTGATCGAGTTCCGCAACATCCGAGTGCAGCGTCGCTGACGCGGCTGGGAGAGGACTTGCCATGCGCAGATCAATCGACAAGACACGCCCACTCGGGATTCTCGCGGCCCTGGCGCTCGTACTCGGCATGCTCGCCTTCACAAGCGGTGCCGCGTACGCCGACCGGCCCGCCGTCAGCAAGGCTGAGCCGGCGACGGCTCAGGCCGCGCAGACGCTGACCTGGACCGCGGACAACAGCACCACCGCGTACAAGACGGCGCCGACCGAGGCGAAGGCCGGGCCGACAACCATCGTCTTCGAGAACAGCAAGGCGACCGGCAACACGAGCGGAATGCAGCACACGCTGACGTTCGACACCTCGACCGACGGTTACAACCACGATGTCGACCTCGACATCCTGGCGTACCCCGATGACGAGAACGGCGGCAAGTGGACCGCTGATGTGACGCTCACCGAGGGCACGTACCGATTCCACTGCATCATTCCCGGTCACGGGCAGATGCAGGGCGAGCTCGTCGTCACCGGTGGCGGCGGAGATCCGGGCGACGACACCACGCCGCCGACCGCTGACGCGAAGATCGCCGGGGAGAAGGACGACAACGGCGCGTACATCGGCCAGGCCGAGATCTCGGTGACCGCAACCGACGAAGGCGGATCGGGTGTCGACAAGATCGAGTACCAGGTCGACGACCTCGGCTGGAAGGCCTACTCCGATCCGGTCGTCGTCGACAAGGTCGGCGACCACACCATCGGCTACCGAGCGACCGACGGCGCCGGCAACAAGTCGGAAGAAGGCAGCAAGCCGTTCAAGGTCGTCGAGGACGACGGTAAGGACACCGCACCCCCGAAGGTCGAGCTGATGCTGCACGGCGACACCAACAGCGACGGTGCGTACGTCGGCTCGGCAGAGGTCATGGTCGACGCGACGGACAGCGAGTCCGGTGTCGACAAGGTCGAGTACAAGCTCGACGACGGCGAATGGCAGGCGTACGCCGATCCGTTCAAGGTGGACGCGCTCGGCGACCACACCGTGCAGGCGCGAGCCACCGACAAGGCGGGCAACGCTTCCGACCCGGTCGAGCAGGCGTTCACGGTCGTGGAGGGTCCGGACGACGACAAGGAGCCGCCGACGGTCAGCGCGATGGTGCAGGGCACCCAGGATTCCGACTGGAACTACGTCGGACCGGTGTCGGTGAAGGTCACGGCCAAGGACGACGGCTCGGGCATCGACAAGGTGCAAGCCAAGATCGACGGTGGTGACTGGCAGGCGTACGAGGAGCCGGTCAAGGTCGAGGACGAAGGCGACCACACCGTCGCGTATCGCGCGACCGACGCCGCCGGTAACACCTCCGAGGCCAAGCGCGTGACGTTCACGATCGTGTCGGAGTCGCCGGAGGAGCCGGCCTGCGCCGAACCCGATCCGAGCCCGACCGTGGTGATGGGCAACGTCAACAGCGGCGTACGCAACCGTAGCGCCGGGGGCGGGTGCACCATCGACGACCTGATCCATGACGAGGCCCGCTGGTCGACCCACGCCGGGTTCGTGGCCCATGCGAAGTCGGTACTGCGCGGTCTGCTCGCCGAGGGCACCGTGACCGCCGGCGAACGCACCAAGATCGTGAACGCCGCCAAGCGCTCCGATGTCGGCAAAGAGGGCGCGCGCAAGCGCTGACTCCGCCATGTCGAACGCGACGCAGCGCCACCCACAGCAACATCTGAGAAGCCGGAGGACCCGATGACGATCGAACGCCGTACCCTGCTACGTGGCCTGACCGCCGTACCCGCAGCCGCGGGCATGGCCGGGCTGACCGGGGTCGAAGCGGCGCTGGCCGAGGATGTGCCGGCCGGCTTCCCCGAGCCGACCCGCAAGCTCCACCTGTACGCCACCGAACTGCCGTCGTACCAGGACGAGGTGCGCATCGGCTACGGCCACGACCCCGACACGGCCTCCTACCCGGGGCCGACGATCGAGATGCTCGAGGGCGAGTGCATCGCGATCACCCTGCACAACGAGGTGTCCGAGGAGACGCTGAAGAAGCTCCGCAAGGACGAAGACCTGCCGCTCGGGGTCTCCTTGCATCCGCACGGCGTCCGCTACAACCAGGCGTCCGACGGCACCTTGCACAGCGACTCCTACGTCGCACCCGGAGAGAAGCGTACGTACATCTGGTACGCCCGCCCGCCGGCGCGCAAGCGCGGTATCGCCGGCACCGCGGGCTATTGGTGGTACCACGACCACATGGTCGGCACGGCGCACGGCACGGCCGGGCTGAATGCGGGGTTGTTCGGTGCGCTGATCGTTCGTCGCAAGGGCGACCCGCTGCCGAAGACCACGTACGTGACGGCGATGGGTGACGGGATGACGCTCAACCTGCGCCGCTACCCCGACACCGACACGTACAACATGGACAACCCGAAGCGCAACAACACCAGCATCGTCGCCAACAAGGGCGAGCGGATCGAGTTCGTGAACATCGCGCTGGGCAGCGAGCTGCACACCTGGCACCTGCACGGGCATTCCTGGGCAGATACGCGTACGGGCGTGATCAAGGACGTGCCGTGGGCCGATGACATCGCGATCATCGACAACAAGACGATCGGCCCGGGCGACAGCTTCGGCTTCCAGGTGATCGCCGGCGAGATGTCGGGGCCCGGTCACTGGATGCTGCATTGTCACCTGCAGACCCACTCCGATATGGGCATGTCGACGTTCTTCCACGTACACAAGAAGAACGGTGATCCGCCTCCCGGACACCCGCCGAACCACGGTGGCGGCCACAGCGGTATGTGACGGCACCTCGACAGAAGGCCGTGCGGCACTACGCCGCACGGCCTTTTGCGTTGTCTGGCTTTCTGGGCTCCGTCGGTACGACTACTCGCCTGCCCGGTCCTCGTCGCTGTCGGCTTTCCCACTTACTCCGGCTGGGCAAAAGACGCGGCGACGCGCGGAGTCGCCGCTTCGGTTCGGTTGCTTGGCGGCTTCCCCGCCACCTTAGTATGGCATCGGGGTAACGTCCGGTTTCGGTGTCACTTCCGTACCGGTAGTCGCTGGCGTACCTACGGGCACGGCAACGTGTCACTTTGCACGGCGAACCTGCCATGCAAAGCGGAGTTTCACCATGTTTACTTGGTAAACCACCACCCACCGACCCCGCAAACGCCGACCGGAACGGGTTAGCCGGCGAGCAACCCGATCCATGTAGTTGCGCCTCCCGCGTCGCCGCGTCTTTTACTCAACCGAAGGGGCGGGGATAGCCGACAGCGACGAGGCATCGGGCAAGCGAGTAGTCGCCGTAGAAGGTGCGCGACGCCACAGCGAGGCGGAAACGAAGCAGGCGGGCAGTCGCACCAGAAGCTAGTACGAAAACCCGCCTGCGCCGAGGAGTTGAGCGGCGGCTAGCCCTCCGAGGAAGCGGAGAACGCTGCATCGAAGGCCGCGTCGGGGGCATCGAACAGGTTCGCGCGTACGTACGCGAGCGCCTCCGGTGCGCCGACGAGTCGATCCATGCCGGCGTCTTCCCACTCGATCGAGATCGGGCCTTCGTACCCGATCGCGTTGAGCGTACGGAAGCACTGCTCCCACGGCACATCACCGCGGCCGGTGGAGACGAAGTCCCAACCACGCCGCGGATCGCCCCAGGGCAGATGCGAACCGAGTCGGCCGTTGCGACCGTTGCCCGTCTGCCTCTTCGCGTCCTTGCAGTCGACGTGGTAGATGCGGTCCTTGAAGTCCCATAGGAAGCCGACCGGGTCGAGGTCCTGCCAGATGAAGTGCGACGGATCCCAGTTCAGGCCGAACGCCTCTCGATGTCCGACCGCTTCGAGGGCGAGCGTCGCCGACCAGTAGTCGTACGCGATCTCGCTCGGGTGCACCTCATGCGCGAAGCGCACGCCCTCCTGGTCGAACACGTCGAGGATCGGGTTCCAGCGGTCGGCAAAGTCCTGGTATCCGGCATCGATGACGTCGGCGCCGACCGGGGGGAACATCGCGACGTACTTCCAGATCGCAGATCCGGTGAAGCCGACAACGGTTTCGACGCCGAGCTTCGCCGCGGCCCGGGCCGTCATCTTCATCTCCTCTGCTGCCCGCTGGCGTACGCCCTCGGCGTCGCCGTCGCCCCAGATGCGATCGGGCAGGATGTCGCGATGCCGCTGGTCGATCGGATCGTCGCACACCGCCTGACCCTTCAGGTGGTTCGAGATCGCGTGTACCTCGAGCCCGTATCGCTTCAGCAGCTCGCGTTTGCCGTCGACGTACGAGTCGTCTTCGACAGCGGCCCAGACATCGAAGTGGTCGCCCCAGCAGGCGATCTCGAGTCCGTCGTAGCCCCACTCCGAGGCCAGCCGAGCCACCTCCTCGAACGGCAGATCGGCCCATTGACCCGTGAACAAGGTGATCGGTCGCACCATCAGCGGCCACCCTCCAACTTCTTGATCTCGATATTGCGGAAGTACGCGGTGTCGTCTCCGCCGTGGTTCTGCAGCCCGACAAAGCTCGGCGGCACCATGCGCTCGTCGTCGGTGTCGGTGTAGTCGTTGATCAGTACGCCGTTCAGGTAGACCCTGATCCGGTCGCCGTCGACCCGCAGCCGGTACGAGTTCCACTGACCCGGCGGGTTCAGCGCCTTGTCCCGAGCCTCCAGGTCGGCGCCCTGGAAGTTGTAGATCGCTCCGGTCGTCTTGTTGTCTTCGTCGGTCGCGTCGATCTGGATCTCGTGCCCATGGTCGACCGCCACCCACGGATCGTCGCCCGGGTCGGGGAAGCCGACGAAGATGCCCGCGTTGTCGTCGCCGGCGAGCTTCCAGTCGGCCTTCAGGCTGTAGTTCTCCAGCTCGTCCTGATGCCACAGCAGACCCATGCCACCGACGGTACGAATGGTGCAGTCGTGCCGCCGTGCGAACGCTCCCGGCCCCGCCATCCGCCAATCGTCGAGGCTGGCGAGCGTACCGTCGAACAACGAGGTGTAGCCCTTGCTCGGCTTGGCCGCGCGACAGATGTCGCCGCCCGAACCGACCTGGACGAAGTCGAGGTTCACATGGCCGGTGTCGGCCTCACGATTGCGAAGCTCGATGGTGTTCGAGCCCTTGCGCAACGCCAGTTTGCTGTTCACGTACGCCCAGGTCTGCCAGTCGCCCGTGCTCGGGAACGTGACCTGCTTGACGAACTCGCCGTTGACGAACAGGCCGAGTGTCTTGGGCCCCTCCGACGGATCGGGTCCGTTGGCGTAGCGGATCTGCACCGGCTGCTTGCCGCCCTTGCGCACCGTTACGTGATGCTTTGCCGACGCGCCCTTGCTGCCGTAGCCGGCGACGAACCCACCGCCGGAGTAGCTGGTGTGGTCGGTCGCCAGTGCCGCACCGCCGGACAGCTGCGCCTCCTCCGATTCGTACAGACCCTTGCTGGTCGCCGGATCGGTGTAGCCCGGGAGCTTGTTCAGCGTGTACCAGGCCTCGGTGCTCCACAGCTCCTGGCCACCCGCCGAGGTGAACGGACGCGGTGAGCGTACGTGCACGACGCGACCCGGTTTGAGACCGTCGATCGTCAAGCGCACCCGCTTACCGTTCTTGTTCACCGTCGCCTTGCGTACCTTCAGTCGCTCCTCGTCGACCTTCGGGCCACCGTACGAACCAGTCGGCGAGTAGCGCCACTGCTCGACCTGGTAGGCAGATTTGATGTCTCGCAGAGTCTTCGCCGACACGGGTTTGGTGTACGTCAGGTCGAACCCGCGTCGGGTGAGCTCCATCTTCTCGATGTCCATGACGTTCTTGCCGTTGGTGTCGATCTTCTGCAGTCCGAACCGGAGCTTGTTGGGCTGGCCCCAATTGCCTTCCCAGCCGATTCCGCCGACATACAGCGCACCGTCGGGGCCGACGCTGACCTCGTTCACACCGGCCTCGAGGCCCTGGGTCATCCGGAACACCGCGCCCTGGTACTCGCCGCCGACCTTCTCGAGGTACGCGCGTTGCAGTCCGCCGTACGTGACGTCGCCGATCGCAAGCTGCCCGGCGAACGGGCCCTCCTTCAGCATGACCGGCGTCGACGGTGAGTTCGCGATCTCGTTCTGCGGCAGCCAGAGCACGGGCTGCGTCACCGGGTTGTCGTCGAATCGGCCACTCGGATTGGTGTAGTGATTGAAGAACGCGCCGCGCTTGATCTGCACCAGCTTGTTCGCGGGTAGCCAGTCGCCTTGGTTGTCGGTGACCAGCACGCTGCCGTCCGGGCCCCAGCCGATCCCGTTGGGCGTACGAAGACCGCCGGCGACATAGTCGATCTTGCCTGTCTTTGCGTTGATTCGCAGGCTCGTACCGCGGTTCTTCGCCGGCTGCGGATCAACCGAAGCGCCGGACTTCTCCAGTGCTACGGACAGGCTGAGATAGAAGTAGCCCTTCTTGTGCAGCAGGCCGAAGGCGAACTCGTGGAAGTTACCGCTGGTTGGCAGCGTCGCCACCGTCTGCGTGCCTTCGTACGTACCGTCACCGTCGGCGTCGACGAGCCGGCTCAGCTCATGCTTCTGCGCGACGTAGATCTTGCCCTTGACGATCGCGACGCCCTGTGGCTCGCGCAGGCCGCTCGCGACTTCACGTACCTTCACCTTGCTGGCTTTGGTCTTGCCCGTGACGTTGCGCAGCACATACAGCTTGCCGCTCTTCGACTCTTGGTCCTTACCCCACGTGAGCACGGCAAGCCGCCCGTCGGGGAACCACGCCATACCGGAGACGTCGGGCTCGAAGCCCTCCGGTCGCAGGTCGGTGAGGTCGTAGTCGGGATGCACATCCCCCAGCGGCAGGCCATCACCCGGTGAGTCGTCGTCACCCTCGCATTGCTTGATGCCGGGCGCGGTGACCCGAGTGGCATCCTCGGTGCTCAGCACGTCGGTGGGTACGACGGTGAAGTCGTCTGCGCCCGGCGGCCTCCACGACAGTTTCAGTACCTGTTCGTTGGTCGCGTCGAAGTACTCGATCCGCAGGTCGTGCGCGCCGGCGGTCAGCTCGACGTCACCGTCCTTCGGGGTCGCCTCGTGCAACCCGTCGTGGTCGATGACCTCGGCCCCGTCGATGAACAGCTTCGACCCGTCGTCGCTGGTCAGGCGGAACGTGTACGTACCGTCCTGCGGCACCTCGATCTTGCCGACGGTGTGCACCAGGAAGTTGTCGGAGTAGCCGCCGAAGTCATCAGTCGTCGACCAGTCGACGACGTCCTTGCGTACATCGACGTTCGGCGTCTGGCCGGACTTCAACGTGCACAGCTTGTCCAGGCCACGTGCGAGCTCGAACACCCGCTGGGTCACGCCCGGCACGTCATCGGCCGAGGACGGGTTCGCCGGTACGACCGCGAGCGCACCGGCAACGAGCGCGGTCGCCGCGAGTGCCCACGATCGACGGAGCCGGAGGGTACCTGAGGTGCTCATCGGTCAACTCACCTTCGGTCGAGTCTGGTCGGCGTCGCGGTGAGCTCTACGGAATCGATCGGTGGGCACGGGATCCTCCAGAGGAACGGAACGGGCGTACGACTGGTCCTGTCTCGTGGACGCCACCGAGATGCGTCCGTCATGCGGCTATTCGGCGACCGCCTTCCAGCCGCCGTCTGCAGCGCTGCATTCGACGGCCGAGAGAACCTGCTGGACACGTAGACCGTCGGCGAACGACGGCCGCGGCTGACGGCCCGCCGCCAGATCGGTGACGAGATCGACGACCTGGTGGGTGAAGCCGTGTTCGTACCCGAGGCCGTGCCCGGGCGGCCACCAGGCCTCCAGGTACGGGTGCTCGGGCTGGGTGACGACGATGCGTCTGAAGCCCTGTTCACTACTTGGCTGCGTAGCGTCGTAGAAGTTCAGGACGTTCATGTCCTCGAAGTCGAAGGCGAGTGAGCCCTTCGTACCGTTGATCTCGAGCCGAAGACCGTTACGCCGTCCATTGGCGTAGCGGGTCGCCTCGAACGTCGCGAACGCTCCGGTCTCGAAGCGAGCCAGGAACGCGACCGCATCGTCGACGGTGACCGGCCCACGCTGTGTGTCTGCGGATCCGATGCCGCCGATGCCCGACGCCTCGCCCTCGATCGGCCTCGTGGTCACGAACGTCTCGAGCATGCCGTTGACCCGCGCGACCTTGTCACCCGACACGAACTGCGCCAGATCGACGATATGTGCCCCGATGTCGCCGAGCGCGCCGGAGCCCGCCTTCGACTTGTCGAGCCGCCAGGTGAGCGGGGAGTTCTCGTCGGACAGCCAGTCCTGCAGGTACTGCGCACGGATGTGGCGGATCTCGCCGATCCGTCCGTCGGCGACCAGCTGCCGCGCGTACGCGACCGCGGGCGTACGCCGGTACGTGAAGCCGACCATCGCTCGCGCGCCGGAGGTCTCGGCAGCGGTTTCGGCGGCCTTCGCCATCCGAACCGCTTCCTCGACCGTGTTCGCCAACGGCTTCTCGCACAGCACGTGCTTACCGGCCTCCAGTGCGGCGATCGCAATCTCCGCATGGGTGTCGCCGGGCGTACAGATGTCGATCAGGTCGATGTCGTCGCGCTCGAGGAGGTCCTGCCACCTCGGCGTCACGGACTCCCATTCGAACCGGTCGGCCGTCGCCTGCGCCGCATCGACGTTTCGCCCGGCGAGTGCCCGCAGCCGCGGTCGAGCCGGTAGCTCGAAGAACTCCGGCGCCGTACGCCAGGCGTGCGAATGGGCGGCGCCCATGAACGCGTACCCGACCATCCCGATGCCCAGCTCTGACACTGGTCGTCCTGCACTCATCGTGCTGCCCTCCTCATAGTCGATGCCCCCTTCGGCTACAGACGACGCACGGCGAGTTGGCCCCGAGACGCCGTCGGCTTGCTGACCGATCAGGATTCGAACGCTGCGTCGATGTAGTCGTCGACGTTGTCCTTGGTGACGACCGGCGCCGAGAGTGTGATCGTCCGCGGGATCTCCACCTCGACCAGATCGGCCATCGCCTTGTCCTGCGCGATCAGGCGGGCCAGACGGATGCCGTCGGCGGCCTGGGTTGCCGGGTAGAGGACGGTCGCCTTGATCACCGAGTTGTCGGCCTTGATCAGGTCCATCATGTTCTTCGAGCCGGCGCCGCCGATCATGGTGAACTCATCGCGGCCGGCCTCCTCGATGGCGGCCATGACACCGACGCCCTGGTCGTCGTCGTGATTCCAGAGGTAGTCGATCTCCGGCGCCGCCTGGAGCAGGTTCGACGCGGCCTTCTGTCCGCCTTCGACGGTGAAGTCCGCGGCCACGCGGTTGTCGACATCGAGGCCGCAGTCATCGAGGGCGTCCTTGAAGCCCTTCGAGCGGTCCTGGGTCAACGGCAGTGAGTCGATACCGGCGATCTCGGCCACCACGGCGTCGCTGTCACCGTCGGCCTGCTCGCAGATGTAGTGCCCGGCGGAGACGCCCATGCCGTAGTTGTCACCGAGGACCGTCGTACGAGCGGCGAACGGCGAGCTGAACTCGCGGTCGACGTTGACGACCGGGATGCCGGCGTCCATCGCCTTCAGTGCGACGTCGGTCAACGCGGCACCGTCGATCGGCAACAGCACGATCGCGTCGACCTTGTCGTTGATGAACGTCTCGACCTGCGAGACCTGCTGGTTGATGTCGGTGCCGCCCTCGGCGACCTTCAGGTCGATGTCCTCGTACTCGCTCGCCTCGGCCTTGGCTGCCTTGGTGATCGCGCCGAGCCAGCCGTGGTCGGGAGCCGGTCCGGAGAACCCGATCGTCACCGTCTTGCCTGGCTCATCGTTGTTGCTGGTCGCGGTGTTGGCGTTGTTGCCGCCTTCGTCGTCATCGCTGGAGTTCGTACAGCCGGTTGCCACGATCGCGGCGGAGGCCATCAGCCCGACGGTTGCGATGAGTCGGCGGTTTGTTCGGAACATCGGTGCTCCTCGTGGGAATGTGCGGATGAGGTGTTGGATCGGGACTGCGTAGGTGAGGCGGTCGGGCTAGGTAGCTCGATCGCGTCGGGCGAGCCATTGCTGCAGCAGCACAGCGACGACGATGATCGCGCCCTTGGCCACCGACTGCGCCGAGATGGACATGTTGTTGAGGATGAACAGGTTGGTCAGCGTCGTCAGGATGAGTACGCCGAGCACCGTGCCCACGATCGACCCGCGTCCACCGGACAACAGCGTGCCGCCGATGACCACCGCAGCGATGGCGTCCAGCTCCAACAGCGTGCCGTGGGTCGAGGTGCCCGTTGTGGTGCGTGCGATCAGCATCACCGCACCGATGCCGGCGCAGAGTCCGGCGAGTGCGTAGAGGTAGAGCGTGTGCCGCTGCACCTTGATGCCCGCGAGCCGCGCGGCCTCGGGGTTACCGCCGACCGCGAACGTGCGGCGCCCGAACGTCGTCCGGTTCAGCAGTACCCAGCCGAGCGCAGCAACCGCGGCGAAGATCAGCACGAGCACCGGGATGCCGAGGGGCTCGGCGCCGAAGAAGTCGAAGAAGCCGGTATTGCTGACGATCTGGGTCTGCCGGTCGGACAGCAGCTCGGCGAGTCCGCGGGCACTCGCCAACATCGCCAACGTGGCTATGAACGGTACGACGCGCCCGTACGAGATGAGCACACCGTTGACTGCCCCTGCTCCGGCCCCGACGAGTAACGCCGTCGTGACGATCACGATCCAATGGAAGTCCTCGGCGATCTGCAGCGTGCCGCTCGTGGTCGCCCAGACCGACGCGAGCGCCAGCACCGCGCCGACGGAGAGGTCGATACCGCCTCCGGTGATCACGAAGGTCATCCCGATCGAGACGACGCCGAGGGTCGCCGCGAGCCGCAGGATGGTGAGCACGTTGTCGGTGGAGGCGAACCGGTCGCCCGCGGTGATGGTGCCCACGATGCACAGGATCAGCAGCGCGATCACGAGGCCGAGATTGCGTACGACCCCGGGCGGAAGCGTACGCTCGCGCGAACTCGATCCCTCGGGGCCGTTGGCGCCGGATACTGCGTCGTCGTCCGCAGCGGCCGGTGGGTCGGCCGACGTCGTACGGTCGCTCACGCGACTCTCCCTTCCATCACGAGGTCGAGTACCTCGTGCTCGTCGATGTCACCGCTGGTCGCTTCGTGCGCGATGCGGCCGTCGGAGATGACCAGGACGCGATCGGCCATCCCGAGGACCTCTTCGATCTCGCTGGAGACGACGATCACCGCCACCCCGGTGTCGGCGAGCTCGCGGATCAACGCATAGATCTCACTGCGCGCACCGACATCGACGCCGCGGGTGGGCTCGTCGAGCATGAGTACGCGACAGTCGCGCAGCAGCCAGCGCGCGAGCATGACCTTCTGTTGGTTGCCGCCGGAGAGCGTGCGAGTGACGCGGTCGGTGTCGGCCGGCCGCAGATCGACCGATCCGGCCGCGTCACTCGCCGCCCGGCGTTCGGCGCCGGCCCGGGTGAACCCGAACCGAGCGAATCGGCCGAACGTCGGCATGGTGATGTTTCGGTAGATCGCGTCGTCGAGTACCAAGCCTTGGTACTTGCGCTCCTCCGGGCACAGCCCGACCCCGGCGGCGACCGCCGCCGCGACCGAGCCCGGCCGCAGCCGCCGACCATCGATCGTGACGGTTCCGGTGTCCGGCTTGCGGGCTCCGTAGACGGTTTCCAGGATCTCGCTTCGTCCGGCGCCGACCAGACCTGCCAGGCCGACGATCTCGCCGGGACGTACGTCGAACGACACATCGCTGAACTCGCCCTTGCGGCTCAGCCCCTCGACTCGTACGAGCGGATCGGCGTCAGACGTGTCGGCCAACTTGTCGGGGAAGACGTACTCGATCGACCGACCGGTCATCATGCTGATCAGGTCATTCGTCTCGGTTGTTGCGGCCGGGAGGTTCGTGCCGACGGTGCGGCCGTCCTTGAGCACGGTGATGCGGTCGCCGATGCGACGGATCTCCTCCAGCCGGTGCGAGATGTAGATGATCGCGGCGCCGTCGGCCTGCAGACCTTCGATCACCCGGAACAACCCATCGGTCTCGTCCGAGTCGAGCGCGGCGGTCGGCTCGTCCATCACGATCACCTTGGCGTCATGGGACAGCGCCCTGGCCATCGACACGATCTGTTTACCCGCCGCCGGAAGACCGCCGACCTCACGACCGGGCCGAATCTCCGGGTGACCGAGTCGCCGCATCAGCTCACGGGTCGCCTGTGCGGCGTCGGACCTGCGGGTGAAGCCCGCCGTCGCGAGCTCGTGCCCGAGGAAGATGTTCTCGGCCACGGAGAGCCCGTCGATCAGGTCGAGTTCCTGATAGATCGTCGCGACGCCGAGGTCGATCGCCTGCTGCGGCGAGCTGATCTGCTGCACCTCATCGTTCCAACGGATCTCTCCACCGTCGATGCTGTGGGCGCCTGCGAGCACCTTGATCAGGGTCGACTTTCCGGCGCCGTTCTGGCCGAGCAGGCAGTGCACCTCGCCGGCGCGTACGTCGAGATCCACGCCGTCGAGCGCGCGAACGCCAGGAAACTCCTTCACGATACCGCGCATCGCGAGCAGCGGGGCATCGGAGGGTGCCTGAGGGGTCTGGGCCGACATGGCGTGATCTTAGACACCACTTATGACGGATCGCAAGCGAAAGTATGTCGATGCTCGTCGGTAGAATCCCCCTCGTTCGGCTAATCTGTGTTTTGAGTCGCAACGAGGCGGCCATTCTGACGAGATGACAGAGGTACACATGTCCCCAGTACCGACCTCGGGCCCGGGGGCGGCACCCGGTGCGGGTGACCTGTTCCAGCTCCTGCGTGACGGCCAGCCGCGCACCCGCGCGGAACTGGCCCAGGTGACCGGGCTGGCGCGCTCGACGATCACCCAGCGCGTCGATGCTCTGCTCGCGGCCGGGTTGATCGCACCGATCGGCGGCACCGCGCACACCGGCGGACGCCCGGCTGCCCGGTTTGCCTGGAACACCTCCGCGCGCGCCGTACTCGCCGTCGACCTCGGAGCGACCCATATGAGCGTCGCTCTCACCGATCTCGGCGGTCAGCTGTTGGCGGAGAAGACTCTCGACATGACGATCGCCGACGGACCCGTTGCCGTGCTCGACACGGTTGCTGCGGAGGCGACGGCGATGCTCGAGGAGACCGAACATGCCGAGCTCGCCGGTATCGGCGTCGGCATTCCGGGGCCCGTTGAGCACGCGACCGGCAAGCCGACGAACCCACCGATCATGCCGGGCTGGGACGCCTTCGACGTACCCGGGCACCTCGGCAAGACGTTCGACACGACGATCCTCGTCGACAACGACGTCAACCTGATGGCGCTGGGCGAGCACGCCAAGGAGTGGTCGGTCCACGAACATCTGCTGTTCGTGAAGGTGGCGACCGGAATCGGCTCGGGGATCATCACCGACGGTCGGCTCGATCGCGGCGCGCAAGGATCGGCGGGCGACCTCGGGCACGTACGGGTCGCGTCGAGTACCGCCGAGGAGGTCGTCTGCCGATGCGGCAACACCGGGTGCCTCGAGGCGATCGCCGCCGGACCTGCCATCGCCGCCCATCTTCGCGAGTCCGGCAGCAACGCAGAGACCCTGCAGGACATCGTCGATGCCGTACGCGGCGGCGACGTACGCGCCGTGCACGCCGTACGCCAGGCGGGTCGCGATATCGGAACGGTGCTCGCCACCTGCGTGAGCCTGCTCAACCCCTCGATCATCGTGCTCGGCGGCAAGCTTGCCGAAGCCGGTGAGTTCCTGCTCGCCGGCGTACGCGAGATCGTCTACCAACGCTCGCTGCCGCTTGCGACCACCGGGCTCCAGATCGTCACCTCCAAAACCGGGGTCGAGGCGGGCGTACTCGGCGCCAGCGCCATGGTCATCGACTCGGTGCTCGCACCCGAGGCGGTCGACGCGTACGTACAGCGTTCCCGCGCCTGACTCGTTACTGCGAGCGACGGGGCAAGCGCCTCTGACGCGGTGCCCATACTCCACCTGCGTCGAGCGCGCGTCGGCACATCGTGACGAAGTCTGCGCTCGAACGGTGGAGGGTGTCGACGGTGGACGCATGGCCACCGGCTGGGGCATTCCGGACTGACCCTCACCTGTGGGATCGTCGTTGAACCAGGCACATACGACGGATTCCACACGAAATCCAGCGCATGAGACGGCAACAGGACGGTCGAGCCTGGTAGCGGGTACTCTTCAGTAACCGATATTTACAAGTGGAGTGACCTCTTGCGGAACATGGAGTATGCCAAGGCAGTAGGGCAGCGGCTGCGTGCGATCCGACAGCGGCACGGACTTTCCCTGAAGGGCGTCGAGCAGCGATCACGCGGTCGCTGGAAGGCCGTCGTCGTCAGTTCGTACGAGCGCGGCGACCGCGCCGTATCGGTTCAGCGCCTGTATGAGCTGGCCGAGTTCTACGCAGTCCCCATCACCGAACTTCTTCCCCGCGATCAGCGCATGGAGGCTCGAAGCGCCTGACCGCGCCGTGCGCCGATCAGGCAGCGGGGGTGAGCAGCGGTCGAAACCGATCCGGCGACAGCGCCGCCTCATTGAGCGTCGGCGCTTCGTCGAGGATCCCCTTCGCCACCAGTCGTCCCGTGACCGGCGCGAGAGTCAGGCCCCACATGCCGTGCCCGGTGGCGAAGACCAGGTTCTCTGTCGTGCGCGTACGCCCGATGTAAGGAAGGCCGTCTGGGCTGCACGGGCGAAGTCCCGCACGGGCCTGTAGGACGCTTTCGACCCGAAGCGACGGGAGCATTCCCCGCGCACCATCCAAAACCGAGCGGATTCGTCGATCGTCGATCGAGCGGTCGTCACCGGTCAGCTCGAAGGTTCCGCAGATTCGAAGTCGGTCCGGATACGGCGTCGCCACAACCCGCAGATCCTTGAACGAGATCGGGATCGACGGCGCGGGTCCGCTGGCCTCGACATCGATCACGTATCCCTTGCCCGCCTGCATCGGAAGTCGATGGCCGACCGACCGAACGAGACGAGAACTCCCGACCCCACCGGCAATGACAACGTGTTCGGCATCGATGCGACCATCGGTGGTCTCGACGCCGAGCACTCGGCCATTGCGGACGAGCACACCGGTGACGGCCTGGCCGAGCCGGACGACGGCACCCGCACGGCGCGCGGCTTCGCTGACCGCACCGACGAACTGCCGGCCGTCGCAGTGCGCCTCCCCTAGATGGTGCACAGCTCCCCTCACCTCACCGAGCGACGGCTGTTCGCGGCGTGCACCGGCTGCGTCCAGCACGCGTACGCGGTTGGTCTCGCCAAGTGCCGAGCTGGCGCGATCGAAACTCTTCTGGGTCGAGTACACGTCTAGGACGCCGGTCGATGCGAGTCCGGATCCCAACCCTGCGGTGGCGTAGGAGTGATGCAGTCGAAGGCTGTACGCGGCGAGCTCCTTGAGCCGTGCCGCGCGCAACGCCACCTGCTTGGGGCCGACCGAGCCGAGGAACCGCATCATCCACGGCATCAGCTGGGGCCGCGGGCTCATCGCGAACGGTCCCGACGGGCGCACTATCGAGCGCGCGCCGGCGATGACGTTCGCGGAGTTGGCGAGCGGCTCGACGTGACTCGGGGTCAGCAGGCCGGCGTTTGCCGCTGAACATCCGTCACCGACCCGGGGGTTTGCGTCCAGTAGGACGACATCGGCTCCACCGTCGGCGAGTTCGTATGCGACGGACGCGCCGACCGCACCAGCACCGACAACGACGACATCCGTTGTCACCCGACTCATGCCGGCTCCAAACGCGTGCCTCGGCGCTCACCGCAGTAGACGGCGTCGCGGACCACCGGCTGTCCGCCCAGAACCACCGTTTCCACACCCTCGGGATACTGCTCCGGCTCCGCATACGTCGCGGTGTCGCTGACGGCGAGCGGGTTGACGATCACGAGGTCCGCGATCATCCCGGACCTGATCAGACCGCGTTCTGGGACGCGGAACCACTCTGCTGGCAACGAGGTCATCCGACGTACTGCCTCCGCGAAGTCGAGCGGCCGACCGGAGCCGACGTACTGGGCGAAAATCCGCGGGAAGGTGCCGAACAACCGCGGATGCGGTCTGGCCGCGGCTCCGACGGGGAGACCATCGGAGCCGATCATCGTCCGTGGATGCCCGAGCACCACCTCGATGTCACGTTCGTCCATCAGGAACGTACTCGCGGTCACCTCGAGGCGTTCCCGGCGAAGTACGCGTACGAGGGTCTCGACCGGGTCCTCGCCGGCTTCCTCGGCGATCGCGGCCAGCGTCCGGCCCTGATCTGCACCGCTCGCGCTGTACGAAACCAGCACTCCGCCCCACCCGGCGTACGCGGCGCGGTTCTCCCACCCGTCGACTCCGGATTCGAGCAACTCCCGCAGCCGATCGACCGCACCGCGGGACCCGAGTCGATCGAGCACCTCCTGGTTGGTGCCGACGAGGAACTCTGGCGGGAGCAGTGACATCAACGTCGTCGACGTCGCGGTGTAGGGGTAGACGTCTTGCGCAACCGACGCACCCGCGTCCGATGCTTCGTCGATCGCGTAGAGCGCTGCTCTGGTTGCTCCCCAGTTCGGACGACCCATCGCCTTGAGGTGCGAGATCTGGAGCCGCGCGCTCGTGCTCCGCGCGACGTCGAGTGCTTCGGCCAGGCTCGGCATCAGATGCGCGCCCTCGGCCCGCTGATGCGTCGCGTAGATCCGGCCCTGCAGCGCGTCGGCGAGGTACGTGATCTCAGCGCTGTCTGCAGATGATCCGGGCGGGTAGACGAGCCCGCTCGACATCCCGAATGCGCCGGCTTCGAGCGCTGCCTCCAACTCGGACCGCATCCGTTGCAACTCCGTCGAGTCCAACCCGCGGTTCATACCCACGACGGCGAACCGGAGCGCACCGTGGCCGACCAGAGGGCAGTAGTTGGTGACCGACCCGCGCTCGTCGACGTGTGCCAGGAACTCACCGAACGTCGACCATCGAACGCTGGTCGGCGGAAACAACCTGCGCAGGTACTCCCCGAACTCCATCCGGCGGCCCGGTGCCGCGGGCGCAAGACTGAATCCGCAGTTCCCGACGATCTCGGTCGTCACGCCCTGCATCAGCTTCGAGCGATCATCGCTCTCGAGCAACGGTGAGTTGTCCGCATGCGAATGAACGTCGATGAAACCCGGGCACACGTACCGCCCGGTCGCATCGATGACCACCGCATCGGTTGGCCCGGTCTCACCCGGCGCCAAGCGGGCGGCGATGCGAGACCCCGATAAGAGGAGGTCGCCGCGTACCGGCTGCGCACCGGTGCCGTCGACGATCGAACCCCCACGGATGAGGTACTTCAAACTGCCGCCTTTCCGGTACGGAGGTGGGTTCCGACGATGCTCCCGATCTCCGCGATCAGATCGCATGCGTCACCACCGTCGTTGCACTGCGCCGTACGTTGATCGGTGAAACCCTTGGTGAGCACGGCGACCGCGGCGCTTCTATCGGCGTACTGCAGGACACCGACATCGTGGCGTACGCCCGGCAACTCACCGGTCTTGTGTCCGATGACGACATCGGGGTGCAGTTTCCGCGGGAGCCTGTCGTTGACCCGTTGGCCGAGCAACAGCTGCCATGCCACGTCGCGCAGGCGAGGCGACACCGCCGTACCTCGGACGAGCAGCCACACCAGTCGAGCTGCGTCGGCAGCGGTCACTTCATTGCGCAGGCCGGCCTCCTCGGCATCGAGATCCATCAGCCGTCGCTGCACTGTCGTGTCCCGTAGGCCGGCCGAGTCGAGGGCAACGGCGATCTCATCGAGTCCGACGAGGTCGATGCACGCGTTGGACGCCGTATTGTCGCTGAACCCGATCATCAGAGCGAGCAGCTCACGAAGACGGAGGCTGTGCACGCTGGGCACATCGACGAGTACGCCGAAGCCGCCGACGTCCGCGCTCCGGTCCAGCGACACCACCTCGTCGAG
Organism: Nocardioidaceae bacterium SCSIO 66511; assembly: GCA_023100825.1. NCBI lineage: Bacteria > Bacillati > Actinomycetota > Actinomycetes > Propionibacteriales > Nocardioidaceae > Nocardioidaceae bacterium SCSIO 66511. The sequence continues at coordinate 94,442 of CP095846.1, read as the reverse complement.
CGCGAGCCGTCCACGATCGACGTGGGTCAGGACGGTGAGCAAGACCGCGAGCTTGACGATGCTCGCGGCGGGGAACCTCGCATTGCTCCCGAGCCTGACCTGCCCGGAGTCGCCGCCTCGGAGGTCGATGGCCACTGCGATCTCGCCACTGGCGCGCGCGATGACCGCTTCGACGTCCGCGCGCAGCTGGTCCGCGTTCACGTCAGTCGTCACGTGAGCACCGGGATGAGTACGACGAGCATGAGTACGTTCGCGACCATGATCGCCCAACCGTTGTAGAGGATGAGCCGCAGGCTTCGAGACCGCGCAAGCCCCATCTGCGCAACCATGTCGGGGCCGGGGAACGGTCCGAACCAGTCGATCTGCGAGCTGGCGAGCAGAATGAGTGACCATGCACCTGGGTTGATGCCTAGGCTGGCGGCAAGTGGCGCGAAGAGCTTGTCCATCAACGTCACCTGAGCGACGGCAGCACCGGAGATGCCGAGCCACCCGACCAGAACGAGTACCAGGCCGACCAGGGTCACGCTCGTCGTCGCCGTCATCGGCTCCAGTACGTCCAGGAGCGCTTCGTACCCACCGGTCTGCTCGGACAGGATCAGGAAGGGGTCGAAGAGCCAGAACAAGAACACCAGCCAGAGCATCCGAGCGCCGCCGGCGTACATCGCATCCAGGATCGCGGTTGGCCCGAGTCGGCCCGCGAGCCCGGTCACTGCCGCGGTGACGATCATGACGAGCGGGATGTAGCTGGCGGTCGCCTCGACGATGATGCCGATCGTCGCGAGGCCCGCGAGCGTCACGACGAACGCGATGCTGGCCGCACGCGCATGCGTCGGAGTCTTGGTCTCGCCGGTCACCTCACCGAGATCCTCCTCCGAGTAATGGTGCTCTGCGCCGTAACGGCGCTGGATCCAGCGCGCCATGAAGAACCCGGTGATCCACGTGGCCAGCGCCATCGGACCGCCGGCCTTCAGCAGGTACTCGGCGTAGCTGATGTCGGTGACACCGGTGATCGTGACGACCGGCGGGGTGAACGGACCGACGAAGAGGCCAGCGGCTCCGCCCGCATGGAACATCGCGGCAACCGCGGGCGGGCTCAGCCGTACCTTCGCTGCCAGCGGGATCGCAACCGTCGCCAGTACGGCCGTTGCACCGACCATCGTGCCGAGCATCGCGCTCAAGGCCGTACCCGCCACCATGACACCGATCTGGACCTGCAGTTGCGTACGCAGACCGATCCGGCTCATCACGCCGTGCACGAGCGAGTGCGCAGCACCCGTACGCGCAGCCACCTCTCCGAGGCCGGCGCCCAGCAGGACGATGAACCCGACGAGTACGAGGAAGGAGCCGAGCGACTCTGCGAGCATGTCGCCCAGTGCGAGCGGTGTCGTGCCGGTCAGAATGGCCGCGCTGATGATCGCCCCGCCCGTCGCGAGGATGATGTTGACCCCGATGAGCACCAGCACTGCGTAGAACGCGATGGGGAGCAGCCCCCACAGACTCGGCGAGCTGGTCAGCAGGTGTACGAGTACGGACGCAACCAGGCCGACGAGTACGGCGCCGATTGCGACGAGGTTCTGCGTCGTCGGCCGTCCGGTGACTGTCGCTGACATTCATCATCTCCTTGCCTATCCGGAGGCCCAGGTGGGTGCTCTCGGACAGCTGACTGAAGGTTGGATGATGTATACTTGATCCAATCTCGAATCCGCAAGGGCCTCGACGCATGCCGGAACACCCCGACGAGCACATCGTCGTCTCCTCCGGCAGCAGGGGGCCCGATAGCGTGGCGACCGACAGTGACCGCGACGAATTACGGTGTCCATGAGTTTCTCAACGCCACGAGCAGACTCCGATGCCGCTGCACGCCGGCCGATGACAACACCCCACTACGCGCTCAGCGAGCTGCGGCGGCTCATCCTGACCGGTGACCTGCGGCCCGGTCAGCCGATTCGACAGGACTCACTGGCCGAGCTGCTCGGCGTGAGCCGGGTGCCGATCCGCGAAGCGCTCAAGATCCTCGAGGGCGAAGGGCAGGTCGAGTATCGACCACGCCGCGGGTATGTCGTCAGCGAGCTCACCGTCGACGATCTCAGCGAGATCTACCGCCTCCGTCGGCTGCTCGAAACCGAAGCCGCGCGCCAGGCAATCAAGCTGATCAGCGATGAGCAGATCGCCGAGCTGGAGGCCGCCGAGGCTGCGGTCGAAGCCGCCGGCACGAGCGAGGACGTCCTCGCGATCGCGTCGGCCAACCGCCGATTCCATTTCATCATCTTCGAGGCCGCGCGGATGCCGCATCTCGTGCAGCTGCTCTCCCGACTATGGGAGTCGACCGCCGCGTACCGGTCGGTGCATTACGGCGACGACGAACGCCGTCGCAGATTCGAAGAAGAGCACCACGCGATCATCGATGCGGTACGCGCCCGGGATGCACGCGGGCTCGTGCACATGCTCAATGTGCATCGGGACGGAAACATCGAAGCACTGCGTCAAGCAATCATCGATCTCAAGGGATCGCCCGGGTAGGGATCCGCAGGCTCACAACGACCTCGTCACAACGAGGCACTCCCCCGCTCACTAGCTGAAACCCCCCGCGAACCCACCCCTGGGATGATATTAAGGTCTTAGTCGCTTAAACTACTCGAGATTCACTAGTTACGCCTTCGTGCTCGGAGGCGGGAGAGAGCCACCATGAAGCACAAGTTCACGATCGCAGTGGCGACGGCAGTCACCGGCGCGCTGGCCTTGACCGCCTGCTCGAGCAGCGGCGCGTCACCGGACAAGCAGGTGAGCATCGTCGGGTACTCCGTACTCGAGGCCGCGAACAAGCCGATCATCGCTGACTTCCAAGACACCGCTGAAGGCGAGGGAGCCGTCTTCAAGGAGTCGTACGGCGCTTCCGGCGACCAGAGCCGCGCGGTCGAGAACGATCTCGACGCCGACCTCATCCACTTCTCGCTGGAGACCGACGTGACCCGACTCGTCGACGCCGGCATCGTCGACAAGGACTGGAAGTCCGGTCCGACCAAGGGAATCGCGACGTCATCGGTGGTGGTGTTCGTCGTACGGAAGGGCAACCCGAAGAACATCTCCGGATGGGACGATCTGGTCAAGCCCGGCGTCGAGATCATCACTCCGAACCCCGGATCATCGGGTTCGGCCCGCTGGAACATCCTCGCCGGCTGGGCGCACGCCACCAAGGGCAAGGACGACGACGCCGGCAAGGCGTACGTCACCAAACTCCTGCAGAACGTCATCGCGTTGCCGGGCAGCGGACGCGAGGCCACGACGGCGTTCACCGGCGGCAACGGCGACGTCCTTCTCTCGTACGAGAACGAGGCGATCCTCGCGCGACAGCAGGGCGAGGACGTCGACTACATCGTCCCCGACGACACCCTGCTGATCGAGAACCCGGCCGCGGTCACCAAGGATGCCGACGCAATTGCATCGGACTTCCTCGACTTCCTACTCAGCAAGGACGCCCAGACCGACTACGCCAAGAGCGGTTTCCGGCCGGTGATCGACGGCGTGCAGACCGACGTCGACGGCGCGACCGACCCGCAGAACCCGTTCCCGGAGCCGAAGACCCTCTACACGATCGATGACGACTTCGGCGGCTGGGACGCTGCGGCCGACAAGTACTTCGACGAGGACACCGGCATCATCCCCGAGCTGCAGCAGAAGACTGGTCAGACCGAATGACTTCAGCAACCGCCGAAACGATCACCCGCACGCGCAACAAGGGGCGCCCGGCTGGGGGTTCGACGCTCACCCGCGGCTCTGCACTGGGTCTCGGCGTCTCCGTGATGTGGTTCAGCCTGCTGGTGCTCATCCCGCTCGCCGCGGTCGTCGCGACCGCGGCGGGCGGGGGTTGGGACCAGTACGTGACCACGTTGTCCAACGACCAGACCTGGGCGGCGATCCGGCTGACCGTCGGCCAGTCGCTCATCGTCACCGCGGTCAACGCGGTCATCGGCACCGTCATCGCGTGGGTACTCGTACGCGACAGGTTCTGGGGCAAGTCGGCGATGGACGTCGTGATCGACATCCCGTTCGCCTTGCCGACGATCGTCGCCGGCCTCGTACTCCTCTCCCTGTATGGGACCAACAGTCCGCTCGGCCTCGAGTGGGCGAACACGAAGAACAGCGTGCTGCTCGCGCTCGCGTTCGTCACCCTGCCGTTCGTCGTACGCGCCGTTCAGCCCGTACTCGAAGAGCTCGACCGTGACGTCGAGGAGGCCGCCGCCTCGCTCGGAGCATCCCGGTTCACCATCTTCCGGCGGATCATCCTGCCGAGCCTGACTCCCGCCATCGCCGCAGGCGCGGCACTGTCGTTCGCCCGCGCGATCTCTGAGTACGGCTCGCTGGTGCTGCTGTCGGGCAACCTGCCGTTCCAGACCGAGGTCGTGTCGGTTCGGGTTCTCACGTTCATCGAGAACGGCAACAACGCGGGTGCCGCGGCGCTCGCGTCGGTGATGTTGGCCGTCGCGTTGATCGTGATCGTCGGACTCGACCTCCTGCAGAGAAGGGTGGCGCGCCGTGGGTGAGCGATCCATCGCCGTGCGCTGGGGTCTGCGACTCCTCGCGCTCGGATACGTCTTCCTTCTCGTCGCCTGGCCCGTTGCGCTCGTCGTCAAGCACACGTTCGCCGACGGGTTCGCCTCGCTCGAGGGGATCTTCTCGGACCCGAACGTACGCAGCGCACTGTCGTTGACCGTCGAGGTCGCGCTATGGGCGGTTGCCATCAACCTGGTCTTCGGGGTGACGATCTCGATCCTGCTCGTACGCTACGAGTTCCCGGGCAAACGACTGCTCTCGACACTGATCGACGTACCGCTGTCGGTCTCACCAGTGGTGGTCGGCCTCGCTCTCTTGCTCGTCTACAACGGGCGCGACGGCTGGTTCGGGCCGACCGTCGAAAGCGGCGGGCTCCAGGTGATCTTCAACAGCCCGGGCATGATCATGGCGACCTGCTTCGTGGCGTTGCCGTTGGTCATCCGCGAGGTCGTACCCACCCTGACCGAGATCGGCGACGACCAGGAGCAGGCAGCGCGCTCCCTTGGGGCGGGCGCGCGCCAGACGTTCTTGCGAATCACGCTGCCCAGCATCAAATGGGCCGTCGTGTACGGCGTCGTCCTCTCTCTCGCCCGGTCACTCGGCGAGTTCGGCGCCGTGAAGATCGTCTCGGGCAACTTCGCCGGCCAGACCCAGACGGCCACCTTGGTCGTCGAGCAGAAATACCAGAACTTCGAGCAGAGCGCGGCGTACGCGACCTCGTTCATCCTCGCGGCGGTCAGCGTCGTCTGCATCGTCGTCGTCTCGATCCTGCGTCCAAAGGAGCACAACTGACATGAGCATTGAGATCGCGGGCGTCAACAAGAGATTCGGCGACTTCGTCGCTCTCGACGACGTCTCCGTTTCGATCCCGTCCGGCCAGCTGACCGCGCTGCTCGGCCCATCGGGGGGCGGGAAGTCGACCCTGCTCCGGATCATCGCCGGCCTCGAGACGGCCGACTCCGGTCTCGTCGAGATCGAAGGCACCGATGCGACGAAGCTGCCACCCCAGAAGCGCAACGTCGGGTTCGTCTTCCAGCACTACGCCGTGTTCAAGCACCTGAGCGTTGCGAAGAACGTCGCGTTCGGACTGGAGATCCGCTCGCCCGGGCGTACCCGCATCCCGGGCACGTCGAAGCGGCGCAGCGACCAGGCGCGCATCCGAAAGCGCGTAGACGAGCTGCTGGAGCTGGTGCACCTATCGCAGTTCTCGGACCGGCTGCCTGCGCAGCTGTCCGGCGGCCAGCGACAGCGGATGGCGCTCGCCCGTGCCCTCGCCGTCGAGCCGACCGTCCTGTTGCTCGACGAGCCGTTCGGCGCCCTCGACGCGAAGGTGCGAAAGGAGCTGCGCGAATGGTTGCGCCGACTCCACGACGACGTGCACGTGACGACGGTCTTCGTCACCCACGACCAGGAGGAGGCGATGGAGGTCGCCGACGAGATCGTCGTGATCAACGACGGCCGCATCGAACAGGTCGGCACGCCCGACCAGCTCTACGACGAGCCGGCCAACGACTTCGTGATGGGTTTCCTCGGCGAGGTGACCACTCTCGGCGGGCGGCAGGTACGCCCCCACGACATCGGAGTCGAGGTGGTGAACGCCGCCCCGGACGCGGTCCGGGGCGAGATCACCCGGTTGCTGCGGATCGGCTTCGCGGTACGGCTCGGCGTACGCACCGACGAAGGCGAGAACGTCACGGCTGTGACGACACGTTCCCACGCCCGCAACCTCGGGCTCGAGATCGGCTCGGAAGTCTGGCTGACCGCTGAGCAGACGGCGCCCGTACGCGCCGCCGTACGGGCAGTGTGACCGGGAAGTAGCGCTGCCGGAGCGCATCGAGAGATTGGACAGCGGTGATCGAGTTCTACCTGGATGAGCGTTCCGGCATCTCCTCGTACTGGCAGATCGTGCGGCAGGTTCGGCACGCGCTGACTCTCGGGATGCTGCGGAAGGGCGATCAGCTCCCGACGGTGAAGGGTGCGGCCGCACAGCTCGCGATCAACCCCAACACGGTGCTCCGGGCGTACCGCGAGCTGGAGCGCGACGGTCTTGTCGAGGCGCGACCCGGCGTCGGCACCTTCGTACTCACCCCTGTCTCCGACGCGGAGATCGCGGCACACGCCCCGCTTCGCCGCGAACTACAGGTCTGGCTGCGGCACGCCCGCGACGCCGGACTCGACCACGAGAGCGTCGAGGCGTTACTGCACACGACACTGCACAGCGAGCGGTGAAGGCAACTTCGGTCGGTGCGACCTCCCGGCTGCCCGATTCGGCTGCGCTGTCAGTTGATCCGTTTGCCTCGCCTGCGACCACCCGCCTGCCCGATTCCTCGTCGCTGTCGGCCTTCTGCTTCCTTCGGCTGGGGAAAGACGCGGCGACGCGCGGAGGCGCCAGTTCGGTTCGGTTGCTTGGCGGCTTCCCCGAACCTTAATATGGGATCGGGGTAACGTTCGGTTTCGACGTCACATCCGTACCGGTAGTCGCTGGCGTACCAACGAGCACGGCAACCTGTCACTTTGCACGGTGTCCACGCCGTGCAAAGTGGAGTTTCACCATGTTTACTTGGTAAAGCGCCACCCATCGACCCCACAAAAGCCGACCGGAACGGGTGAGCCGGCAAGCAACCCGAGGTCGTAGTTGCGGCCCCCGCGTCGCCGCGTCTTTCCCCAGCCGAAGGAGCCGGGAAAGCCGACAGCGAGCGGGACCGGGCAGACGAGTAGTCGCACGGTAGAAGCGGGGAAGACCGACCCGCAGTTCACCGCCCGTTCGGGCCGACCGCCACTGTCGCGAGATCGACGTTGCCGGGCAGCGCCTCCTGGTCGTTGATCCGTACGCGCAAGGCAGTGACGCGGTACGCACCGCTCGGGGTCCGGTCTTGCACGTTCGCAAGCAGCTGGACCTGGTTGCTGTACGCGTCGGCCTGCCGAAGCGCGGGCAGGATCTGGCTTGTGACCTGGCCGACGCCGTGGCGGATGCCTTCCGTGACGGCCGCCTTCAGTGCGTAGACCAGTGGCAGGTACAGCGGCGACAGGTCACGAACATGCACCGTGAACGGCGCTCCGCCGGCAGGACGAATCGTGATCGCCGACTTCTCGAGCTCGGCGACGACCTCGTCGATCACCCGCTGTGCCGTCTGGTTGAGTGCCGTGGCCACGCCGGTGTCCATCGCCTGTGTCACGTAGCTGACGACGTTGGTGCCCTGCCCGAGCCGGTTGACGTCAACGCCCATCCCCGACAGGAAGCGATCTGCGTCGAGCTTGACCGCGCCGGTCTTCGGGTTCACGAACAGACCATGGTGTCGACCGGCCCGCCGGAACACATTGATCAACGCGTTCGCATTCGGCGGCTTGATGCTCACCTGCATGAACGGGTTGTTGTCCAGCGCACCGCATGCCGGCTGGACTTGCGGCAGCGGTCGCAGCAGCGAGCGGCAGATCTCACCGATCGGCTTGGACTTGCCGTCGAACGCCGACCACAGGGGGCTGACCTGCGCGTACAGGTCCTTCAGCGCCGGGAGGCGCGCACCGATCGAAACGTTGCCGAGCTGATAGCCGAGACAGTGCTTCGGTCGGTCGAGGTTCCGGCATCGCGTCGCCGGTGCGTCGTTGCGCCGTCCGTTCATCGCGGCGACGGCGGTCAGGCCCCGGAACCTGACGCGGAGATCCTTGACCTGCTCGTTGACGAAGTCCGGTACGCGACCCTTCATCAGCTTCGACAGATTGACGGTCGCGCTCTTCGGCACCCGGTGCCCGCCGTTGTCGCCGATCGCCCCCGACGAGCTCACGAGACCCGCGTACGCCCGGGACCGGCCGTTCGACTTGGCCTGCGCGTACTGCGTGATGCCACCCATGGTGATGGCTCCGCCGAGGGTGAGCTGCTTGGCGTACTTGTTCAGCGGGATCGTCGTACCGAGCAACGAGCCCTTGAACTTGTTCGCCTTCGTGACCGTATGCCCGCCGCGCTGATGGGCCGTCACACCCTTCAGCGCGGCGAGCGGCCCGAGGTCGATGCCTGCGACATCGGCCGAGATGAACCGCGCCCGTGCCGACGAGTGATCGGCGGCCGTGGCCGGCGGTGCCGTGAGGCACGCGCCGGCCACCAGGGCCGTAGCCACCGACAGGGTGGCGTACCTGCGAATCATCTCAGCGTGCCGCGTCGCGCAGGCGATCCGTCACCCAGTCGATCGACGACTGGCCGTCGACACTGATGGTGTTGCCGACGAGGTAATGGCCGTGGCTGCCCTCGCGGACGTACCGGTCGATCTCGAACCCGGTCTTGAACGCCTTCGGCAGCAGCGACATCGGATCCTGCTCACCGAACTCGCGCGACCACTTCTGTAGGTCGAATCCGTTGCGGCGGAGCATCTTCAGGGCCTGCTGGAAGATCGACGTGTCTGCGAGTGCGGACTTGCCGAACTTGCGCACGAGCGGACGCAGCAGCGTCGTATCGTCCGTCGAGCAGACGATGTCGCCGGGAGCGCAGACCGAGAAGGTACGGCCGTTGACCGCGCCGAAGCCTCCCTTGCGTAGCCGGTCGATGCCAACACCCGGTACTCCCGGTCCGATCAGCTGGTCGGACGTCGATCGGCCGGGATCGGACCACAAGCCGCCGACCGCGAGCTTATCGGGCGCGATCGGCCCGTTGCCCTTGCCGATGGAATGCAGCACGTTTCCGGCGACCCTCGCACCCTGCGAGTACCCGATGAGCGCGAACCGGCTGCCCGGGCACTGGATCGACTTTGCCTTGATGTAGGTCTTCGTAGCGGCCGTTCCGACCCGGACCGACTTGCGGTACGACATGGTGATGCCGATGTCCGCGGGGTAGGGGACCTGCTGGTAGGTGACCCTGCCTGCGTCGCGCTCAGGCTGCAACTTGGCGGCCACATCCTTGATCAACACGCCTGGCTTGAGCAGATCGAGGCCGTTCGGCATACCTTGCCCGTCGAAGATGAGCTCGTACCCGGTGCCTGGAACGCCGACGACCTGCAGCGGCGCGCACGGTGCATCTGCGCTTGCCGGCGCAGTAGTGGACCCGACAGCCAACATCGAGCCACCCGCGACCATTGCTGCGGAGGCCAGTAGTGCTCGTACCTTCATGGGATTCCCCTCTGCGCTCGACTAGGACGTCGCCACGCTAGGGGCGGGTTCGGGCTCCTGGCATCCTGCGGCGATACAGGACCCGGGCCGACTCAGGCCGTTCGGCTGCGCTCGAATCGCACCGGAAGTCGCTCGAACCCGCGCAGCACGCGGGTCGGTTTGCGTACGGGCCGCCCGTCCAACCGGAGGTCGGGGAAGCGCTCGTACAACGTTCGCAGCCCTACCGTCGCTTCCATTCGGGCGAGGCTGGCGCCGAGGCAATAGTGCACGCCCGAGGAGAACGCCAGGTGGTCGCCGGCGTTGCTGCGAGTGACGTCGAACCGGTGCGGGTCGGCGAAGATCTCCGGATCGCGGTTGGCACCGGCGAGCATCACCAGAAGCGCCTGGCCCTTCGGCACGCGTACGCCTTCGACTTCGGTATCCCGGTACGCCTCTCGTAGCGTCAACTGCACGGGAGACTCGTAGCGCAGCACTTCCTCGACGAGGTTGCCCCACAGGTCGTCCTGCTGCGCCTTCGCCAGCTGATCGGGGTGTGCGTCCAGGGTCGCGACCGCGTTGCTGATCAGGTTGACCGTCGTCTCGAACCCGGCACCGAGTACGAGCAACCCGGTCGCGCGCATCTCATCGTCGTCGAGACGATCCTCGCCGTCGAGCTGAGCGAGCTCGCTGAGCAGATCCTCGCCCGGATGCTCGCGTAGGTAGGCAACGTGTTCGTCGAACCATCCGTACATGGCGCGTAGATCCTGCTCGGCGTCGCGGTACGTACGCCAGGACAGATCTGGGTCGAGTGTCACCGCAGCATGGTCACCCCACTCGAGTACGCGCTGACGCATGTTCTCCGGTACGCCGAGGATGTCGGAGATGACCGCGACCGGCAGCTGGGAGGCGTATCGCCCCACCAGATCGAACCCGTTCACCCCGGATGCCGTGATGCGGTCGAGCAGATCGTCGGCGACGGCTTGAACGCTGGACTCGAGGCGGGCGACCGCTCGCGGTGTGAACACGCGCGAGACGCGACGCCGGTTACGAGTGTGCTCAGGCGGGTCGATCGCGAGCATCGACGGCGGTGACAGCGGGCCGAGCGCACCTGGGTCGGCGACCCGGTCGAGTAGTCGTTCGACGGGGCGGGGGAGGCCTCCCGTGCCGCCCGCAACCCCGAACGCATCGCTACGCAGGACGTGATTGGCCGCGGTGTACTTGGCCGTTGCTCCGATGTAGCGGCCAAGGTAGACCGGGCCACCGGCGCGTACCTCGTCGTACCCGGCGAACGGGTCGGCACGAAGCCGCTGATCGACCACCATGCGAGCGAGCAGATCACCCCGCCGCGCACCGAGCCGCAGACCCCAGCGGGTGAACCCGAACGCGCAGGCCCAGGTCGCGAAGACGCGACCAGGAACCCGTGATCGACGCTCCGGGCCCCAGTCGGTCTTCGCGACAGTACGCACCGCGCTCCCGGATGCCATCGGGCAGGTGCCCGCCTCCGCCATTGCGTTCGGTGTAGCGCTATCCGGCCTCGACAACGGCCAATCCCTTCATCGATTCAGCGTCTCCGACGTACGGAACGCCTTCGGTATAACGGTCAAGGACCCGCAGCAGGCCCGCATTGCGCACCATGATGTCGCGAAATGTCTCGGCGAGGACGTCCTCGGAGAGTTCCGGATCCAGCTGCGCCTGCACGATCAGCTTCCATCGATACCGGAGGGCGTGCACGAGTCCATCGCGATCGCCGAAGATCTCGGCGTACTCACTGCGCCACGGCAGCTCTCCACTCGCGTCGATATCGATCTGCGCGATCACCTCGCGGACCGCTTGCCAGCGTCGGTGCGTCTCGTCCCAGCTCATCGCCGTCGCCTCCCCATCTCGCTTCGTTGCGATGAGTCGACGTTAATGCGGTGGCGAGGGGGCACACATCGGGCGACGGTACGCAATCGGCTTACTACCGTGGTAGGAATCGGCGGGCCTCCCCGGGAACGATGTCGATTCCGGGCGTACTGCATAGGCTGACGTCATGGACGGAGGCATCCTCGCGTTGATCAAGGGGATCCCCGCGCGCATCGAGGCGGGCGGTGCGCGACGCGGGCTCGCCTATCCGTGGTGGATCCCGATCATCTGCGCGTTCGGTACGACGACGCTCGCGATCCTCGCGCTGGTGCAACGCGAGGCGCTGTTCCCACCGCGTGCGGTCACGTTGTCACTGGTGCTCGTCGTCGGCGCGTTCCTCCTCGAGTTCGCGACCCAGAAGTTCGCGCCTTGGTGGTTCATCGCCGTCATCCTGCTCGGCTCGGTGGCGTGGCTGATGGGCGATCCGGGAGGCGTCTCTGCTCCGCTCGACATGGCGCCGCCGATCCTCGCCTTTCTCGCCGCAGAGGTCACCGCGACCGATGGATGGCGCGTCGGTTCGTTCGTGACCGCGCTGTCGATCGCGCTCATCGGGATCGCGGGCTTCGACGGCCGGATCGTGCATGTGCTGGAGATTCTCCTCGGTCTGATGGTCGGCGCGATGCTGCGCTGGCAGATGCGTGCTCTGGTCGCCGAACGCGCCGCGCGTACGGGAGAACGCGAACGCGCGACGCTAGCCGAACGGCAACGGATCGCAAGGGAGATTCACGATCTGGTCGGGCACTCCCTCAGCGTCACGCTCTTGCACGTCACCGGTGCGCGCCGGGCACTCACCGAGGATGAGGACGTCGACGAAGCGGTCGACGCGCTCCGGGACGCCGAACGCATCGGCCGGGAGGCCATGGCAGACATCAGGCGAACCGTGGGTGTGCTCGCGACGGAGTCGACGGGCAATCGTCCGCTGCCAACCGCGACCGATATCCGCGATCTGGTCGAGGACGTACGCGCGGCCGGCGTACGCGTGTCGTACGAGGAGCACGGAGCGCCTAGTGCATTGACGTCCGTCGTCGGGCTCGGTGTCTACCGAGTTGCTCAGGAGTCGCTCGCGAACGTCGCGAAGCATGCACCGACCTCGCAGGTACGAATGCTGCTGGATGTTGACGGCGACGAGGTACGGATGTCGGTGCGCAACCGGCTGCCGGCCTCGTACAAACAACCCGGCGATGGCTCGGGTCTGACCGGCATGGCGTCGCGTGCCGAACAGTTGGGCGGGCACTGTCGTACCGGCCCCGACGAGGGACACTGGATCGTGGACCTCGTCGTACCGGCCTCGGCGCCCGAGGGGGCCGCCCCGACCGAAGACAGCGCCGACTGCGTCGTACGGAGGATGCTGCCGTGACCGAACCCGCCCGGGTACGAGTGTTGCTTGTCGACGATCAGGAGCTCGTACGCTCCGGCATCCGGCGGATCCTGCGGCGACGAGACGGGTTCGAGATCGTCGGCGAATGTGCCGACGGCGACGAGGTCCCGGCCGCGCTCACCAACGCGCAAGTCGATGTCGTCGTCATGGATCTGCGGATGAAGCGAGTCGACGGCATCGAGGCCACCCAACGGCTGCGCGACGCCGAGGATGCTCCCGCGGTGCTTGCGCTCACGACGTTCGACGACGACGAGATGCTGTCGGGTGCCTTGCGTGCCGGCGCGGCCGGTTTCGTACTCAAGGACTCGCCGGCCGAAGACCTCATCCGTGCTGTGCGCACCGTCGCCGGCGGCTCCTCCTGGCTCGATCCGGCGGTGACCGCTCGCGTACTCAGCACCTACCGGACCGCACCCGCATCGCGGCCTGCCACCTCGGCGGATGCGCTGACCGTACGCGAGCGCGAGGTGCTCGAGGCCATCGGACACGGGCTGTCGAACGGCGAGATCGCGCGTAAATTGCACATCTCCGAGCTCACTGTGAAGAGCCACATCGGCCGAATCTTCACCAAACTCGGGCTCCGCGACCGGGCCGCGGCAGTGGTGTACGCCTTCGACCACGGGCTCGTCATACCGAACGAGTCCCGCGGGCCGATCGTAGGTCGTTAGGTTCGCGACCTGTCCAGCGGAGTTCGGCGCGAATTGCACCACCGACACCATGCCGCGTGGTGCAATCTGCACCGAACTTCCCGCAGCGGATGGGCGGTCGTACGGCCGAAGGCACCCAGACCACCGCCGGAATACCCGGCTGGCGCCCGCGGTTACATGAGCACAAGATAGTTGAGGCGTCAAGTTGCCGCCTCGATTCGGACCGCGAAGGAGGGCCCGATGGACACCCGCACGTTGCGATACAACCTCGCACAGAGCTACTACGACTCCCGCGACTACCGGGCCGCGATCCACGAGCTCAGCCAGATCATCGCGGACGACTCCGACAACGTCGGCGTTCGGATGCTGCTCGCCCGCTCGTACTACCACGCGGCGCTGTTGGCCCCGGCCGAGGCGCAGCTGCGTGAGGTCATCGAGCGCGACCCGACGGAGTCGTACGCGCACCACATGTTGGCGCGTACGCTCGAGCGGCAGTCGCGTCCCGACGAGGCGACCAAGCACCGTAGGATCGCCGCCGCGCTGACCGGCGACGACGACCTGTTGCGCGCACATGGTGCGACCGCCAAGACGGGGGCATGACAGTGACCGATTACGGTCTCGAGGTCGAGTTCGGCGTCTTCGTGACGCCGAACTCCGACCGCGTCGACGACATCTTGGAGTTGGCATCGCTCGCCGAGGTGTCGGGGCTCGACCTGCTGACGATGCAAGACCACCCGTACCAAGCACGTTTCGGCGACACGTGGACGTTGCTGTCGGCGATCGGCGCGCGTACGAACGCGATCCGGATCTCACCGAACGTCGCGAGCCTTCCATTGCGGCCCCCGGCCGTCCTGGCGAAGTCGGCGGCAACGCTCGACCTGCTGACCGGTGGGCGCGTCGAGCTCGGCCTCGGAGCGGGCGCATTCTGGGACGCGATCGAGGCGGCCGGCGGAGTCCGCCGTACGCCGCGGGAGGCGGTCGACGCGCTGATCGAGGCGATCCGGATCATCCGGGGCTTCTGGCAGGGCGGCTCGTTGAGCGTCGACGGTGAGCACTACCGCGTCCACGGAATGCATGCTGGACCCGAACCGGCCCACGACATCCCGATCTGGCTCGGCGCGTACAAGCCGCGGATGCTTCGCGTCACCGGTGAGCTGGCCGACGCCTGGATACCGAGTATGGGGTACGCCGACCCGCCGGCGCTGGCGGAGATGAACGCCCGTATCGATGACGCCGCTGCGAATGCCGGCCGCGCGCCGCAGTCGATCCGCCGCATGTACAACATCAGCGGACGGTTCGGCACGAGCTCCGACTTCCTCAAGGGGTCGCCCGCCGACTGGGCCGAGCAGTTGGCCGGCCTCGTACTCGAGCAGGGCATGAGCACCTTGATCCTCGGCAGCGACGACGAGACCGATATCCGGCGGTTCGCAACACAGGTCGCACCGGCCGTACGCGAGCTCGTAGCAGCGCACCGGTCCGCACCTGCCACTGCTGCATCCTTCGACGAGTCGTTCACCGGTCAGGCGCCTTCGGGTTTCGGGCTCGATGCCTCCCCGCTGACCGTGCGGCCGACCACCGACGACGGCCGACGGCTCGTCGAGAAGCAGCCGTGGGACGAGAGTTCGCGTCCGACGGCAGCCAAGCCGCTCGAAGCCAAGTACACGCCCGCCCAGCAAGCCGTTCCGCAACATCTGATCGAGGTGCACGACGGGCTGCGCGGAGAGCTCGAACGCGTCCGCTCGGTGCTCTCGCAGGTACGCGAGGGAAGCCTGCAAGTCGGTGCCGCTCGCTCGATCATCAACACGATGGCGATCCGCCAGAACAACTGGACCCTGGGGGCGTTCTGCGAGTCGTACTGCCGGATCGTCGCGAGCCATCACACGCTCGAGGACACCGGAATCTTCCCGCATCTGCGTCGCGCACAACCCGATCTCGTACCCGTGATCGACCGGCTCGAACGGGAACACGAGGTGATCGCCGACGTGCTCGACGCTCTCGACCGCGCGCTGGTCGGCCTGGTCGACGACGAGGGCTACGGCACGACGGGCCAGGCGGCGCTCGACGAGCTCGAACACCAACTGGACCTGTTGACCGACACATTGCTATCGCATCTCGCGTACGAAGAACGCGAACTCGTGCACCCGCTCGCGGCCCACGGCTTCGGCTGAGACCGGCGCCGTCATCGCCTCGCCGCAGCGATGGTTCGGCCGGCAACGAAACATCGGGCGCCCACAATCGGAGAATGCTCCGCTCAACAGTTCTTCTCGATCCTGCGTACCGAATGCCGACGCCGGAGGCGGGCGCCCACGGGATGGGGTGGCTGCGCTCTCATATCGCGCGTTTCGCCGACGGCACAGACCATGCCCGCATGCGCGCGGCCGTCGAAGACCAGCTCGACCGGCTCGACGTCGATCCGTACCCGGGCGAGGATCCGACGGACTGCCTGCTGCGTTCGCTCGGTCTGCCGAGATCGCTCGCACACCAGGTCGCGTCGATCGCCGCCGCGTACCACCCACATCAGCCGACAACGACCGAAGCCGACGAGGCCGTCGAGCGTTTCGTAACGGAGTTCGACGAACGCAGTGAACGCGTCGCCGCCACGATCTGCCTTCTCGTACAGGCGCATGCGGGTACGCGCGCACTCATCGACGCACTGGAGGCGGGCGACGGTAGAGCGCCCGTTCCGATGACTCGGCGTGTCGCACCAGACGGTACGGTCGTCGAGGTCGATCTCGCCGACGCGCACTTCGGGCGCGGCCCACATGCATGTCCGGGCGAGGCGATCGCCCGCCGACTGGCAGCGGCGGCGCTGACATGACGTTCGCCGATCTGCATCACGGTCGCGGGGCGCTGCTGTTGCCGAATGCCTGGGACGTCGCCTCGGCGCTCGCGTTCGTCGATGCCGGTCACCCCGCCGTCGGTACGACCAGCCTCGGTGTCTCAGCGAGTCACGGCCACCCCGACGGAGCGCGCGGCGGCCGAGAGCGTACGCGCGACCTCGTACGCGCCCTTCGTACTCTGCCCGTGCACGTCTCAGCAGACATTGAAGACGGATTCGACGGCGATCCGGCCCGGGTCGCCGCGTATGTCGACGAGTTGGGCGTCGCAGGCATCAACATCGAGGACAGCACCTCGGAAACGCTGATCGAACCAGTGGCCCACGCATCGAAGATCGCCGAGATCAAAGCGACCTGCGGCGACGCCGTGTTCGTGAACGCGCGGGTCGACACGTTCTGGCTCGGTCAGGACGCGACCATCGAGCACACCCTCGAACGCGCGCGACACTATGTCGGGGCCGGTGCAGACGGAGTCTTCGTACCCGGCGCATTCGATCCAGAGACGATCGTCGCGCTCGCATCCGGGTTCGACGTACCCCTGAACGTCCTGCCCCAACCGGGCCTCAGCGTTGCCGAGCTCTCCGAGCTCGGCGTTCGTCGGGTCAGCTCGGGATCACTCCCGTACCGGGCTGCCCTCGCAGCCGCGGTTACCGCAGTCGACTGCGTACGCGCCGGAACGAGTCCGGAGGCGATTGCGTACGCGGAGGTCCAGCGACTCACTCGCTCGTATGCCCCGTAGCGGTCGGTTCTTGCGGAGTCGGTGGTGGTCGTTTACCAAGTAGACATGGTGAAACTCCACTTTGCACGGCAGCTACACCGTGCAAAGTGGCACCTTGCCACGCCGATTGGTTCGTACGTGGCCATCGGTACGTATGTGACGCCGAATCCGAACGTTACCCCGATCCCATCTCAAAGTGCCGCGAAAGCCGCCAAGCAACCGAACCGAAATGGCGCCTCCGCGCGTCGCCGCGTCTGCCCAGCCAGACGTAGCGGGAAAGCCGAGCGCGAACCGAGGTGGGCAGGCGGGGTAGCCGCACCGTAGGAACCACGAGAGCGCGTCACCTCCCGACGTGCGCCGCGATCACGGCACCTCGACGTACGTACGCTCCAGCACCGGGCCGAGGTCGAGTCCGGCGGGCAGGGTGCCGAGCGCGCCGCCCCAGTCACGGTCGAGCCGACTAGCGCAGAATGCGTCGGCGACCGCGCTCGGCGCGTGCCGCACGAGCAGCGAGCCCTGGAACACCAGCGCGATCTGCTCGACGACCCGTCGCGCGCGCAGCTCGATGTCGTCGAGCGAGCCGAGGTCCTTCTTCAACCGTGCAAGGGCGTCGTCGAATCGCGCATCGGCACCTGCGGCCTGCTCCACCTCGGCGAAGTACGCCTCGAGGGTCTGGGGTTCGCGCGCCATCGCCCGCAGAGCGTCCAACGCCGCGACGTTGCCCGACCCCTCCCAGATCGACAACAACGGCAGCTCCCGGTAGATCCGCGGAAGATCCGACTCCTCAACGTAGCCATTGCCGCCCAGGCACTCCAGTGCCTCGGCAGCATGGATCGGCCCGCGCTTGCACACGTAGTACTTCGTCGCCGCCAGTGCGAGCCGGCGCAACGCACCCTCCGACTCGTCCCCGCGGACCGCCCGGTCGTTGGCACCGGCGAGGCGGAGCATCGCCGACGTCGCGGCCTCGGACTCGATCGCCAGATCGGCGAGTACGTTGCGCATCAGGGGTTGGTCGATGAGTGACTTGCCGAACGCAGCGCGGTGCCGCGCATGGTGCGCCGCCATCACCAGCGATGTACGCATCCCGGTCGACGTCGCGACGACGCAGTCGAGTCTTGTCATGTTGACCATCTCGACGATGGTGCGTACGCCTCGGCCTTCATCACCGACCCGCCAGCCGTACGCCCCGTCGTACTCGATCTCGGCCGACGCATTGGAGCGGTTGCCGAGCTTGTCCTTGAGACGCATCAGAGCGATCGCGTTGCGTTGTCCACCAGGCAACACCCGCGGCACCAGGAAACACGACAGGCCCTCCGGAGCCTGCGCGAGCGTCAGGAACAGATCGGACATCGGCGCCGACGTGAACCACTTGTGCCCGGTGAGTCGGTACGACCCGTCGGGCTGCGGCTCCGCGCGCGTGGTGTTGGCACGTACGTCTGATCCGCCCTGCTTCTCGGTCATCGACATGCCGGCGATGAGTCCGCGCTTGGTGGTCGGCTCGCGTAGGCCGTAGTCGTAGTAACGATTCGTCAACAGGCGTTCGTACACGGCCGCGAGGTCGGGCGCCGCTCGGAGCGCAGGAACGATCGAGTACGTCATCGAGACCGGACACGCGTGGCCGGCGTCGGCCGACCATGCCATCAGCTTCGCCGCCCGGGCGACATGTGCGCCTGGTCGGTCGTCGGCCCAGGCCGCGCCATGCAGCCCGTGGGAGACTGCGGTTTCCATCAGGCGGTGGTACGCCGGAACGTACTCCACTTCGTCGATGCGGTGGCCGTAACGGTCGTGGGTCACAAGCCGCGGCGGATAGCGCTCAGCGAGGCGGCCCCACTCCTGTACCTCCGAGCTGCCGGCGAGACGGCCGAGCTCCTCGAGCTCCTGCATCGCCCAGCCGGCGCCCTCACGCTCGACGCCTTCACGGAGGGCAGCGTCCGCACTCGTGTCATGCCCGACGAGGGGCGGCGCCTGGTTGAGCACGTCGTGCGTTGCGGACATGAGGCACCTCTCGATCGACGAAGTGTTACATATTGTGCCACGGTTGTACCCGAACCTGTAGCGTGCGATGCTGCGTCTGTGGCAGCCGACCAGCACCGACCCACCCCGCTCCCGGCACGCTCCGTCGTGCTCAGCCTGCTACTCGGCGCCCATCCCGAGCCGATCAGCCCGTCGGCGATGACCCGCGCCGGCAACTACTTCGGGATCTCCGCATCGACGATCCGCGCCGCACTCAGCCGCGCCGTCGCCGCGGGCGAGGTCGAGCGCAGTCACGCCGAGTACGTGCTCGGCGACCCACTTGTCGAGCGTCAGCGCTATCAGACGGAGGCGATCGACGACGCGGAGACCGAATGGGACGGCGACTGGGAGCTCGCCGTCGTCTCCGTCACCGGCCGCACTGGCTCGCAGCGCGCGGCACTGCGCGACACCATGCGCGCGCACCGGCTCGCGGAGCTCCGCGAAGGTGTCTGGACTCGGCCGGCCAACCTCCGCCGACCCTCGGAGTACGCGGCGAACCGGGTGCTCACGACGTTTCGTGCGGTGCCGGACGGCGACTCCGTCGATCTTGCGGCATCGCTGTGGGATCTGGGCGCCTGGAGCGGAGGCGGCCGGCGGCTACGCGCTCGGCTGGAGGCCACAACGGAGCCCGCGGCACGACTCGCGGTCGCGGCCCAGCTCGTTCGACACCTCGCGACCGACCCGTTGCTCCCGGCGCCGCTGCTGCCCGTCGATTGGCCGGCCGCGGAGCTCCGCGGTGCGTACGCCGCGTATGAAGCCGAACTACGCGGGCTCGCGCTCGGTTAGCCGACGACGGGTCATCGGTCGTAACCGCCCTCCGGCGGCACCATCTCGGCGCGTACACCGAGCAGCCGAATCGGCCGATCGTCGTCCAGCCCGGCAAGCAGGTCGAGCGCAGTCTGCGCGATCACCTCCGGGTCGTACGTGGGCTCCTGCAGTTTTCGTACGCGGGTGAAGGTGAAGAACGGCGCGAAGCGCACCTTCAGGTGGACGCGCATACAAGGGCGCTCCTCGGCGCGGATGTCGACCACGACCTGCTCGGCCAGCGCCCGTACGGCGCCGGCGATCTCCTCGACGCCCGTGAGGTTCTGCTGGTAGGTCGTCTCGTGCCCATGTGCACGGGCTACCCACGGGGTGTCATCGACGGTCGCCCGGCTCAGACCGCGACCCAAGTTGCGCAGGTACGGCCCGGTGTTCGGTCCGAACTCGGCCACCAGCTCCGGCTCGGCCGCGTACGCGAGGTCGCTTACGGTGTGGATCTCCAGTCCGCCAAGACGCTGCGCGATCCGCTTACCGACTCCCCACAGCGCCTGCGTCGGCCGCTTCCCCATGACCTCCATCCAGTTCTCCTTGGTCAGCATGAACACCCCGCGCGGCTTCCCGAACTCGGTGGCGATCTTGGCTCGGACGAGCGTGTCGCCGATGCCGACGGAGCAATGCAGCTTGGAAGCTTCGAGCACCGCCGCCTGCAGCCCTCGGGCGGCATCGACGGGGTCGTCGGCCGCGATGCCGACGAACGCTTCATCCCAGCCGAGCACCTCGACGACGGTGCCCGGATACGTACGAAGGGCCTCCATCACCGTCGCCGACGCAGCGTCGTACTCCGGAAAGTCGACCGGCAGTAAGACCGCCTCCGGGCATTTGCGAACGGCGGTCTTCAAGGGCATGCCCGAGCGGATGCCGAACTCTCGTGCCTCGTACGACGCCGTCGATACGACTGCTCGTTCGGATGGGTCGCCTCGACCGCCGACGACAACGGGCAGGCCGATGAGCTCGGGCCGACGGAGGAGCTCGACGGCCGCGAGGAACTGGTCCATGTCGACGTGGAGCACCCAACGCGCCATGGCTACATCCTGCCGCCGTCCACCGACATCCGCCCGGATCCCGTACGGTTGGTGGGCGGTTCGAGAGCATCGCGCGAGGGAGCAAGTGGGATATGACTGGAACGAACACGGGCTGGGGATCACACACGACCGCCGAGCCGATCTATGAGCAGTTGCTGCGTGAAGCAGACGAAGGCATCCGACGCAGCGTTTTGGCCGGGCAGTCGTCGCAGCCGAATGCGCCGCACCCGACGCCGAACCCGGGTCCGAGCTGGACGGGCACCTCCTCGGCGCCGCCCGGACTCCCCGGTCGCGGCTACTAGCCGGTATCGGGCGTTCATGACCTGAAATGCCGTGAACGCTTCGGCCAATGTTGTCGCGCCAGCACGGTTTACAAACGTGGCGGCGTTGCAAAATCAGTGACGTGTTACAACATCTTGCGCGTTGGTATCGACCTCAAACCCTCTGTACATAACGCGATTCAGACAGTAGCGTTCCCGCAGACTTCGACGACAAGTACCGAGGGAGCCGTAGATGTCTGATGATGCAGTGCGCCCAAATTCCGAGCCGAGCGACTACGAACGGATCGGCGGCGGACGCGCAGTGAGTGCGGTCGTGGACCGCTTCTACGACCTGATTCTCGCTGACCCGAGTTTGGTCGACTACTTCGCCGAAACCCGCATGGAGCATCTGAAGCGACACCAGGTGATGCTTGTCTCACACTTGCTGGGCGGTCCGGCCGAGTACGACGGCCGCGATCTGCGCACAGCCCACGCGGGCATGGACATCGGCGCTGCAGACTTCGATCGAGTCGTCACCCACCTGGTCACGGCGCTGACCGAGGCCGGTGTCCCGTCGGACGTGATCGACCGACTCGGCGGTTCACTCGGCGCAGCCCGGGCGGACATCGTCACTGCGTCCTGATCGCATGGATACCGCAGCACTCAAGGACTCGTGGGCCATCGTCACCAAGTCCGGAGACGACGTCCCCCTGTTCTTCTACTCGCATCTGTTCCTGTCCCACCCCGAGCTCCGCTCGATGTTCCCGGTCTCGATGTCGCAGCAGCGCGACAAGCTGGTCGGCGCACTCGCCAACATCGTGACCCACGTCGACGAGCTCGACGAGGTGATGCCGTTCATCAACTCGCTCGGCTCGGACCATCGACGCTTCGCCGTCGAACCGGAGCACTACGACGCTGTCGGCGCTTCGCTGCTCGCCACTCTCGGGCATTTCCTCGGACCGCGATGGACCGACGAACTGGCCGCCGACTGGACCGCCGCGTACGGCGTCATCGCCAAGGTGATGATCGACGGCGCGGAGAAGTCGGCCGAGACGACGCCGTCCTGGTGGAACGCCGAGGTGATCGCGACCGAGCGACGCAGCGTCGACGTCACTGCGATCCACGTACGCCCGGACCAGCCGCTGCCGTACCGCCCCGGCCAGTCCATGGCCGTCGAGGTACCGCAACGTCCGCGCTTGTGGCGCTACTACAGTCCGGCGAATGCGCCCCGCGACGACGGCGTCATCGAGTTGCACGTACAGGTCGTCGACGGAGGCCAGGTCAGCACCGCGATGGTGCGTACGTTGCGGAAGGGAGACACCGTCAAGCTCGGTGCTCCCGTCGGCGAGGCGCTGACCCTCGACAAACCGCCTGAACGAGTACTGATGGTGGCCGGCGGCACCGGCCTGGCGCCACTGCGCGCAGTCGTCGATCAAATCGACGAGCATTGGCAGCAGAACGGCGACGGGCCGAAGGTCGATCTGTTCCACGGCGCGCGAATGCCGTGGAACCTGTACGCCGACGAAGCCCTCACTGCCCTCAACGACCGTCCCTGGTTCGACTATCACGCCGCCGTCTCCGACGATCCCAGCTGGCAGGGTCTGCGCGGCCCCGTCGGCGCGGTCGCCGCCGGGCACGGCTCGTGGAGCGGCGGCACGGCTTACGTGTGTGGCTCACCGGCGATGGTCGAGCACACGGTTACCCAGCTCACCACGGTGGGTGGCGTCCCTTCGGCCGACATCCGCCACGAACACTTCGGCGATGGCGGCTACCAGCCCGTCTTCGCCCAGCATGACGCAGGAGGCCAGTCGTGAGTGAGACCCAGACGAGTCGGATGGCGGCGACGATTCGGAACGCCCGGTTCACCGTCCACCGCAACGGATTCGACCAGGACGAGGTCCTGCGCTACCTCGATGCCCTGGCCGACACGATCGAACAACAGGAACAGGAGATCGCCACACTTCGTGCCGAGCGTGAGTCGAGCAGCGACAACGCGATCAACGAACGTGCCGTCCTGATGTTCAGCGAGGCGCAGAAGATCTCGGACAACCTGATCGACGAGGCCGTCACCCATGCCCGCGATCTGATGTCGTCGGCTCGCACCCAACAGCGCGAGATCGTCAAAGAAGCGCAGCAGACCGCCGCATCGCTCGTCCGGCAGAACGATGCGATCGACGGTGACGGTACGGTGGGCGGCTACGACCACCAAGTGCCCGAGATCGAGTACGTACGTACGTTCGCCAAGGTGGCGCAGGTCCAGTTGCGTGCTGTGCTCGATGCGCTCAACGAACAGGTCGAGACGCTCGGCGAGGTTCCGCGCCTGTCGGATCGCAGCGAGACGCAGCGGGCTTCGTTGCCCGAGCCGCGTCGAAGCCTGCCGGACAGGTCGGCCTGACCCGATCGGACTGACCGATCGGGTCGGCCGGTCAGTCCTCGAGCCGGGTGAGCTCGATCATCCGCTGGCCGCCCGGATGGCCCCAGTTGCCGATATGGCGGAAGCTCCAGCGGCCCTGCCTGGACGCCCAGCGGAGGTCACGGCGGTAATACCAGAACGCGTTGCGTTCGGTGAACTGAGCGCGGGTGTGCCCGTCGAGGGGGAACCCGGGCGGGCGCTCGAAAAACGTCGCGTAGAACGTGGCACCCGGCTTCATCACCTTCGAGACGCGATACATGCACAGCCGGATGTTGTTCAACGAGAGATGGGTGAAGACCGAATGCGCGATCGCCATGTCGAACGACACCCCGAAGTCACCGTCGAAACGATCCGTACCGCGTAGATTCGCGACCGGCAGTCGCTCGCGACCCTCGTCGTCCAGCTCGTGATCGTACCCGGCGACGATCGCGTGCGGGTTGAGGTCGATCCCGTAGTAATTGCCGGGATCGAGATAGTTCGCGAACTTGACGCCACCGCGCAGGCTGCCGCAGCCGACGTCGAGCAACCGCAGACCGGGTTTGAGACCTTGCGAGACGAGGAAGTCGAGCTGTAGCTTGCCGATCTCCTCCCATCTGCCGCCGACGTACGCGCGGTGCTCTTGTGCCCGGATCTCGCCGGCGCTGAACGCGCGTGTGTAGTCGGGGTCGCGGCGATCGCCGGACTCGCTGCGCTGCTCTATCTCGATCACTAGTCCTCCGTCGGCGTTGAGTTCTGCTCTGTAGCCGCGCCACATCGAGCGGGGACGAGAGCACGTCATGACCACCCGGCGACGGGAAACGGACACGCGTCGCGCCCGTGTCGTCAAGCCTCTGTCGCGCTCGGCGCGCAGAACATGGAGGCCAGCACCCATATCCGCTGCACAACGCTTTGCAATGCTTGCCACATGAGTCGGGAGTTGTCCGTACCGCTGTTCTGGCGGGTTTGCATGATCAACGGCGCAGTGTTCGCACTCGGCGTGCTCGTTCTGGTGCTGTCGCCGATGACCGTCTCGGCCAGGCCACTGTGGTCCGAGGGGGTGATCCTGTCGATCGGCCTCGTCGTCAGCGTCGCACTCAATGGGCTGCTGCTTCGCTCGATGCTGCGTCCGCTTGACCGGTTGACAGCCGTCATGGCGACCATCGACCTCCGGCGGCCGGGGCGCCGACTGGACGAGTACGGATCGGGTCCGGCGCGTTCGCTCGTCGCCGGATTCAATGCAATGCTCCAGCGCCTGGAGGTCGAGCGGGGCGTCAGTACCGCCCGCGCCTTGCGCGCACAGGAGACCGAGCGGCAGCGCGTCGCCCAAGAGCTGCACGATGAGGTCGGGCAAAGCCTCACCGTTGTCCTGCTGACCCTGAAGCAGACGATCGATGCCGCACCCGACCGGGTCGTACCCGAGCTGGAGCAGGCCCGCGACACCACTCGTACGACGCTCGAGGAGGTGCGCCGCATCTCCCAGCGGCTCCGGCCCGGCGTGCTGGCCGACCTCGGACTACTCAGATCGCTTTCCGGTCTGGCGAACGACCTCGACGCTCGTACGGACATCTCGGTTCACCGCAGCTTTCCGCCAGACATCCCCGAACTGCCACAACAGACCGAGCTGGTCATCTACCGTGTGGCGCAGGAGGCGCTGACGAACGTGACGAGGCACGCCAACGCACAGAACATCGACTTCGACCTACGGCTTCGCGAGTCGACCCTCGTACTCGAGATCGCCGATGACGGCGCCGGCCGCGATGAGTCGGCGATGGGTGCCGGAATCCAGGGCATGTACGAACGCGCAAGCATGGTCGCCGGCCAACTCGACGTACGTACCCGACCCGAGGGCGGCACCGAGGTCCGGCTCGAGGTTCCGGTGCCGGGAGAGTACGTATGACCGCACGAATCCTGCTCGCCGACGATCACTCGCTCGTCCGTGCCGGCGTGCGCCGAATCCTCGACGCCGAGCCCGACCTCAGCGTCGTGGCCGAAGCGGCCGACGGGGCTGAGGCGGTCGAGCTCGCGCGCACGACCGAACCCGACCTCGCGATCCTCGACATCTCCATGCCGCGGATGACCGGTCTGCAGGCCGCCCGCGAGATCAGCCGACGGTTTCCCGATATTCCGACGCTGATGCTGTCGATGTACGACAACGAGCAGTACTTCTTCTCCGCGCTCCAGGACGGCGCGTGCGGGTACGTACTCAAATCTGCGGCCGATGAAGACCTCATCACCGCATGCCGCGCCGCCATCCGCGGCGAGTCGTTCCTGTACCCGGGCGTCGCCGGCACGCTGGTGAGCGATTTCATGGCGCGGATGCGTCGTGGCGAACGCGTACCGCGCGCGGTGCTGACCGAACGCGAAGACCAAGTGGTGAAGCTGATCGCCGAGGGGTACTCGTCGAAGGAGATCGCCGCCACGCTCGTCATCAGCTACAAGACCGTTGAGCGTCATCGCGCCAACATCTTGTCCAAGCTTGGGATGCGCGATCGTACCGAACTCACCCGGTACGCGATCCGCGCCGGCCTGATCGAACCCTGAGCCAGTAGAACGACCAGGTATCCGACGTCCTAGTGCCCTGCGTACTGAGCCTCGCGGGATTCGATCCGAGACGCGACCTGCTCGCGCTTGATCCGTTTGACCAGCGTGAATCCCGCGAGGCCGGCGACCGTGAACCAGACATCGGCGCCGAAGCTGACGACGCCGAAGTCGCCCCCCAACACGTCGAAGACCAACGCCGGGACACCGCGGCCGAGAGCGAGCAGCGATGACACGAAGGCGACCTTGTGTAGCAACGGCGTACCGCGGCCGAATGCCAGCAGGATCGCGCCGATCGCAGCCCCGTACATGAGGACGCCGGCCAGGATGTCGTAGGCGAGGAACCACGGCCGCTCTCCGATCGGTGCGAACGAGTCGGGCAGACCGCCGCGCCATCCCGCCGCCCAGGCGATGTGTACGCAAGCGAACGCGAAGCTCCAGATCGCAACGAGCAGGCCGTGAGTCTCTAGTCGTCGAATCATGCCCCCAATCTGTCGACTCCGGGCAGAATCCGGATCACTACAGAGCGCGAATCACGCTCCCCCGCGAGGAGGATCGGAGTCGGCTCAGGGCGCCGGGACGATCGTGCCGCCCGGTCCGATGTCGGCGTAAGAGTGGTCGATCCGGACCTTCTCTCCGTCGGCCTGCACCTGATAGAGGTTGATCACAGCGCGCCGGTTTCCGTCAGCGTCCTCTTGGAAGGTGACCTCGGTTGCGTAGTGGCGGTTGAACTCTGCCTGTTGGGCGTTGTTCAGGCCCTCGGCTCCGTCGATCAGCAGCCCGAGGCCACCGTTGGCGATATCACCGCCGTTGTACGGGTTGGGCGGTTTCATCCCCTCGGGCACCGGGCCGCCCGGCGGCGGCGCCTGGTCGTTGGGCGCCTGGGTGCCGTCGTTCAGCCGAACCGATCCGTCCTCCATCGTGACGTACGCACCCTGCTGGTCGCCGATCGACTGCCATTTGCCCGACGGCTTGCCGATATCACCGGCGAGTACGAAGGCCATCGTCGTGGCGAGGTCCATCGGGTCGCCGTACGCGATCGCTCCATCGCGAGAGATCAACGTGCGCCAGGTGGATCCGGGACCGTCGTCACCGATGAAATCGTTCGGGGCACCGATCACCGGACCGTCGTACGCGGGGCCTGGGCCGGGCCGTTGCACGTAGTAGAGCCGCCCGTCGGGACCGACGATCTGCCCATCGGAGTTCGGAACGCAGAGGAAATCCAGCCTGGCCTTCGTCTCCGGCGTCAGCTGCCACTGTTGTGCGAGCAGTTCGACCGCCGTCGGCCTGTTCTCCAGGATCAGCTGCCGTACCTCGGGATTGAGATTCGGGTTCAGGAGCGCATCGACGAGGTGCTGGTCGGTGAGGTAGCGCAACCCTTCTGCAGTGACGGCGGTGTCGCGTATCTCGAACGGCAGGTCCGTCAAGCGCAGGTTCAGACCCGGCCAGGCCGCGATCGCCGCCATCGGGAGGTTGCCCGCTCGCCAGAGCTCGCGTACCTCCGCATCCGTCGGCGGGCGACTGAGCTTCGCCGCAACCTGTTCGGCAGCCTGGTCGAGCGCACGATCGAGCTGCTCCTTCTCCATCGTGAGCTGACCCTTGAGTGCCGGATCCTCCGGCTTCGTACCCGTCGCCTCGGCGTACGCGGCATTCAGCTTGCGGATCGATCGCGGTGCCTTGCTGCTCTCGTTGTAGATGTCGATCGCGTCCGCAAACACCTCGACCTGGGACGCCGCCCAGATTGCGCCACGCTGCAGGGCGTTGGCGTCAGTCGTCAGCGGACCGTAACTGGGACCGTCCAGGGTCGCCCGCAGATCGTCCGTCGCCTCCGCGGCAGCGGCCCGATGGCGTGCTTCGACACTCTCGCTGACCCGGCCGAACGCCTCGGCCGCGCCGTGACCCGAGCGCGCGGCGGCGCGTACCGCCGCCGATGAGGCGGGGTAGAGCGGAAACAGATCTGGCATGGAGCCTCCATAAGCGGTCGCCTCTTCCTAGAGGCGACCGCTTACAGAACGCTCACAGCCGAGCGCACCCTGCGCGATCTGCGCTATCCGAACAGTTGGGCATCCGGCTGGCAGACCGTGCCGTCGGCCGGCAACTTCTCCGTCAACAGGTACGAGTCGACCTTCGGCTGAATGCAGTTGAAGCTCTTGCCGATCGCCGTGTGACCCCAGCTGTTGAGGGTGATCAGGCTCGATCCGGGGAAGCGCTGGTGCGCCAGTTTCGCCCCGGCCATCGGTGTCGCGTTGTCGTGGGTGTTGCCGATCATCAGCATCGACGTGTCCGTGTCGAACGGGCCGCGGTAGGCACTCTCCGACGACCCCGGCCAGTTGGCGCAGACGGACGAGCTCCAGACGACGCCTGGCCCGAAGTTGGGTGCGTCGGCTTTCGAGTTCTCCGCGGCGGTGACCCACGCATTCGGGTCGGTCGGGTTCTCCGTGTCGCTACAGCTCACGCCGAACTGCGCACCGCTGAGCACGGGCTCGTCCGGACCTTGATCGGCGGCGACACCACTCGAGGAGAGTGGCGGGAAGCCGTACTTCTCCGCCTGGTCCATGATCTTGCGTACGATCTCGCCGAGGCGATCGAGCAGCACCGAGTTCTGTGCCCCGAGGTCTACCCGCCCGACCCCGGGTAGCCGCAACGTGCTGTCAGAGCTGCGTGCTGCCGGCTGGCTCAGGCCGAACCTCAGCACATCGATGATCTTCGTCGCACCTGCGAGCAGTTCGATCGTCGGCAGCGGGACGCCACCGATTCGATGCATCTGGAGGGCGTTGACCGTCAATCCGTACTTGAAGTACTCGCCGTCGATCGTGAGGCCCGGCAGGGCGAGAGGCTGCTTGTCGAGCGAGTCGACCACCCGATGCCACCGCTTCCAGGCGTTACCCGCGAGGGGGCAGCGCAGAATGCCGACCTTGTCGCATCGTGCGAAGGCGGAGCTCAGGGCTTCCTCGATGCCGGGCGCCATCCCCCATCGGGACGTGTACGGCTCACCGCTCCCGTCGTCGTTGGCGTAAGTGACGGGGTCGATGACGCCGTCGATGACCATCGCCCCTACCCGGTCGGGGAACATCGATGCGTACGTCTCACCGAGGACGCTGCCGTACGAAAGGCCGTAGTAGGAGAGCTTTTCGTCACCGAGCGCCTGCCGGACGAGGTCCATATCGCGCGCGACGTCGGCCGTGCTCATGTGATCGATGATCGGCGGGGCCGTCTTGTCGCAGCTGTCGCGGACGTAGTCGTCATAGGCGATCTTGGCCGCGATCTCTTCCGGCGTCTCGGGTGCCATCGTGGTCGGAGCGGGAGGCGCCTCGGTGTCCGGAGCGGGTGCACAGGTCAGCGTCTGTTCGCTGGTCCCGCGTGGATCGAGGCCGACGATGTCGAACTTCGCGCGTACATCGTTGCCGAACATCAGCGACGCGCCAGTGAACTGGATGTTGTCGGCGGCCGTCGCACCCGGGCCGCCGAAGTTCATGAACAACGCGCCGACACGTTCGGCAGGGTTGCTCGCCGGCAGCCGCTTGATCGGCAGCTTCGTGGTCTCGCCGGAGGGGTCGTCGTGGTCGAGCGGCACCTCGACCTTGGCGCATTGGTAGATCAGATCGCAGGTCTGCCAGTCGATGTCCGGCACGGCCGCGTCCGTGAGTGATTGCTGGGTGGTCGGCTCGACCGCGTGAACGCTGTTCGTAGCGACGACGGGTGCGAGCAGGCCGACAAGGGGTAGGGCGACGACCGCGAGCCGACCGATGGTGGAGGTACGCATACCTGCACGCTCACCGACCGCGGGGAGCGGGTCAACCTGGGACCGCCCAGGGGTCAACGGGCCCCTCGACGCCGATAACGAGCACCCGCAGCAGGTCGGCCAGTCGTTTTTGGTCGTCTCGATCCAGTCGATCGAGCACCTCCGCCTCGGCTGCTCCTTCCGCGTATCCGTGTGCGTCAAGTGCGGTCATGCCTGCATCGGTCAACCGCACGTGTACGCGCCTGCGGTCGGTCGCCTCCACCGAGCGCGCGATCAACCCGTCGTCCTCGAGCGGCGCCAGCCGGGCGGAAAGCGCTCCTCGACTCAGGGTCAACAGATCGGCCAGCCGGGACGGGCTGGTGCAGTACGGCTCGCCGAGTCGCCGCAATGCGAGCAGCACCTTGAAGGATGCGAGCGAGAGCTGTTCGGCCGCGAACGCGCGCGCCCTGGCGTTCTGCAGATGCTTGGTCAGGATCATCATCCGCGCAACGATCGCCTCGTGCACCGGGTCGAGCCAGTCCAGCTCCTCGGCCCATGCGGCTACGTGCTCGTCGACCGAGTCGGCTGTCGTCATCGTCTGCCGCCCAAGAATAGTTTTCTCGTAAAAAGTTTTGACCAAAAGTACCTTGGCGCAATGGTGTCACCCGGTACGCAATCGGATCTCGCTCCCGCATCGACTTTGGGCGTCGGTATCGACTCGCTCTGCGCGGCGGTTCGCGCACTGTCGCTCGCGACTCGTTACGACGAAGCGCTCGAACTGGCCGCTGCCGCGGTCGCCGAAAGCGCCGATACGGAGGCACTTTCGGCCGCGGACAACGTACGACTTGCACTCGCAGCTGCCGATGCCGCAGAACGCCGCGACTACGTACGCGGCGGCGATCCGACCGCTGCCGCGTGGTTCGATGAACTCGCCGTACGCGCCCGCGCGCTCGACCCGCACTCCGAGCTCGTCTGGGACGCGGAGCTCCTCGCCGTACGCCGTCGGTACGCGAAGCAGCTGAGGCGACCCGATGGATCGCCGTGGTTCGGCCCCGACGACCGCAACGCCGCCGTTGTCGATGCCCTCGCCTCAGACGCGACGGAGCTGGTCGAACGCGCCCCGGATCCCGCTCGCCGCGGCTGGGCGCGGATGTGTCTCGGTTGGATCGCAGACAACATTCGAGGCGACCGCGACAGCGCACCCCCGCACTACCGCGACGCGCTTGATGCCGGCCGCCAGTTCAACGACGATTTGCTCATCTTCGAGGCACAGCGACATCTCGGCGACCACGCGCACGACGACAGCCACACCGCCGAGGCATACGTACGGTGGTCCTAGGCGACGGCGGCCGCAGCACGCGCCGGCCATCTCGCAGGCGTACTCGCGCAGCAGCTCCTCCTTGCCGTGCTGGCGCAAGACGCCGAGGACGTCGCCGGAGCCCGCCTCCTCGCCGGCGAAGTCCGGCGTTGGTCGGAGGCAGTTGGCGCGACGACGGTCGCAGGCCAGTCGGGCCGATTCCTCAACGGCAGCGACCCGACCAGGCCTCCGGAGTGATCGCCGAGGGATCCATCGGCGATGCGGTCACGACGTCGGCTGCGGCAACAGGTCGGCGTGGCGTACCTGGTAGTCGCCACGGGTGACCTTGCCGAAGGCCGCAGGGGCTACACACGTGCCCAGCTTGGCCTCCCGCCACTTCCCCTGCTTGTTCTGATCCATGCTGAAGTTCCAGGAGAAGCTGACCCGGTCGCGGCTCTTGCCACCGCGCCTCGGGCCTCCGTCGTACACGCTCCAGCCGACCCGGCGGCCGATCCAGTCGTGCACCGCTTCGTCCGCTTTCGTGACGATCGCGGTGAACGTAGCCGTGCGCGGCGCAGTGGCGAGACAATCGACCTTCGCCGTCGCGTGGATCGTTTCGCCGGTCTTGGCCACCCAATGCGAGATCTTCACCTTGCCGACCGCATCGGTCGGGAGACCCTTGGGGGCGAACGGAAGCTTCGGATCGCTGTACGGCTTGGCGTGCACGTCGAACTTGAAGGAACGAACGTCCTTGTCGGGCCAGAACGGCACGCCGAACTCGGCCGAACCCGTCACCGCGGCCGTCCGGCGACCGTCATGGTGGCCGCCGGTCGTGTTCGCGTCGTCGGTGTCGGTGTCCGTGTACGCGGACCCAGCCGTTGCCACCAGTGCACCCGCCGCGACGACGGCCGCCAGCACGGCCCGACCCTGAGTTCTACGCATCTCGTGTCTCCTCATCTGTCCAGCCGCCCCGTCGGCGACCCGTACAGATCACGCTTCCAGGGACGGGCGGACGGAAGATCCCGCCAGGACGTGAGATTCACTCGTCCGCAAGAGGGATCGGCTCCGTGCGCAAACCGCTACTTCTCAGCTCCTACCGACTCGCTTGCGTACGGCGCGCGGAGCGAAGGTCGCATCGCCCCGGTAGTTCGCGACGAGCACCGGTCGAGCCTGCGCGCGGTGACGCCCGAGGGAAACCGTCACTCGCCCTGACCTCAACCGACCGACCCGAGTCCTGGAGCCGGCCCGTACGCGGACCTTTCCGGTCGGCCGCACGCCGACACCGGCGCCGTTGACGCGTACCGTCGCGACGAGCGTGAACTTGCCGTGATGACGGTTCTTCCGCTTGATCCCCAACTGCACGTTGGCCCGTGCCTTGGCGATCTCGAGAACGACCTTCGACCTCGACGCTCGGTTCCTGGCGTCACCGGTGTACCGCAACACCAAGCGGTGACGGCCTGGCTTGAGCGCTCGCTTCGGTATCCGTACCGTCGTGGTTCCGCGACGCAACGTCGCCGAACCAAGCCGCCGTCCCTGCTTGGCCAACGTGACCGTGCCGGTCGGGCGATCACCCCAGACGCTCACCGTCACCCGTGCCGGTTTGCCGTAGGTGGTGCTGCGGGCCTCCCCGACGACCGCGGCATCGATCTTCTTGGCGACGGTCACCAGGCGCGAACCGACCGACTGATTTCCGTTGCTGTCCTCGACGCGGTACGTGAGTAGATACGGACCGGGCTTGGAGGTGTCGACACCGCCGACCACCTCGATTCGGTCGGTGACATCACCGTCGGTGTCATCGGATGCGCTGACTCCGTCGAGAGGATCGAAGGTCGCCCCGCGCTGAAGGGTCGTCGCCTTCGGGATGGTCAACGTCGGCGGCTGCTTGTCGGTGCCGGCAGCTGTGGCGACGAAAACGCCGCCGAACTGGTCGACCACGCCTGAGTCGTCGCCGGTCTGCACACTGCTCGCGACCCACGCGTAGGTCTTGCCTTCGACCAGACCGGCCCATTCCACCGTCGCAGGGAATCCGGACTTCGCGGTATCGGTCCCGATGACGTCGTCGGTCGGCGTGACCACCGCGAGGCCGTCAGAGGCGAACGAGGTCGTACGCGTACTCAGATCGATCGGGACGGTGAGGTTGTCTTCGGCACCGTTGTAGCGGTCGATCGGCTCGGGTGTGTCCTTCGGCGAGTTGCCGTGGTCGTACGGCGTGGCTCCGTACTCATCGAGGAACGGCGAGTAGGTGTCGATCGCCATGGTGTTGTCGCGAGTGTTGAACTGCAGCATCCGCAAGAAGCTGGCGCCGAGCGCGAGCTTGTCGCTGCTCTTGTGGTCCCAGGTCCCGTCGCCGTCGACGTCGATCTTGCCGGCGTCGCCTCCGGTGCCGGTGATGCATTGCGTCTCCGGGTCGAGCCCGGCAGCCTCGCATTGTTCGGGCGTGAAGATGCGTTCTGCGGGGACCATGTAGCCCTGGTAGTCGGCGAGGAGCTGGACGACCCGGTGATCGCTTTTCGGGCCCGAAACGACCTCGGGGTTGGTGGCAACTCCGTGGAAGTGCCCGCCGACGACGAGGAACACGTTGTCGTTGTCGCGCACGATCTCGTCGTACAGCTTGTCGCCGTCGGCTCCGATCGCGCCGTCGCGGCCGTCCGGTGCCGATGACGCCGAGAGGTAGCCGTGCGTGACCAGGATCGCGTTACGGTCGGGGTAGCGCTTGAGCACCTCGTCGGCCCAGTCGGACTCCTCCTGGGTCACGCCGTACGACAGGGCGACCGCGACGAAGTCGAGTCCGCCGGCCGAGAACAACACGTAGTTGTTCGAGCTGTCGTGGCCGGGCGTGACGGTCTCACCGGATTCGGGATCGGTCTCCTCATCCATCGTGTGGTACGACGCGTCCGATGGCCAGTACTCGGCAGCCTGGTCGTAGTAGTCGGCCGCGGAGAAGAACGCCGCAAACGGTGAGGTGGGTCCATTGTGCGTGCCGCTGCGGTTGTCATGGTTTCCGGCGATCGCCTGATTGGGTACGCCTGAGGTCCACAACGGCTCTTGCAGGTCGCGGACCGTACTGAACTCGTTCTTGATCTGTTCCTTGATCCCGGCGACCTTGCCGTCGGAGGTGGTCTGGTCGTACATCGCCGGGCCACCGCCGGGTTCGGCCGCGTCCGGGTCGAACTGCAGGTCGTTGCCCGAGACCTCGCTGTTGACGACGTCACCGGTGTTGGCAACGAATCCGATCTTGCGGTCGTCCTTGTTGTCCGCGATCCATTCGTTCTGTTGCCGCAGTGCTTCCTCGAAGACCGACGCTTCCTCAGGGGTGTTGGTCGCACCGTCGATGTGCTGCCACGGCAAGCTCGACGACCAATCCATCTGGCTGCCGGAGGCGACCTCCGTGCTGTACTGCGCGTCGGTGTAGTGCACGAACGAGAAGTCGTAGTCGCTCGGGTCTTCGAGGTGGTCCTTGGCCTCGGGGGTTCCGGCCGAGGCGTCACGTGGGGCGAGGTCGTCGGCAAACGGGTCCTCGGCGGTGACGACGACGTGCACGACGGGGGCTTCGGGGTCACTCGTGTCGATCGTCCGCGGCCGGAGAACACCTTGCAGGTGTGTGGTGTCGGTCGATCCGCGGGCTTCATCGATCGGTGCCCACGTCTCGTGAACGGTGTCCCATGCCCAAAGCCGCGCCGTCCGGGCCGGGTCGACGACGCCGTCCCACAACAGCTGCTGTCCGGTGCGGTCGTTCGGCAACGCGACGTCGAACCGCTGGAACGGCACTCGGCTGTGGCTCGCCGGCGAGTCGACCGTGTCCTCGTCGCCAGTGGTCAACCCGCCGGTGATCTCGGTACGGTCCTGGATATCGCCGAGGTCAAGTGGGAGGTTCTCCGGCGACCGGGCGATGGTGCCTTGGAACCCGCCGTCGGCGACGGTCAGACCGGCCCGCTTGAAGGTGGTCTTCAGCTCGCCGTCGCCATTGGCGATCGCAGACAAGGTGACAACGCCTTTGCCCTGACCGGTGTCAGTGCCGCCACCGCCGGGGATATCGCTGGAGGTGAAGTCGACGGTCCAGTCGAGCGGGTTGCCGAACACGTCCGTCGCCGAGATCGCGATCGTGTGCTCGCCCGCATCCATCCCGGCGCCGATCTCCTCGCCGGGTGCGATCGGTTCGCCGTCCAGTTCGTACGTCCAGCCAGTTGCTTGGTCCTCGTTGGAGATGGCGACATCGAACTCGGTCGGTGAGTTCAGTTTCGTACCTGCCGACGGCGTCGTCGAGGTCAGCTCGATATCGATGTTGCGGTCGCCGAAGGAGTCCCGGTCGAGTTGAGCGGCCTGCTCGGCGGACAGCGCGGTGTCCCAGAGTCTGGCTGCACCGACCGACACCTCGGCCGGACTTTCGATCGCACCGTTGCCCTTGACGTCCGATCCGATCGCGAAGAACCGTACGTACGGCTCGATGATGGATCCGGCCGTTGGAGCCAACAGCGGTCCAGCGGTGTTGTTGCTGTTCGTACCGACGAGCTCGCCGTCGAGGTAGAGGTCGATCTCAGTCCCGTCGAACGTCGCGGTCACGCTGTGCCAGACGCCCGAACGGACCGGTGGCGACGTGAGGCTCTGATAGCCGCCGTTGATGTGGAAGGCGGCGACGATCGACGACTTGTCGATATGGAGTCCGAACCCACCGCCGCTCTTGTCCGAGCAGAAGTGCGGTGCGTCGTCGGCCGGGAGACTCTCGTTGATCTTGACGTCGCACTGGATCGTGAGACCGTCGCCGGCCCACGTGTCGTCCTTGTAGGTGGCGATGTCGTCGGTGTGCGGTTTGCCGGTGTCTGCCCACGCGTCCTGCAGCGGGTAGAAGACGTGATCCTTCTCTCCGTCGGTGGTGTAGACGTTGTGCGGCTGGGTCGCAAACGCCGGGTTGGCTTGGACGTCGGCCGTGCCGGTGACGCCCGGCTCGCGGTTCGATTCCGAATGATCTGCGAACGGGGCATCGTCGTCGGAGAAGTCGACGTCGAGGATGTTCGCCTCCGGCACCTCCACCTCTGGTGGCGTCGGCCGCTCTTCGCGCCACAGCTGAGCGATCTGGGTATCCGTGAGCACAGTGCTCCACACCCGAGAAGCGGCGATGGCGGCATGGGTCGGCGTCGTGATGCCAGCGTCCGTCGGGGCGGCACCGATGCCCCACTTCGGAACCGAGTCGACGTTGAGCTTCGCGTACGGCCCCAGATGGTTGTGGCCGGTGCCCACTCCGTTTCCGGGCTCCTGCGGGATCTGGGTGGCCGGTACGCCGTTGAGGTACAACTCGATGTCGCCGTCCCCGACTGTCGCCACCGCGTGCACCCATTCGCCGCTCTTGGTGGGAACCGGAGCGGTCGCGGTGTTCTTGTTGGCAGTCGTCGCGGTTGCCTTGAATCGGACACAGCAGCCGGTCGCCGGGAGGTAGAAGGCGTAACCCTGTGGCCCGCCACCGCACAGTTGGCTCGACTGACCGCTGGGGACCGGGTTGTCGCCGTCGTATCGGAAGTAGCACTCGAACGTGCCCCCGTCGAGAACGTCCACGTCATCCTGGTGACCGGGGTCGGAGGCCGACCACGCGTCGGGGATGTCGTAGACGTACCCGCCCGTTCCGGTACTTCCGGCCGAGTCCGCGGCCGCGAACTCGGCAACATTGCGCTGAACGGTCTCGTCGTAGACGATCGTCGGCGCGGTGCCTTCGGCGGCTACCGGTCGGTCTTGGACATGCTCGACCGGACCGTCGTCGGTGAAGTCGACGCTCAAGATGTCGGGTTCGGGCACCGCGCTTGCGGGGGCGGCCGCGACGCGGGCGGCGGTAGATGCGATCTGTTCCGAATCGCCAGCAGCCGCGTTGCCGGGCGCCGCCACCGCCATGGTCGCAACGAGCGCGAGCGTGATGGCGCCGGTCAAAGCGCGGGCGGACCTGCTGGCTTGGCGGGAACGGTGATGAGCCGGTGAAGTCACCCGATATCTCCTGTGCAGTTTGCGATGTCGGCGAGGTTCGGCCGACGACGCGAAGCTACGACGTCAATCCAGAGGGTGGCTGCACGTCCGGCGAACGGTACGAGGCGTCCAAGTGAAGCGTCGGCGTGACTTGGCCATAGCAGCATCGCCGAAGTACGGCGTCCGGCCAGTAAGAGCCGGTCTATTGGCAGGACGGCGTACCTCGGCGAATAGTTCGGCGCATGCAACGAGCGGCCCCCATCTGTGAGCCGCTCAAACTGCAACTGTGCGCGAGGGGGGAGTTGAACCCCCACGCCCTTTCGGGCACACGGACCTGAACCGTGCGCGTCTGCCTATTCCGCCACCCGCGCGCATCATTATGGACTTGCTATCGTGATCGTCACGCCCTGCATGACGAAACCTCAGATTAGCACGCGTACGGAACGCGCCCCGACGTGGTGGCATCTACGCATGCGGGCGGCAGATACGATCGATGTGTCGGGCGGCCAGGCCCGTCTTGGCATGCGTACGAGCAGAGTGAGGAGGTTGCCATGGGAGTGCTGCAGCGATTCGAGCAGCGACTAGAGGACGCGGTCAGTGGTGCGTTCGCGCGCGCCTTTCGCAGCGCGGTACAACCCGTCGAAATCGCGGCCGCCTTGCAGCGTGAGATCGACAACTCCGCCCAAGTGCTCGCGCGTAACCGCTACCTCGTACCCAACGCATTCACCGTCGAGCTGTCGTCGGCCGACTTCGAGCGACTCTCACCGTACGGCGGCACGCTGTCTGCCGAGTTGACCAATCTCGTCAACGAGCACGTCAATGAGCAGCGCTACACGCTCGCGGGTCCGCTGCGCATCGACTTCGAGGAGCGGCTCGACCTGTCCACGGGCCGGTTCCGAGTGCACAGCCAAGCGAAGGCATCGGTCACGCCGGTCGCCGGCCAGTCGCTGTCCGACACCGCGATCGGCCGGGCTCCGGTGCTCATCGAGGTCAACGGCGTACGCCATCCGATCGAGCCGCCCGGTCTGGTGCTCGGTCGCGGCACTGACGCCGATCTGCGCATCAACGACCCCGGCGTTTCCCGGCGTCACGCCGAGATCCGGATCTCGTTGATGGGCCAACAGGTG
Organism: Nocardioidaceae bacterium SCSIO 66511; assembly: GCA_023100825.1. Classification (NCBI taxonomy): domain Bacteria; kingdom Bacillati; phylum Actinomycetota; class Actinomycetes; order Propionibacteriales; family Nocardioidaceae; species Nocardioidaceae bacterium SCSIO 66511. The sequence continues at coordinate 56,201 of CP095846.1, read as the reverse complement.
AGCGTCAGCGTCGTGGACCTAGGCTCCACCAATGGCATCGTCGTCGACGGACAGCGGGTGACCCAGGCCATGCTGCGAGACGGATCGGAGATCCGCATGGGCAACACGACCATCAAGGTGCGCAACCCGCACGCACAGCATCCGAGTGGGGTGTGATGTCCGAGCTCACCCTGACGCTGATCAAGCTCGGTTTTCTGGCCGTCCTCTGGCTCTTCGTTCTCTCGGCCGTCTCCGTCATCCGCTCCGATATCTTCGGTGCGCGAGTCGAGAGCGCCACGCCCAAGCCGGCGAAACAGCCCAAGCCACAGAAGCCGGCGAAGCCGCGCAAACAGCCGCGCGGTGCCCCGCGTACCCTCCAGATCACCGAGGGCCCCAACTCCGGCCAGAGCGTGCCCGTTGCCGACCAGCCGATCCTGCTGGGCCGCGGCACCGACGCAGCCATCCGGCTCGACGACGACTACGTCTCGACCCGGCATGCCCGCTTTGCCACCAACGGCGAGCAGTGGTTCGTCGAAGATCTCGGGTCCACCAACGGCACCTACATCGGGAGTCACCGCGTGACCTCACCCACCCCGATCGCCATCGGGACCGCCGTACGCCTCGGTAAGACCGTCGTCGAGCTGCGGAAGTAGCGAGCGATGGCCCACGATCTCCACTACGTCGCCGTGTCCGACGTCGGTCGCGTACGCACCGTCAACCAGGACTCCGGGTACGCCAGCCAACGCATCCTCATCGTCGCCGACGGTATGGGCGGCGCCGCGGCCGGCGATCTCGCCTCGAGCGAGGTCATGCATGTCATGACCCGCCTCGACAAGCCGATCGAGGGCGACGCTTTGGAGGCTCTCGCCGGCGCCGTGCACCGGGCCAACGACCGCCTCGCCGAGATCATCGAAGACGACTCGACCGTCGAGGGCATGGGTACGACCCTCACTGCACTGCTGTTCGACGACGACGGCATCGCGATGGCCCACATCGGCGACTCGCGCGCGTACCGGTTGCGGGACGGCCTGCTCACCCAGCTCACCGACGATCACACGTTCGTGCAGAGCCTGGTCGACGAGGGCCGCATCAGCGAGGACGAAGCGCGTGTCCACCCGCACCGATCCGTCATCTTGCGCGTGCTCCTCGGACGCGACGACTGCGACCCCGACCTGACCCGCCTGCAGCCCCGCATCGGCGACCGCTACCTCATCTGCAGCGACGGCCTCTCCGGAATGGTCGACGACACCAAGATCGCAGAGGTTCTCGGCTCGTCGGCCATCGACCTCGCCGCCGTCGACCTCGTACGCCTCGCCCTCGATGCCGGTGGCTCCGACAACATCACCTGCGTGATCGGTGAGGTCGTAGACCCCGATGCCGCCTCGCAGGACCCGGTATCGGCGACCGGAGTCCAACCCATGCTGGTCGGTGCGGCCGCCGAGCGTCCCCGTGGCAGCAGCAGTGGCTCGCATACGTCGACGATGAACGTCGTCGGCTCCCAGCACGCAGCCGACACCGACGACTCGCCGAGCGGCGGAGGTCGCGACGTCGATCCCGAAGAGCTTCGCTACGCGCCCCAGGCGCCGCGCCGATTTCGCTGGCTGAAAAGGATCATCGCCCTCGCCGTGGTGCTCGGGATCTTCGCGTTGATCGGAAAGCTCGCGTACGACTGGTCACAGGACCAGTACTACGTCGCCGAGTCCGACGGGTACGTCGCGATCTTCCGCGGGGTGCCGCAAGAGGTCCCGGGCCTCGACCTCAGCGACGTGCAGGAGACGACCGACATCACGGTCGACAGCCTGCCTCCGTACAGCCAGGAGCAGGTACGCGACGCACTCGACGCCAACAGCTACGAGGCCGCCCAGAACGTCGTCGACAACCTGCGGGAGCAGGCCGAGCGCTGCGCCGACCCCGATTCGGCCGACGAGGAATGCGAAGGCGCCGAGCCCGACAAGTCGTCGTCCACCGGCAAATCGGACAAGGACAAGACGGGCACGAACAAGAACAAGAACAACTCGACCGGCGGTAGCAACAAGAACAAGAAGAACCGCAACGGCGGAGGCGGTCGACAGTGACAGCCAACGCCACGCAGACACCATCCTTCGTACCCCGTAAGCGGCGGGGCGCCGAGCTGTTCCTGCTCGGACTCGCGCTCGTCATCGGCATCGGCGCATACTGCGCAGTCGGGCTGGGAGTCGAAGGCACCATCCCCGCCGATGTGATCAAGCTCGGCGGTTCGATGGTCGTGCTGGCGGTGGCAACGCATCTCGTCGTACGCCGGTTCGCGCCGTACGCCGACCCGGTGCTCTTGCCCTGCGTGGTCATGCTGAACGGCCTCGGGCTGGCGATGATCTACCGGATCGACCTCCAGCGCGACAGCTCGCTCGCGAACCAGCAGCTGATCTGGACCCTCGTCGGCCTGATCGGGTTCGTCGCGACCCTGATGCTGATCCCTGACCATCGCCGGCTGCAGGCACTGACGTACACCTTCGGCTTGGCGGCGATCGTGCTGCTCGTACTTCCGCTGCTGCCGGGGATCGGGCAGCAGATCAACGGCGCCCGGATCTGGATCAAGATCGGCCCGATGGGCTTCCAGCCAGGCGAGCTCGCCAAGGTGTGCCTGGTCATCTTCTTCTCCGGCTATCTGGTGGTCAACCGCGACGCATTGGCGCTCGCCGGCAAGCGGTTCGCCGGCATCGACTTCCCGCGCGGGCGCGACCTCGGGCCGATCCTCGTCGCCTGGGTACTCAGCCTCGGCGTCCTCGTCTTCCAGCGCGATCTCGGGTCCTCGCTGCTGTTCTTCGGTCTGTTCCTGGTGATGCTGTACGTCGCGACCCAACGGCCAGGTTGGTTGGTCGTCGGAGGTTCGATCTTCGTGGCCGGCGCGTACTTCGCGTACCTCACCTTCGGCCACGTGCAGACCCGTATCAACGGCTGGCTCGACCCGTTCTCCGACGACAGCTTCTACCAGATCCAGCAGGGCATGTTCGGGTTGGCGTGGGGTGGTCTACTCGGCCGCGGCCTAGGCCAGGGAGACCCGAACCTCACACCGTTCTCGTACTCCGACATGATCTCTGCCTCGCTCGGCGAAGAGATCGGCCTCACCGGGCTGATGGCGGTCATCGTGGTCTACGGGATCATCGTCGAACGCGGCCTGCGGGTCGCACTGGTTTGTCGCGACGCATTCGGCAAGTTGCTCGCAACCGGACTCGCGATCACCTTCGCCCTACAGATCTTCGTCGTCATCGGCGGTGCGACCCGACTCATCCCGCTCACCGGTCTGACGACGCCGTTCATGGCGTACGGCGGTTCGTCGATCGTCGTGAACTGGGCGATGATCGCACTCCTACTTCGCATCAGTGACCAGAGTCGGCGGCCCGCGCCGGCGGTCACCCCGCTCGACGAGGACGACGCTACGCAGGTGGTGAAACTCAAGTGAACCGACCGATCCGCATCCTCTCGATCGGATGCCTACTGCTGTTCCTCGCACTGCTGGTGAATGCGAACTACGTGCAGTTCGTACAGGCGGACGACCTCAACGACCGCGCCGGCAACCGGCGCGTGCTCGATGAGCAGTTCTCCCGCGACCGCGGGCCGATCCTGGTCGACGGCGACCCGATCGCGAGGAGCGTCGACAGCGACGACGAGTACGACTACCAGCGCTCGTACCCCTCGCCGTACCTGTATGCCCATCTGACCGGCTTCTACTCCTATACCTACGGCAGTAGCCAGCTGGAGCACTCGGAGAACGACATCCTGTCCGGAGACGACGACCGGTTGTTCGTGAACCGCGTCGTCGACCTCGTCGGCAACGACCAGCCGCAGGGCGGCAACGTCACGCTGACGATCGACCCCAAGGCGCAGAAGGTCGCGCAGGAGGGTCTGGCCGACCTCGACCGATTCGGTCCTGGTTTCAAGGGTTCGGTCGTCGCGCTCGATCCGAAGACCGGCGCCGTTCTCGCGATGGTGAACCGCCCGTCGTACAACCCGAACGACATCGCCACCCATGACCTGGAGGCCTCCCAGAAGGCGTACGAGAAGTTGCTCGAAGACAAGAGTCGCCCGATGGACAACCGGGCGGCGACCGAGACGGTTCCGCCCGGATCGACCTTCAAGCTGGTCACCGCGGCGGCCGCACTCGACTCGCTCGACCTGAAGTCCGGCAGCAAGGTCTATGGCGGCGAGACGTACGACGTGAACGGCTACTCGATGCCGAACGTCTCGGAGGGAAGTTGCTCGGGCGGCGACGAGACGACGTTGCGCATCGCTTTGATGAACTCGTGTAACACCAGCTTCGGCTGGCTCGCGGTCAAGATGGGCGAGGACGCCCTCGAGAAGCAGGCTGAGAAGTTCGGCTTCGGCCAGGACTACCTCTCCGGTCTCACGACCCAGGACAGCCGCTTCACCGTCGAGGGTGCGCCGAGCATGACCGATAACGAGGACCTCCTCGCGAAGTCCGGAATCGGCCAACAGGACATCGCCGCGACCCCGCTGCAGATGGCGATGGTCACGGCCGGCGTCGCCAATGACGGTGAAGTGATGGAGCCGTACGTCGTCGACGAGGTACGCTCCCCCGATTTCGACACGCTCGACAAGGCCGATCCGCATCCGATCGATGATCAGCCCGCGATGTCAGAAGGCGACGCGAAGGAGCTGCAGGGCATGCTCGTCGACACCGCCACAGAAGGTACCGCCGTTGGCGTCGCCGAGATTCCGGGGGTCGAAGTCGGCGCCAAGACCGGCACGGCACAGCGCGGCGAGGGCCAGTCGCCGTACTCCTGGTTCGTCGAGTTCGCACCGGCCGACGATCCCAAGGTCGCGGTTGCGGTGATGGTCGACCCGCCGCTGGACTACGGATCACCGGGCACAGTGACGGGCGGCGGGTATGCGGGACCGATCGCCAACCAGGTCGCCAAGGCGGTGATCGAGTGATCACCACTGATCCCGGACGCACGTACGAAGCACGAGACAATGGACGGACGCATCGATGACTGAACCACCCCAGGGTCCCCCGATGGGGGCCGACCAGGTCGGTCGCCTGGGCGATCGGTATGAGGTCGGGGGCTTACTCGGGCGCGGAGGCATGGCCGACGTACGCGTCGGCCGCGACCTGCGCCTGGGTCGTACAGTCGCGATCAAGCGTCTGCGCAACGACCTGGCCAGTGATCCGACGTTCCAGGCGCGCTTCCACCGCGAGGCGCAGTCGGCGGCGTCCCTGAACCATCCGTCCATCGTCGCGGTCTACGACACCGGCGAGGAGACCGGCCCGGACGGCCAGAGCGTTCCGTACATCGTGATGGAGCTCGTCGAGGGTCAGACCCTGCGCGAGGTGCTGCGCCAGGATCGCAAGATCCTGCCGCAACGCGCGCTCGACATCACCGCCGATATTCTCGGCGCCCTCGACTACAGCCACCGCGCCGGCATCGTGCACCGCGACATCAAGCCCGCCAACGTGATGCTGACGCCGTCGGGCCAAGTCAAGGTGATGGACTTCGGCATCGCCCGCGCGATCGCCGACTCGTCGTCGGCCATGACGCAGACGGCTGCCGTCGTCGGCACCGCACAGTACCTCTCCCCCGAACAGGCCCGCGGCGAGCAGGTCGACGCCAGGAGCGATATCTACTCGACCGGCTGCCTGCTGTTCGAGCTGCTCACCGGCCGTCCGCCGTTCGTCGGCGACAGCCCCGTCTCGGTCGCGTACCAGCACGTACGCGAGGAGCCGCCCGCGCCGTCGCAGTTCAACCCCGAGGTCACCCCGGCGATGGATGCCGTGGTGCTGAAGGCGCTCACCAAGCGCACCGAAGACCGTTACCAAGGCGCGGCCGAGATGCGCGCCGATATCGAACGCGTTCTCGCCGGGCTCGATGTCGCCGGTCCGACGATGACCACGCCGATCGCGGCTATGCCGATGGCCCAGCCGCCGCAGCAGGACGCCACCTCGACGATCCCGGCGGCCGCACCCCCGCCGCAGGAGCCGTACGAGGAGGAGCGTAAGCGCCGCAAGTGGCCGTGGATCCTGGTGATCCTGCTGGTGCTCGCCGTCATCGCCGGCGCGGCGTACGCGTTCCGCGACGATCTGACGGGCGGCGACAGCGGTAGCGACGGTCCCAAAATGACTACGGTCCCGATGGTCGAGGGCGTGCCCGTACGGCAGGCCAAGGAACGGATCAGGACCCAGCAGCTCGAGGTCGGCGATACATCGCGTCAGACCGACGAGGACGTGCCCCAGGGATCAGTGATCGAGTCCACCCCCGGCGAGGGCGAAGACATCGAGGAGGGCAAGGAGGTCGACCTGGTCGTCAGTAAGGGCCCGGTCAAGAAGACGCTGCCCACGGGACTCAGGGGCCAGCCAGTCGACGAGGTGGTCAAGGCGATCAAGGACGCCGGGTTCTCCAACACCACGCCGAAGCAAGACACCGAGTCGCAGCTCCAGCGCGATCTCGTCACCAAGATCGAGCCCGGCGGTCAAGGTAACAAGGCGCTCACCCTCGACACCCAGATCACGGTCTACTACTCGGCGGGGTACGAACGCATTCCGCCCAAGTTGGTCGGTAAACCCGAGAATTTCGCCACCGGCCTGCTCGAGAACAAGGGCTTCGAGGTCAACATCGAAGACGACACCGAGTCGACCGAGGAAGAGGGCACCGTCACCGGCGTCGACCCTGAACCCGGTTCGTTCGCCGACCCCGACGAGACCACCGTCACCCTCACCGTTTCGACCGGCGAAAACGCCGAGGACAAAGACGATGAGGGCAACAACGGCGACGGCAACGACGGGGGCAACGGCGACGGCGACGGCAACGGGAACGGCAGTAACAACGGGAATGGGAACGGAAACAACGGCGACGACGGAGAGCAGCCGGGTGACAACGGCCCACAGGCACGTCGTGGCCTCCCACAAGACTGGCCGTTCGGGCTGGCCGGCTAGGAGCGATCAGGCCGTCGGCTCGGCGTAATCCAGGTCGGGTGTGCCTCGGTACGCGGGGACTTCGATCTCGGTCTTGACCTCTTGGGTCAAGCCGAGGTCGTACTTCTCGACGTAGTCCTTGTAGACGTCGACGGCGTTCGCCGCATCGAGTGCGCTCTCCATCTCGCTGACGTCGCCGACCGCTTCGATCACGTAGGGCGGTGCGTACGGCACCCCGTCGAGCACGACCGTGTTGCCAACGCATTTGATGCCGGTCGTACTGATCAGCCGCTGGCCCTGCAGGCTGATCGCCTCCGCGCCACCGGCCCACAGAGCGTTGACGAACGCCTGGATGTCTTGTTGGTGCACAACGAGCAGGTTCGGATCGACGTCATCGGAGTCACTCTCCCGCGGCGCATCGTCGAGCGCCACCCGTACGCCGGGTCCGGTCACCTCGGTGAACCCGGACGTCGGCATCATCTCCTCGGCGTTCGCCCGCTGCTTGACGACCGACTGTTGGTCGACGGACTCGGACAGCTCTCGGTTGCCCTCGCGTACGTCGTCGACCTGGTTGCGGAGCTCCTGCACGTTGGCGGCGCGCTCGCGGATGAGCTGATCGAGATCGGAGTTCTCCGAGCGCAGGTCCGTGCCGTCGGAGCTGATCGCACTCGTCACGAAGAGCCCGCCCGCAAGCGCCGTCGCCACGGGTACCGCGAGCCGCCAGGACGTGCGGCGGTGTCGGCGCTCCGGCCGGGGCCGGCGCTGCTCTGACATACGGGGCTCCGAAGGTGGGGTCGCAGGCAGGTCGGGGTAGGTGCGTCTACTACGCTATCGGACGTTCTATGCACATTCCCGGTATGAGGTGTTCGCGTGACCGATCCGAAGAACCACGACGACGAGCTGGACGATACGACGTCGTCGGGTGAGCCGGAAGACGGCGAGGTCGATGCTCCCGACACCGAAGCCGCCGAGGACACCTCGGAAGACATCGTTGCCGACGAGGACGAGTCGGTCGATGAGGATATCGACGACGAGCTCGAAGACGAAGACGAGCCGGTCGAAGACGACATCGATGACGACGACTCCTCCGATGATGACGATGCTGATGACGATCGGCGCAAGGACAAGCCGGCCGCAAGCGGCAAAGCCTCTCGCTCGGGCAACCCTGCGCGTGCCGCCGAGGCAGAGGGCAAGACCCGCTCGACCCGGCCGGTCAAACCGCAGAAGATCGGTAACCGCTGGGCCGCCCCCGCGATGCTCGCCTGCGCCGGCATCGGTCTGCTCTGGATCGTGCTCTACTACGTGTTCGCCAACCGCGACAACCCGATCCCGCTGATGAGCGACCTGGGCGACTGGAACCTGATCGTCGGCATGGCGTTCATCGTCGCGGCGTTCGGCTTCAGCATGAAGTGGGAGTAGCGGGTCCCGAACCGCTCACCCGGGACGACTTACACGCGTGTAATTATCCACAGAGGTTATCCCCAGTGGGGATAACCTCTGCCGTCGACGCCGTACGGTGTCACGCGGTGAGCTGAGCCGTACGAAGGGCGAAGCCGACCGCAAGGGCGATCCACACCACCGCGATACCGCCCGCCTGCAGGTACACCCGCGCCTTCTGTGGCGCGTACGCGAACACCGCGCCACAGACCGCCCCGGCTACGAACCCGCCGGCATGCGCCTGCCAGCTGATACCACCGGCGAACAACGGCAGCGCCGCGTTGATCGCGAGGAGCCCGAGCAGGAAACGCACGTCGTACCCGTGCTTGAGGAACAGCACCAGCGTGCACCCGAGCAGCCCGAAGATCGCGCCGGAGGCTCCGGCGGTCAGTGTGCCGTAGTCGGCGAACAGGTAGACCGCCAGCGAGCCCGCGACCAACGACGAGGCGTACATCACGATGAATCGCAGATGGCCGAGCATCCGCTCCAGCATCGGCCCGAACAGGAACAGCGCGTACATGTTGAACAGGATGTGCAGCAGCCCGAGGTGCAGGAACCCGGACGTGACGATGCGCCACCAGCCACCGTCGTCGACGCCGTGCAGGATGGCGCCGTCACTACCCCGCCAAGTGCCGGTGAGCATGGCGCCCCACTCGGTCACCGTGCCGTTCGTACCGCCCGTCGCGAGTTGCGCTAGGAAGACGACCACGTTGATCGCGATCAGTGCGTACGAGACGATGCCGGCTCGGGTCGGGGTCAGGCCACCCGCGACAGTACGCGGCTGGCGGATGGTGCGGGCGCCCTCGGCGACGCAGTCCGGGCATTGATAGCCGACCGATGCCTGCCGCATGCAGTCGGGACAGATCGGTCTCCCGCATCGCTGACATCTGATGTAGGTCTCACGATCGGGATGCCGGTAGCAGTACGGCGTCGACGGCGCGGCGTCGGCGGGTTCACTCACGTGGTCGTGTCTCCTTATGCCGCGGCGATCAGGGAGCGGGACTCCGCGCCCTGATCCGGCAGCACCGCCTATCGGCGCTCGATCTCGACTCGCTCGATGACGACGGGCTCTACCGGGCGATCGCCACGGCCGGTCTCCGTCGTCGCGATCGCGTCGACCACGGCGCGGCTGTCGTCACCCTCGACCTCGCCGAAGATGGTGTGGCGGTTGGTCAGATGCGGCTGGGGGCCAACGGTCACGAAGAACTGTGAGCCGTTCGTGCCGGGCCCGGCATTTGCCATCGCGAGCAGGTACGGACGATCGAAGGCCAGCTCCGGGTGGAACTCGTCGTCGAAGGTGTAGCCCGGGCCGCCGGTGCCGGTGCCGAGCGGGCACCCGCCCTGGATCATGAAGCCGTCGATGATGCGATGGAAGCCGAGACCGTCGTAGAACCGGTTCGTGCTCGGCGCCCCCGTCTCGGGGTCGCGCCACTCCCGGGTGCCCTCCGCGAGCCCGACGAAGTTGTCGACGGTCTTGGGTGCGTGATTGGGGAAAAGCTTGATCACGACGTCGCCGCGGTTGGTCTTGAGCGTCGCGTAGATGTCCTCGGCCACGAAAGGTCCTCTCGGTGTGGATGGTCTCTGGTGGAAGTACCAGACCTAAATCCTGCCATGCCGCACAATCCGGGTGACCCGACCTCTCTTAGATACCGGGTCGAACACGGGTACGGTGGGTAGACGTCGATCACGCGCCGCCGACGGCGCACCTGAGGAGGACAGCATGCTACGTCGCAAGAAGTCGAAGGCCGACGCGGTCAAGGAGCAGGCCACCGAGATCGGCGAGTTGGCCGCCGAGAAGCTCGGTCCCGCGGCCAGCGACGCACGCGATGCGGCCGCTTCCGCAGTCGAGACCGTACGTGATGAGCTCGCCCCGAAGGTGCGCGAGGAAGTTGCCGCAGCCTTGGGTAAGACCAAGCTCGCGGACACCAAGCTTGCCGAGACCGATCTCGTCGACCCACCGAAGAAGAAGGGCGGCAAGTTGAAGAAACTACTGATCATCGTGGGCCTCGGAGCCGTTGTCGGCGTCGTCGCCAAGAAGGTGAAGGACTCACAGAGCGGCGCCGGAGCACCGGTTCCGCCACCGGCACCGCGCCCGACGCCTGCGCCGGACTCCCCCACCGAGTCGACGAACCCCACCGGTCCGACCAACTAAAGATCCTCGGCCAGCTACGCGGTCGCTTGCGCCTCCTGGGCGATGAGCGACCGCGTATGCATGGTCGCCCGCCGCTCTGCCCAGAAGCTGACGACCGGGATCGTCCCGCAGAGCAGCGTGACGATCGTGAACGGGATCGTCCATCGCGCCGTACGGGCGAGTAGCGCCGCCATGATCAGGAAGATCATGTAGAGCCAGCCGTGCGCGACACCGAGATAGGTCGTGATGAACTCGCCGAGCTCCTGCGGTGAGGAGCCGTCGGACGCGAGGTACTTCAACGGCACCCCGATCAGGATCAGCACGATCAGGAGTACGCCGACGATGTTGGCCATCACCCGGTAGCGAGTCAGAGCGGATTCCACGCTCTTCAGGCTACCTCCGACGGATCATTCGCCCGAACCACGGGAGCGCGCGTCACGCACCACATCGCGCGACATTCGTACCCATAGGAACAGCGCGAAGACACCGAAGACCCACCACTGCACCGCGTAGACGAGGTTCTTCAACCCGACCGTCCAGGAAACGTCGGGGTCCGGCGGCGGTACGGCGGTCAGGCCGTGGCCGGGGGCAGGGTCGGTCTGGATCGCATATCCGGAGTACAGGTCGTACGGCAGCTCATTGGCCAGCGCCGGTATGCGGATCATGTCGGTCGTACGATCGGCGCCCAGCGGTCTACCCGCCTCCTCCCCCAGTTGCAGCACGGCCTTGATCGACACCTGGCCCTGTGGAGGCGCGGGCAAGGCGTCGTTGGTCGGCGACCACCCACGTACGACCAGCAGCGCATGCCCGTCGGAGACGATGAACGGCGCGACGAGCCAGTAGCCCGGGTCGCCGCGGTGAGTACGCCCGGAGACCCAGATCTGTTGATCGGCCGGGCCGAACGACCCGCTGACCTCCACCGGTCGGTGGTTCGCGGATCCCGAGAATGCCTCGTCGGGGCCGAGCGCGTCGTCGAGCGGCACAGTGGCCACGTCTTGCTTATCTGCCCGCTCGTGCTGCTGTCGGGTGTCATAGACGCCCAGCTGCCACAGGCCCATCACCAACGTGAAGATGAGCGAGACGATGCCGAGCACATGTAACCCGAGCATCGGCGGGCGCAGCAGCACCCGCAGTGTCGACGGGCCCGTGTCGTCGTCACGCACGGGCGGAGGCGTGAGCGTACTCAGGATGCAAACCGGGGCACATCGGGGTAGAGCGGGAACTTCGCGGTGAGCGCGTCGACGCGGGCACGGAGCCCGGCGATATCGGCGACGTCGGGGTGCAGCGCTTCGGCGATGATGTCGGCGACCTCGGTGAACTCCGCGGGGCCGAAGCCGCGCGTCGCGAGCGCGGGCGTACCGATCCGCAGGCCGGAGGTGACCATCGGCGGGCGTGGGTCGAACGGCACCGCGTTGCGGTTGACCGTGATGCCGATCTCGTCGAGGCGATCCTCGCCCTGTTGGCCGTTGAGCTCTGACTCACGCAGGTCGACGAGCACCAGATGTACGTCGGTGCCGCCGGTGAGCACGTTGACGCCGATCTTGCGCATATCGTCGCCGGTGAGCCGTTCCGCGAGCAGCTTGGCGCCGTCGACCGTACGCTGCTGGCGCTCCTTGAAGTCGTCCTGTGCGGCCATCTTGAATGCGACTGCCTTCGCCGCGATCACATGCTCGAGCGGACCGCCCTGCTGCCCGGGGAAGACCGCGGAGCGGATCTTCTTGGCGATCTCGTCGTCATTGGTCATCAGCGCGCCACCACGTGGGCCGCCGAGGGTCTTGTGCGTCGTCGTGGTGACCACATGCGCATGCGGAAGCGGGCTCGGATGCAGTCCGGCAGCAACGAGGCCGGCGAAATGCGCCATGTCGACCATCAGCTTCGCGCCCGACTCGTCGGCGATCTCGCGGAACGCGGCGAAGTCGATCTGGCGGGGGTACGCCGACCAGCCGGCGATGATCAGTGATGGCTTGTGCTCGAGCGCGAGGGAGCGTACCTCGTCCATATCGAGCAGGTGGTCGCTCTCGCGTACGTGGTACGGGATGACGTTGTAGAGCTTGCCGGAGAAGTTGATCCGCATACCGTGCGTCAGGTGGCCGCCGTGCGCGAGATCAAGGCCGAGGATGGTGTCTCCGGCGTTGATGGTGGCGTGCATGGCCGCGGCGTTCGCAGTCGCGCCCGAATGCGGCTGCACATTGGCGTACGACGCGTCGAACAGCGACTTGAGCCGGTCGATCGCGATGTTCTCGACGATGTCGACGAACTCGCAGCCGCCGTAGTAGCGCTTGCCCGGGTAACCCTCGGCGTACTTGTTGGTGAGTACGCTGCCCTGCGCCTGCAGCGACGCGACCGGAGCGAAGTTCTCCGACGCGATCATCTCCAGCGTGCTCTGCTGGCGATTCAGCTCGGCGTCGACCGCGGCCGCGACCTCGGGGTCGAACTCGCCGAGCGACTGATTGTGGGTGGGGCTATGGCTCATGTGCTACCTCGCGCGGGGTTCGAAGGCTGTCGGGATCCCAAAATGAGGGTATCTTGCCGCTCCATGGGCCGGTTTACCGCTGGCCAACACAACCCATAACGAGGCGATCCCTGTGCTGAGACGCGTACTGACCGTCATTGCCGCTGTCCCACTCGCGATCGGGCTTCTCGGGGCGCCCGTCGACGCGACGACCCAACCATCCACCGCTGTGACCAAGGCGCCGCACGCTGCGGCACCTGCCAAACCGGTCAAGCCGACGAAACCGACCTATGACTATGGGCGAGCGATCCGCGAGAGCGTGTGGGTCGAGGCGCCCGATCTCGACGGCGACGGCGAACCCGAGAAGGTCGCCGCCGACATCATCCGACCGCGCGAGCTGGCCGGCTCGGCAGAGGTACCGGTCGTGATGGACGCGAGCCCCTACTACTCCTGCTGCGGGCGTGGCAACGAATCCGAGGTCAAGCTCTACAACGCGCGCGGCGGTCCGGAGAAGTTCCCGCTGTACTACGACAACTACTTCGTACCCCGTGGGTACGCGTACGTCGCGGTAGACATGGCGGGTACGTCCCGGTCGACCGGATGCACCGACGAGGGCGCCGACTCCGACGTCTTGTCGGTGAAGGCGGTGATCGACTGGCTGAACGGGCGCGCCAGAGCCGTTGACCGAGACGGTGAGGAGGTGAGTGCCGGGTGGTCGGACGGCAAGGTCGGCATGATCGGTAAGTCGTACGACGGCACGCTCGCCAACGGCGTTGCCGCGACGGGAGTGGAGGGCCTCGAGACGATCGTCCCGATCGCCGCGATCAGTTCGTGGTACGACTACACGCGCTATCAGGGGCTGCCGTTCTCGTACGACTACCCGACCTACCTGTCCGGATACGTCGCGGGCGAGCGTTCCGAAGACATCGACTGCGACTGGCGTCTCGACGAGATGGCCGCCAACGACGGCGACGAGACCGGCGAGCACACGGAGTTCTGGGACGATCGCGATTACCGCGACGGCGCCGATCTCAATGCGGCCAACGTCAAGGCGAGCGTGTTCATCGCGCACGGGCTGCAGGACTTCAACGTCAAGACGCCGAACTTCTCGCGCTGGTGGGACGCACTCGGCAAGCACGACGTCGATCGCAAGATGTGGCTCACCCGCTTGGGTCATACCGATCCGTTCGACTCAGATCGCAAAGCGTGGGTGCGTACGCTCCACCGTTGGTTCGACCACGAGCTGATGGGTGTCGACAACGGGGTCGACCGCGAGCCTGCCGTGCGCGCCGAGCTGAAGCCGGGCAAGTGGGCGAAGTCCGATGACTGGCCGATGTCGAAGCGCACGGTGCGGTTGCAGCCACAGCGCAACGGCTCGCTCAAGACGGGTAAGCGAAGTGACGCGACGGCAGAGTTCGTCAACGACCCACAGCAGCGGGAGTCTGACGCACTCGCCGCAGGTAACAATCCGCATCGCTTGCTCTTCACGACCGGGCGGCTCGGGCGTGCGGTGCGCATCTCGGGCACGGCACAGGTCGACCTCGACGTGTCGCATGGAGCCGAGACGGGACAGGTCGGTGTCGCGCTGGTCGACTACGGCAAATCGCGTCGCGTCGCGGACGGCGCAGGCGCACACAACCTCGACACGCAGTCGTGCTGGGGCGCGGCGACGGCAGCCGACGACGCTTGCTACACCGACGTCGCGCGGACGGTGGAGCGTACGCCGCTGCAGGTGCTGTCCCGCGGTTGGGCGCGACTCAACGACGGCGAGCAGCAGGTGACGGTCGACCTCACGGCGAACGACGTACGTGTGCCGAAGGGTCACCGACTCGGGCTCGTCGTGGTCGGCGCATCGCGTGATTGGGTCGTCACCGTCGACAAGGCCGCGACGGAGTACGCCGTCAACCTGCGCAACACGGTGCTACGGCTGCCGCTCGACGGTCCGATGCCGAAGCTGCGGCCGGGCAAGAGCCTGGTGCCGAAGGTCGTACCGCAGCGTCTGCTCGCCAACCAGGAGGATGTGATCATCCCCCGCTGAGCGATCCGGCTCCCCACCCCGCTGGGCCGCACGTTTCTGCCCCGCCGCTTCGGCGTGTCGCGGCCGAAACGTGCGGCCCAGCGGGCGGGAGGTGGCAGATCGTCAGCGCGAGCGGCGACGGACCAAGCGGGCGAATGCGCGACCGCCCCGCGTTGGCTTATCGAGGTTGCCCGCGACCGCGTCCTCGAGCAGGTTGCCCACTGTCTCGGCGGCGCACGTTCGGTTGGCTCCGATGCCGCCGTTCGGCCCGCGTTTGATCCAGCCGACGACGTACGCGCCGGGCACCCCCGTGACCCGGCCGGCCTCGTTGCTCACTGTCGCAGAATCCTCGTCGAACGGCAGCTCGGCGACCGGCGTGCCGCGGTACCCGATCGCTCGAAGCACCATGCCGGTTGGGATCTCGGCGCCATCGGAGGTACGTACGGCGCGCACCTGCTGGTCGCCGAGGACCTCCTGCGGCGAAGAGCCGAACCGGAGCACGATCCGGCGCCCGGCCGGCGGGGGAGCGGTCCAGTCGACGGGCGCAGCGTCGAGTCCGCGCAGCACGGCGGCCTTGCCTGCACCTGCCGTGATCGCGTCGGTGATCTCCGTCGTGTGTCCGTCGACGACGACCTCGACGCTGTGTCGAAGTGCTCGCAACTCGGGTGTTGTGTACGCGGCCTCGGCGGGACCACGCCGGCCGAGCAGCACGATCTCGCGTACCTTGCTCGCTCGCAAGGCTTCGAGCGCATGGGGTGCGATGCCGGTGCCCGCGAGGTCGGCCGGATCGGTGGTGAGGATGCGCGCGACATCGAGCGCGACGTTGCCGGTGCCGACCACCACCACCCGCTCGGCAGACAACTCGATCGCATCGGTTGAAACCTCAGGGTGACCGTTGTACCAAGCCACAAACGTCCGTGCTGCAAGGGATCCGGGAGTTTGCTCACCGGGTACGTCGAGCCGACGGTCTGAGTCCGCACCCACCGCGTAGATGACTGCATCGTGGTGAGCGAGCAGCTCCGACTGCGTGATGTTCCGTCCGACCTCGACGCCGAGGTACGTCCGTGCCCGCGGGTGGTCGCGGTATCGCTGGAAGGTCTCGTCGATCCGTCTGGTGGACGGGTGATCGGGTGCAACGCCGAAACGTACGAGACCGCCGGCCACCGGCAGCCGATCGATCAACGACACCTCGGCATTGGTGTGCAGCAACAGGTCTTCGGCCGCGTACATGCCGGCTGGGCCCGTGCCGACGATCGCAACCCGCAGCGGGCCGAAGTCCGACGGCAGGCTGCGGTCGAAGCTGACCGGCGCCCATTCGTGGAAGTTCGGCGCGACGTCGGTACGAGGCGCGGGTGCGTCTTCGTAGTACGCCGCGTTGACTTCCGCATAGTCGCGTAGCGAGGCGGTGAGCAGGTCGATCGGCATCACCGCGTCGACGGGGCAGGCATCTGCACAAGCGCCGCAGTCGATGCAGGAGCGCGGATCGACGTACAGCATCTCGGTCTTGCCGAAGTCGGGCTCATCCGGCGTCGGGTGGATGCAGTTGACCGGGCAGACCGAAACGCAGGTCGCGTCAGTGCAGCATTCCTGGGTGATCGCGTACGGCATCAGAGCAAGTTGGCGCGTTTGTAGAAGAATCGCGCCGGCCGGGTCAGCAGGCCGACAGACGAAAGGAAGTCCATCAGGCCCGAGCAACTGGAGCGCAGCAGCGACTTGTGATGCTCGTTTGCCTTCGCCTCACGCAACGCACGGGCCTTGTCCAGGCCGGCCCGTTCGTACACCGTGTCGTTCACCATGCTCGTCACGATGAAGTACGAAACGATCGAGACGACCAGCGCGCCGATCTGGCGACGAACCCAGCCGGTGCCCTCCATCCGCTCGCGTACCTCCTCACGGGCGAACTTCATATGCCGCGATTCCTCGACCACATGGATGTTGTTGATCGTGCGTACGAACGGCGCAATGCGCTCGTCGCGCATCCAGTCGCGCTGCATGACGTCGAGCACCTCTTCGGCGACCAGGATCGAGGCGTACGCGGATTCGCCTCCGCCGATCGTCTTGAACACCCGACCGAGCTCGACCACGTACCGCTTCGGGCGGTAGGCCGGCGCGCGGAGCTTGGCTGCGCCGCGAGCGAACATGATGGAGTGCCGGCATTCGTCGGCGATCTCGGTGAGCGCCCACTGAAAGTCCGGATCGGTCGGGTCCTTGGCGTAGAAGTCCCGCAGGATCATCTGCTGCAGGATCATCTCGAACCAGATGCCCGTACTCGCGACCGACGCGGCCTCCTGCCGAGTGAGCTCCCGCTGTTGCTCAGGGGTCAGCTCGTTCCAGTAGGCCGTGCCGTAGAGCGTGCTCCACTCCGGACTGGCGCCGTGGTCGGCGGTGTCCAACGGGGTGTCCCAGTCGACCTCGGTCGCCGGGTCGTACGACAGCGTGGCCGACGAATCGAGCAGGCGCTGGGTGGTGTCGTGCTCGGTCTCTTCGCGTGCTGCAGTCATCGCCGTCTCCGTCCTGTGAGGTTACTTATCAAGAGCCATGTTACATGCGCTATGTCATATAGCAACGTTCCTGCCATCCGTGTGACCGGGCGAACAGTTGACCTCAACTATAGTTGAGCTTCTAAGTTTCTGGCATGACCACGACCGGAACACCGCCCACTCCGCGCGGCACCTGGCGCGAGCTTCTCGGTGGCCCCTACCTGCCCATCGCATTCGTTCTCGCGGGTGGCGTTGCGCTGCACGCGATCAACATCTTCCTCACCACCAGCCTGCTGCCGACAGCCGTCGACGAGATCGGCGGCCTCGAGCTGTACGCGTGGACCACCACCGTCTTCATGATCGCTTCCGTCGTGTCGTCGATGCTGGTCAGTCCGCTACTCGCCGCGCGCGGAGCCACGAGTGCGTACCTGGCCGGACTCGCACCGTTCATCCTCGGAACATTGGTCTGCGCGGCCAGCCCGACGATGGAGGTCATGCTGGTCGGACGCGCCGTTCAGGGGTTCGGCGGTGGGCTGCTCGCCGGACTGGGGTACGCACTTATCCAGGCGGCCCTGCCCGAACACTTGTGGGCACGCGCCACCGCGCTGGTCTCGGCCATGTGGGGTTTTGGGACGCTGGCGGGTCCCGCGGTCGGGGGAGCGTTCGCACAGTTCGATGCGTGGCGGTTCGCATTCGTCACGCTCGCCGTGCTCGGTGGCGGTATCGCCCTGATCGCACCGCGGGTCCTTCCACGTACCGAGCGGTCGAGCACACCCGAGCCTGTCCCCGGCATCTCCCTTGCACTGCTCACCGCTTCTACGGCCGCGATCAGCATCGCCGGAATACTCGACGACGACACCTTGATGGTGACGGCGCTTGTCGCCGGCGTCGCTCTGCTCGGGGCCTTCGTCGCATGGGAGCGCCGATCACCGATCCGGGTGCTTCCCGGCTCGACGTACAAGGGGCGGTCACCGCTGCGTTGGCTCTACCTGACCGTCGCCATGCTTTCGATCGGCACCACCGTTGAGGCGTTCACTCCGCTGTTCGGGCAGCATCTCGGTGGTCTCGACCCGTTGGTGGCCGGCTTCCTCGGCGCCGCGGTTTCGCTGGGCTGGTCGTTCTCGATGATCTTCAGCTCCAACGCCGAGAGTGACTCGGTCCAACGCGCACTTCGGGTGGTCGGCCCGTCGGTGCTCGCCCTCGGTCTCACGATTGCCGCGTTGCTCCAACGCGACGACATGGGCCCGACACTGGTGATCGGCTGGGCGATCGCCCTCGTGTTCGCCGGCACTGGGATCGGCCTCGCGTTCCCGCATGTGATCGTCGCCGTCATGAGCGGTACGGACGACTCCGAGCAGGCGGTGAAGGCATCGGCCGGTATCAACACCGTCGAGTTGATGTCGCTCGCATTCGGGTCGGCAGTCGCCGGCGTACTCGTCAACCTCGGGTCGACGATGCAGCGTTCGTCGATCTATCTGCTCGTCGGGCTCGCGGTCTTCGCGCTCGCCGGTGCGGCTACCGGTCTGCGCTCGAACCGGAGCGTACGAGAGCCGCAGCAGGCATAGCGTTTGCCGAGTTCGAGTGGTTCTGGTCAGCCCAGTCCCACTCGAACTCGGCACACGTGGTCTAGCCGAGGGCCTTCCGCCAGGCTCGCTTGCCGCCCACGACCGGAAGGTTGAGTCGGCTCGACTGGGTGGCGAGCGTCAGCTTCGTACCCGCGGCGGGACGAATCGTGAACTCGTTGTCGCTGGACAGCACCACGAGCCCGATTCGCGAACCGGCCGGGATCACGGAGTCCTTCGGCTGCAGGTCGAAACGCATCATCGCCTGCTTACCGGGACGCAGCGGCACCTCGAAGCGATCGGAGATCCGATTCCGCGGGTCCATCCAACCCCGCGTCAGGATCGTCGCCGAGCCGTCCTCGTCGTACTGCACCAGAAGCGCCGTGAGGTTGGCTCGTTTCGCGCTGAACGAGGTACGCAGCCGTACGGTCGGCGTACCGCTGATCCGTACGTCGCGATCGAGCGAACCCGTGAGGTAGGCGAGTCGATGCTTCGACGTGGCCGCATCGACGAGAGACTGCGCCTTGATACTCGCGTCGTCGATCAACGACTCCTGCGCGCCCTTGCCGTGTCCGCCGGTCGCGAGCCCGCCTTGCGTACGGCCGCCCGGCGTGGTCCGGAGGTTGACATCGGCAGCCTTCGGATCCGGGAAGTTCTGGTACGACGTCGGGTCGCTGCGGTCGTCGCCCTCGCGCACGATGTACGCGTGCGGGGCCTTCTCCACGCCGTTGTCGACGCCGTAGAGGAACCTGGTGAACCAACGGTTCATCATGTCGTCCGGCGGAGCGCCGCCATGGCCGCCCTGATGCAGGTAGATCTGGTGCGGTACGTGGTTGCGCTCGATCGCGCGGTAGAACTGCGCGGCGTTCTTGGCCATGACGTTCCAGTCGTTCAACCCGTGTGCGACCAGCGTCGCGGCCTTGACGTTGTCGACGTCGCGCATGTAGTCGCGGTTCGCCCAGTAGCGGCTGTAGTCGCCCGTCGCACGGTCCTGCTCGGCGGCGAGCTTGGCGATGACCGGCTGACAGATCGCGCGATCGGCCCGCGAATAGACGGCATCCGCTAGTACGTCGGTGTCCTCACCCTGGTATCCGCCGGGCGCACGCACGGCTCCGTTGGCGCGGTAGTAGTCGTACCAGTTGCTGATCGCCGACACCGGGATGATCGCGTCGAGGCCTTCGACGCCGGTCGTCGCGACCGCCTGGGGGAGCGTGCCGTTGTACGACGTACCCGTCATGCCGACCTTGCCGGTCGTCCAGTCCGGCGCCGCGACCGGTTCATCGTTGTCCTGCCCGGTGTACGCCTGCGCGCGACCGTTCAGCCAGTCGATGACCGCCTTGGGTGCAAGCGTCTCGTTCGGTCCACCGGACGTGGGGCAACCGTCGGACAGGCCGGTGCCGGGCGATTCGGAGTGCACAACTGCGTACCCGCGCGGAATCCACGTCGATTCATACCCGGTCGAGATGATCGGGCTCGTGTCTCCGGCGTCCCACGGAGGTGTCGTCGGCCGGGAGTCCGGCGGAGCACCCAACTCGTGGTCGACGCCCCAGTTCTCGGCCGGGCCGATCCCCGCGTAGTAGGGGCTGTCTTCGTAGACGACGGGCACCTTCACATCGTCCGACTCGGTCTCGGCCGGCCGCGCGAGGCTCACGTGCACTCGGTCGGGGTCGCCGTCGTGATCGCTGTCGAAACCGGTCTCGACCCACAGTTCCTGTCGGATCCAGTCATCGGGGTTGTCGTTGAACACCGGCTGACTCATGCCGTCCTCGAAGACGGGGCCCTCGAAGTCGGGGTCGGCCGCTGCGCCGGCCGGACCGCTCAGGACACCGGCTCCGAGCACGGCGGCGAACGCGCCGACGGCAAGGCTGCGGGTTCGATGGGATCTGCTGGTCACGGGTCGCCCTCCATTAGACGGTGACGCCGGCCCCAGGCGTCCTGCGTAGGCAATATGACCGCTAAACGGGTGACCGCGTCAACTCTCGTACCCGACCCGCCCGTGCTCGAACTGTTCGGCTGCACGAGGATGCTGCCGAATCCTTCCTGCATCTGCTGGAAGAAGTACGCGTCGCGACGGCATAGATTGGGCCGGAACCGGCAAAGCCCGTGAAGGGGACGTTCCATGAGCATGCTCCGCATCGGCGCGGCGGTGTCCGCCGTCGTCACCGCATCCGCACTCGTATCGGCCGCAACGTACGCCGAAACCTCGACAACCACGGCGGCGAGCTCGCCGGTCGTCGCGGCGCAGAGTCCGGTCGGTACGCCCGTCGATCCCCAGAACTGGGTCAATCCCGACGATATGACGTGGGACGATTTCGAACCCGTACCGGGAACCGACTGGGCAGATCCGTCGATCGAGCCGACGAAGAAGAAGTTCCAGGCGGCGATCGTGCTGGTGGACTACGCCGATCAGGACTTCGCAATCACCCAGCCGGAGGGTTCGACGCCGTTCGGCATGCCGACCGAAGAGGCGCATGACATACCGCGCGCCGAGGTTCCGGAGTTCTACCGCAAACTGCTCAACGAACCGAGCGAGCTGAACCGCGGGCACACGATCAACGAGTACTGGATGGAGGACTCGGCCGGGAAGTTCGGCATCGAGCTCACCGCCTTCGGCGCGTACCGCCTGCCTGGCCGCGAGTTCGAGTACCACCTGCAGGGCTTCGGCGACGACTGCCCCAAGACCGGCAATTGCGACCGGAGTTTCCGTGACGACGCCAAGGCCGCGTGGGAAGCCGACGCGGGCAAGGGGATCGCCGACAAGTTCGACAACGTCTTCTACATCGGCGCCGGTGAGGACGAGTCGTCGACCTGGCAGGAGTTCGGCGAGATGAAGTTCCAGACCAAGGAGGACGTCACCGACGAGTTCGGTCCGCCCGCCGACCTCAAAGAGGCCGACCCGACGCTGAAGAACTGGTCGAAGACGCGGTACGTCCCGTGGACCTCCTGGAAGTCGGCCGCGTCCATGTGGCCGAACGCATCGGGTAATACCTCGATCGAGGCAGAGAGCAGCGGTCGATCCGTGTACGCACACGAGTTCAGCCACAACCTGGGCATCTCGGACAACTACAACAACCCGTACGGCGACCCGATCCGACGCTCGTACTCCGGCATCTGGGACATGCTCAGCCGCGGCACATTCAACGGCCCGGGCGGCCCGCACAAGCGGTACTACATCCCGACCACGATCGGATCGCAGATGGGCGCGCATCACATGCTGCGCAACAAGCTCGACCTCGGGATCGTCGACGACAACGCCGTCATCGACCTGTCGCGGCAGAAGCTGATCTCGAAGGGCGTGCTGACCACGAACGTCACCGCACGCGAGATCCAGGGCGACGGTTTGATCTCGGGTGTGAACCTGCGGCTCGACGGCGGAGACCTGTCCGACTGCGAGGCCGAGGGCTACACCGGCGACAAGGCGTACCTCTGCGACGGCGGCGGCTACGACAACTACACCGTCGAGGTCGTCGACCGGATCGGCAGCGACTCGTTCACCCCGGACTCCGGCGTGCTCTTGGCGAAGACCAAGAATCAAGACCGCGCTCCGTTCATCTGGGTCAAGGATGCCAACCCGCAAGACATCAACATGGTTGACTTCACGCGGCCCGACGGCACCGACGCGATGATCTCGCTCGGCGACTTCCGCCAACTGTCCGATGGTTTGTTCCATGCGGGCACGGACTCCGGCTCTGAGTACGAGTACGTCGACAAGGCGAACGACCTTGCGTTCTATGTGCTCGATCGCAAGCGCGACGCCGAAGGCCTGCTTTCGTACCAGGTTGCCGTACGCGCGTTGCACGACGATCCGTCGATCCGGCGCGGTGTGAAGCTCGGCAAACCACAGACGCAGTGGGTCGTCGGTGGCTCGATGAAGATCAAGCTTCCGGTGTTCAACTCCGGCGAGTCGGCAGGCGGCCGCTTCTCCTCCGACGTCTACCGCATCTCGACCAAGGTCAAGGGCAAGGGTTGGCAGACCTGGCAGCCCCACGACGTCCTCGCGGTACGCGCCGGCGGTAGCCGCCGTGCGGTCGTGTACGTGACGCCCGGCGACGACGCCGCCAAGAAGGGCAAGGTCACGATCCGCGTACGCAGCGAGTCGAACCCGAAGAAGTCGAAGCAGGTCAGGGTGAACGTACGCAGGTAGCGGTCGTTCACCAGGTACGGAATCCGAATCGGGCAGGCGGTAATCGCACCGAAGGAACAGCCGAAGTCGTAGCCGCGGCGATGTCGAGAACGGCGCATCGGTTACGTCCCTGTGGTGAACGCGGCCAGAATGGGCCGTACCGCACCGAGGAGAACACCATGGCCAAGTACCTGCTGCTCAAGCATTACCGCGGCGGACCCACCCCGCTCTTCGACACGATGATCGACGAGTGGAAGCCGGAGGAGGTTTCCGCACATGTCCAGTACATGCGCGACTTCGCCGATCGGCTGAAGGAGACAGGGGAGTTCGTGGACGAGCATGCCCTGTCGCCGTCGGGCACGTTCGTCCGCTACGACGGGGAGGGTCGCCCGCCGGTGACCGACGGACCGTTCGCGGAGACCAAAGACCTGATCGCCGGCTGGATGGTGATCGACGTCGACAGCTACGAACGTGCGCTCGAGCTCGCCGGCGAGCTGTCCGCTGCACCGGGCGAGGGCGGTGAGCCGCTCCGCGAGTGGCTCGAGGTACGCCCGTTCCTGACCGAGTCGGCCAGCGCTTCGGAGTAGACCCGATGGACGAGGTTCTGCTGCGCAGCCTGACGCCGGCGGTCATCGCCATCCTTGTCCGTCGCGGAGCTGATTTCGCGGCGGCCGAGGATGCCGTCCAGGATGCGCTGATCAAGGCGCTTCGGGTCTGGCCCGACGATCCGCCCCGAGATCCGCAGGGCTGGTTGGTGACGGCCGCCTGGCGGCAGTTCTTGGACACCCGGCGTTCCGAGGTCGCACGGCAGCGGCGGGAAGTAGTCGTCGAGGAGGAGCCGGCTCCGGTGCCGGGCGACTCGACCGACGACTCGCTCTGGCTCTACTTCCTGTGCGCTCACCCGTCACTCACCCCGACCTCCGCTGTCTCACTGACTCTGCGGGCGGTCGGCGGGCTCAGCACCCGACAGATCGCCCGGGCGTACCTCGTGCCCGAGGCGACGATGGCTCAACGCATCAGCCGCGCCAAGCGCACGGTCGCAGAGGTACGTCTCGACCAGCCGGGCGATGTGGCGACGGTGCTGCGGGTGCTGTATCTCGTCTTCAACGAGGGCTACTCCGGCGACGTGGACCTGTCGGCCGAGGCCATCCGTCTCACCCGCCAGCTCTCAGCCGCGCTCGATCACGAGGAGATCGCCGGGCTACTTGCCCTCATGTTGCTCCACCACGCGCGGCGCCCGGCGCGTACCGCCGCAGACGGGAGCCTGGTGCCGCTCGCCGAGCAGAACCGCGCTCGCTGGGACACCGCGCTGATCACCCAGGGCGTCTATGTCCTGCAGACCGCTCTCGCGCGCGATCGGCTCGGGGAGTTCCAGGTCCAGGCCGCCATCGCTGCACTGCACGCAGATGCGCGTACGGTCGAGGAGACCGACTGGGTGCAGATCGTCGAGTGGTACGACGAGCTGGTCCGAATCACCGACAGCCCCATCGCACGGCTGAACCGCGCCGTCGCGCTCGGCGAGGCCGATGGGCCCCGCGAGGGGCTACGCGCACTGTCCCAGCTGAACACCGATGTGCCGCGCTACCACGCCGTAGCGGCGTACCTACACGAGCGCGACGGAGACACAGCGCGGGCGGCCCGCCTGTATGCCGTCGCCGCCGAGCAGGCGTCCAATGTGCCCGAACGCGTGCACCTGACCAAACAGGCCGCCCGACTCAACCAGCGTTGTCAGTAGCGGTCTTGCCGGCGCGGTCGAACTCCGCCCGGGCCCGTACGATCTCGCCCTGATGCTCTTCGGTCCAACTGACCAGTGACTGAATGGTGTCCAGCAGGGTGCACCCGAGATCGGTCATCTGATACTCCACTCGAGGTGGCACCTCCGGATACATGGTCCGCCGGACGAGACCGTCTCGCTCGAGATGGCGCAGCGTGACACTCAACATCCGCTGGCTGATGCCGTCGATCTCGCGACGCAGCTCGTTGAACCGCATGGTGCGCCGCTCGAGCAGCGAGACGACGAGGAGGGACCACTTGTCGGCGATCCGGTCCAGAATCTGGCGAACCTCGCATTCCTCGCGGCTGTCCCATTGGAACGCTTCCGGCTTGTCCCAGGGCACGGCGCCTTCGGTCACCTCCGAGGAACCGGGTGACTCCAAAGTGCCTTCTTCCGCCATGTACGCATGATCGCTGAGAATTGGTGCGGTTACAAGTCGTAACCGAGTTCCGTTCAATAACTTGGGGGTAGATCTCGTGAGCACTGTCTCGCCGTCCGCGGATCGGCGGATGTCCGTACGGGCCGTCGGAGTCCTGTTGGTCGTCTGCGGCGCGTTGTTCCTCGAAGGCATCGACATCGCCATGCTCAACGTTGCGGTGCCGGACATCGCCGCCGATATCGGCCTCGGGACCGGTGCTGCGCACTGGGTGATCAGCGCATTCGTTCTCGGCTACGCCGGATTCATGCTGCTGGGCGGCCGCTCGGCGGATATCTTCGGTCGACGCCGGGTCTTCCTGCTGGCCCTGTTGGCGTTCCTCGTGTTCTCTGGGCTCGGCGGCCTCGCAACCGAGCCGTGGATGCTGATCGTGGCAAGGTTCGTGACCGGCGTGTCCGCCGGGTTCATGACGCCGGCCGGCTTCAGCATCGTCACCTCCAGCTTTCCCGAAGGTCCGCTTCGTACCCGCGCTCTCACCATCTACGGCGCGGTCGGTGCCGGTGGCTTCGTGCTCGGCATGGTCGCCGGTGGACTGCTCACGACCGTGAACTGGCGCTGGGTCTTTTTCGCGCCGATGGCGATGAGCGCGTTGTTGTTGGTCGCCGGGCACCTGTTGATCCGCGGAGACGAGTCGTCGCGTTCGCGGAGTACGTTCGACGTCGGCGGAGCAGTGACGGCGACCGTTGGCATGGTCGCCCTCATCTACGCCCTCGTGACGTTGGGCGAGAGCCGCGATGTACGCGCGGGTGCCATCGCCATGGTCGTCGCGGTAGTCGCCGTGACCGCGTTCGTACTGATCGAGTCACGCTCACCGGCGCCGCTCGTACGATTGAGCCTGCTGCGGCGCGGGCTGCTTCCGTTGGCGAGCACCGCCGGCCTGTTGTTCATGGCGGGATTCTTCGCATTCCAGTTCACGATCACGCTTTACCTACAGGACTTGCGCGGGTGGACGCCCCTGGAAACCGGACTCACCTTCGCCGTCATGGGCATCGATCTGGTGCTCGCCCCGATCTTCACCCCCGGTCTCGTCGAGCGGTTCGGCAACCTACGCGTGATGACCGCCGGTCTGACGAGCGCCGCGGCCGCGTTCTTGCTGGCACTACGCCTCCAAGCGGACTGGGCGTACGTAGACCTGCTTCCCTCGCTACTACTCGTCGCGGTCGCTTTCGCATTGGTCTACGGCCCGCTGACCTCGGCCGCGACCGGCTGCCTCGATGAGTCTGAGCACGGCGTGGCAGGTGGGGTCGTCTACACGGGTTTCCAGCTCGGTGCCGCCTTGGGTCTTGCCCTCGTCACCGTCGTGCTGGTCGGCGATCATTCCGCAACCGCTTCGTCCGACGACTACCAGCGAGCGCTCGCCGTACCGACCGCGTTCGCGGTACTCAGCGTCCTGGTCGGCATCGTGGCCGTCGTACGTACTCGTGTCCGCGGCGGCTCAGCCGACGGCTCGGTGCAGGCGCCACAACTTCAATGCGACGTGTAGGCACAGGCGTTCGTTACCGTCCTTGAGGTCGGTGCCGGCGAGCTCCGCGATCCGCTGTAGGCGGTAGTAGAGCGTTGTGCGGTGCAGGTGTAGCGCGGCACTGGTTGCTGCCGCGCTGCCCGCAGCGTCGAGGTAGACCTCCAAGGTGTCGAGCAACCCGTCGTGGGAGCCGTCCTCGTCAACGAGCCGCGAGAGCCCCGGATGGATCGTCGCCAGGTCGATGCTGTCGTACTCCGCACGCGAGAGCATCCGGTAGATGCCGAGTGCGCCCCAGTCCGCAACCGGGCCGATCGAGGGTACGAGTGCCGCCACCTGCGCAGCTCGCTGCGCCTCGTCGTACGCCGCTGGGGCGTCGGCGAGCCGCTGCTTGACTCCTCCGATACCGACGATCGGACGGATGTCGGCCTCGGCCGCCACGGAGAGCTCCTCCTGGAGACGTACGCCCGTCGCCATCGCATCCGCACGAGCGCGGACGAGCAGGGCGCCGTGGTTGCCGCGCATGAACGTGAGTACGTTGCTCGCGCCGATCCGGTTGCGGCAGGCCGCAAATGCCCGCTCGAGTTCGCGGTTGCGGTGCTCGGTGAGTCGTGGTTCGACGAACCGCGCGACAATCACCGCAGTCGGCCCGTCGCTGTCGAACACCCCGTCGCGCAGCAGGCTCTCCGCTGCGTACTCGGCACTCGCCGCATCGTCCATCAGCAGGCTGCCCGCCGCGGCGCGATCGCGGCTCGACGACAGTTCGCTGCGGAAGTGCTCCTCGTACATAGCCGCGGACAACTCCGAGAGCTCGCCATCGATGCGTACGAGGTCGTCGTCGGTCAGCGTGAAGGTGTCGTCGATGACCCACACGAAGCCGAGCAGCAGGTCTTGGAAGTACACGGGTACGCAGACCCGTGGCAGGAAGTCGAGGTCGCGGTTCGGCCGCACCCGTACGGGCACCCGCGAAGCATGCACTCCCGCGGCGCGACACCAGGCCATCACCTCACGCGACGTATGGCGCTCGAGGATGGAGTCCCGACGGACGGTGTCGACGTCGCGATCGTGCTCGCTGTACGCGACCACGCGAAGCGTAGGGTCCTCGAGCAGCACCGGCCGCTCGATCTGTCTGCCGATCACGTCGACGATCTTCTGCACGGTTGCGAGCACACACACCCCTGACACTCGGACGACTCCGAGCGGTCGTCAGGCCCCCCGACTACTGCGCACCTTAGCCATCTGGATCACTGATCGTCCATACCTATAACAGATCGCGTGACCTCACCAGGGTGCAGACAACCCAGGGGAGCCGCACCCGCCACTTGGCACCGGTCAGGGCCAGGCGGGCGGCTCCAGGCCCGTTCGGAGCAGATCGAGAAATCGCTGAACGGCCAACGGCGGCGGGGGCGCACCGAAGGTCACCGCGTACACCGACCGGCCGTCGTCGCGCAGCCGTTCGGTACGCACCCCGGGGTGCCGGTGTGCCACCAACGCAAGGCCGGGCAACGTACTCACCCCGACACCGGCCGCGACCAAGGCCTGCACGGCGACGTAATCGTCGGTCTCGAACCCGATCGAGGGCTCGAACCCGGCATGCGCACAGCGTTCCATCAAGTGGCGCCGGCAACGCTCGCAGCCGGCGATCCAGCGATCACCCGCGTACGCGGCGAGGTCGTGGCGGTCTCCCGTACGTTCGTCGTCGACCGGGGTCACGACGTAGATCGGCTCGGCCAGGATGGGAGTCGATGTCATTCCGTGGAGCTCGCCGGCGTCGTCGTGTTCGAAGACCAGCGCGACATCGATGTCTCCGGCGCGCAGTCGGTGCAGTGCCTCCGGCGGCTCTGCCTCCGTCAACTCGACCGTGAGGGCGGGATGCTCGGCGCCGAACCGCGCCACGGCGCCTGGGACCACCGCGGCGAGCGCCGACGGAAAGGCGGCCAGGCGCACGCTCCCCACGCGCAGACCAGCGTACGCATCGATCTCGGCGTGCGCGGCATCGATTCGGCCGAGGATCTCCTCAGCACGTTCGACCAGCAGCCGACCTGCGTCGGTGATCCGAATGCCGCGACCCGCCCGCTGCACAAGTGGTACGCCGAGCTCTGCCTCCAAGCGGCCGAGGTGGTGGCTGACCGACGGCTGGGCGTAATGCAACGACTCGGCCGCAGCTGTCACCGACCCTTCGCGCGCGACGGCGACCAGCACTCGGAGCCGATTGACGTCCAGCATGCCTCCAACCTATAGGCGGTGTCGATGAATCGAGCAAGAACAGGCATTGGACCGATCAATGCTGTGATGCGACGGTTGGCAGATGCAGATCCCCACCTTCACCGACGTGCTCGACGCCCGACGTCTCCTACAGGCGCATCTGACGCCGACGCCGCTTCGTTCGTACGCCGCGCTGGACCGCACGGCAGGGACCCAGGTGCTCGTCAAGCACGAGAACACCAACCCCACCAGCGCGTTCAAAGTGCGCGGTGGGCTCAACCTGATCGCCGGTATGGCCCCAGCCGAACGGGAACGCGGCATCGTCGGCTACTCCACCGGAAACCACGCCCAGTCGCTCGCGTACGCGGCTCGCGAGTTCGGCATTCCGTGCTCGATCGTCATGCCGACGAACCCGAACCCCGCCAAGGCCCAGGCGGTCCGTGACCTCGGGGCCGATCTGCTCGAGGCTGGAGAGACGTTCGACGACTGTCGCACCTACGCCGAACGAGTGTCGACAGAGCGCGGCATGCGGCTGGTGAGCGCCGCGAACGAGCAGCCCATCATCGCGGGCGTCGCCACGCTTTACCTCGAGGTGCTCGAGGCCGCTCCGGATCTCGACGCCATCGTCGTCCCCGTCGGGAGCGGGAGTGGCGCTGCGGCCGCCTGCCTCGTGACCCGGGCACTCGCTCCGGAGTGTCGGGTCATCGCCGTTCAGTCGTCGGCATCGCCCGCGGCCTACGAGTCGTGGCGCGCAGGTGAACTGGTCGAACGGCCGAACCGTACTCGTGCCGAAGGGTTGGCAACCGGTGCCGGCTTCGAGCTGACGCAGCGCATCCTGCGCGATCGACTGTCCGACTTCGTGCTCGTCGACGACGACCAGATCCGGGCTGCGCAACGCATCCTGATGTACGACGCGCACACTCTCGCCGAGGGCGCAGGGAGTGCGGCTCTTGCCGCCGTGCTCGCGGATGCCGGCAGGTACGAGGGCCGGCGGGTCGCCGTCATCTGCACCGGTGCGAACGCGAGTGCGGCCGAGATCGAGGCAGCGGTCACCCATGACGAGACGACGCGGGCGGGCCTGGCATTCTCACCACATGGATGACGCGCGCCTCACCGAGATCGACGGCACCAACGGCACCGTCGTCGTACACGAATGGGTCCACCAGGATCCGACCTGGATTGCGGTGCTCGTCCACGGGTACGGCGAGCATCTCGGCCGCTACCCCCATGTCGCCGAGCGGCTGAACGCCGACGGCGCGGTGGTCGTCGGCCCGGACCATCAAGGGCACGGGCTCTCCGCCGGCGAGCGAGTGCTCATCAGCGACTTCGAAACCGTCGTCGACGACTTGCATGCGGTTGTCGACGGGGCACGAGCCACGTACCCGGGTCTTCCGGTCGTGCTGGTCGGCCACTCGATGGGCGGCATGATCGCCGCCCGTTACGCTCAGCGATTCGGTGACGGGCTTTCGGCGCTCGTTCTCTCGGGGCCGGTGCTCGGATCGTGGCACCCGACCGCCCTCGCAGACCTCCCCGAGATCCCCTCCGATCCGCTCGATGTCTCAACGCTGTCCCGTGACCCGCAGGTGGGCGTCGCGTACTCGAAAGACCCACTCGTGTGGCATGGCCCGTTCAAACGACCGATGCTGCGCTCGATCGCGAACACGCTGCGAATCATCAACGAGGGCAGAGATCTCGGCTCGCTTCCGACCTTGTGGATCCACGGCGGGGCAGACGAGCTGGTGCCGATCGAGGCAACCCGAGCGGGCGTCGAGCGCATCCGGGGAGTCGACCTCGAACAACGGATGTACGCGGACGCCAGGCACGAGATCTTCAACGAGAACAACCGAGCAGAGGTGCTCGACGACGTTTGCTCCTTCGTACGTACACTCCGTCGCTGAACTCTCCGCTGCGATCAAATCGACCACTGAGCGTAACCACATGACCACGCGGTCGTTGTAACCAACTGACGGCGCGGGCGATGCCGCCTCGGGGGCACCGTGCTCGTCGTACGTTCGGGAAATCCAAACAGAGTGCGCGCCCGGACAACCAATCCCGCAGTTGACTAGCGAAGAGGTACATATGCGTAATCAAACACGTGTCCGTAAGTATCTGCGTCGTGGCATGGTCGCCGCGGCCGCGACCGGCCTGGCCGTAACGCTTACGAACGCTCCTGTCTCGGCCAACGCATCGGTCGACCCCACGTCGCAGTCGCAGGAGAGCCAGCGCATGTCGCCGGACACGCGCAAGGCCTGGGCGGAGTTCGTACGCGGCGGCGGCAACATCGTCGGCGGCTCGGCCCACGTCATCGCGGGTGCCTGGGTCGGCGCTCCGGCGATCGTCGTGTCCGCAACCGGTGGAGAGCTGACGCCGGATCAGAAGAGCGCGTGGCGGCGCTTCGAGTTCGGCGCGAACCACGCCGGCGAGGGTGTAGCGCGCGTCGTGAGCAGCGTCTACGTCGGCGCCCCGGGCTACATCATCGACCAGATCAACAGCGGCGCGATGCCGTCGGATCTGTCCAAGAGCGACCTCGACAAGGTCTCGTTCCTGATGCCGCTCGAGGATCTCGTTCCCTCGGACCTGGCAAACCTGTTCTGATCAAGTCACTCCCGTGAGGTGGCGGTCGCTCTAATCCAGAGCGACCGCCACCTTCGTTCTGTCACCGGCGTCTCGCACGATGGCGACGGCCTCTTCCACTCGGTCCCGGTGTGTGCGATGACTCAACACACAGAGGCGAATCGTGAACACGCCGTCGACCTGGGTGCTCGAAACGAAGATGCGACCGGTGGCGTTGACCTCCTCGAACATCAGTCGGGTCGCGTCCTCGCCGGCCCGCGCGCGTACGACCAGCACGGTCAAGTCCGGCCGCAGCAGCACCTCGAGGTTCGGATCGGCGCTGAGCTCCTCATACGCCCAACGCGCCAGGTCGAGTTTCTCGTCCAGCTCGGATCGAAACCGATCGACGCCGTGCAAGTGCAGCGGTAGCCACATCCGAAGCCCGCGCGACGCACGGGTGAGCTCCGGCCCCAAGTCGGAGAAATCCGGTATCTCAGGGTCGTCGAGGAGATCCTGTAGGTAGTCGCCGTCGGCGGAGTGTGCCGCAACCAGCTCTTGCCGGTCGCGGACGAGCAGCACGCCAGTCCCGTACGGAAGGAACATGCTCTTGTGCGGGTCGAACACGATCGAGTCTGCGGTCTCGATCCCGCTCAGCGCCTCACGCCCGCGTTCGGTGAGGATGAAGCCTCCACCGTACGCAGCGTCTACGTGAAACCAGAGTCCCTCGCGTCGAGCGAGTTCGCCGACCGCCGAGAGTGGATCGATCGTCCCGGTACTCGTCGAACCGGCGGTGCCGACGATCCAGAACGGACGTCGACCTGCTCGCCGGTCGCGCGCGATCATCGCCTCGGCCGCGTCGATGTCCATCCGGAGCTCGCCGTCCATCGGCACCGTCCGGATCTGATCCGCCGTGAACCCGGTGATCCGAGCAGCCTTCGCGACACAGTGATGCGTCTGCGCAGTCACGTACATGGTCGCAGACTCGTCCGGCCATCTGAGTCGGCTCTCGCGAGCGGTGTGCAGTGCGGTGAGCGTGGCAACGGATGCACCGGTCGTGACTACCCCGCCCGCATCGGACGGTAGGCCGAACTGTCGGCCAAACCAACGCAACAGCCCGTGCTCCATCGCGACCAGCTCGGGTGCCATTCCCACCACTCCGGTGAAGCGGTTGAGGGTCTGCGCGAGCGTCTCACCGAGCACCGAGGAGTACAGCCCACCGGCAGGGAAGTACGCGAGGTAGCCCGGACCTGCCGTCTCGACCGCTCGAGACGCCGCAACGCCGATCCGTGCCAGGAGGTCGGGGAGTGCGGTGCCGTCCTCCGGCGGTGCCTCGTCGAGCCAGTCCCGCCAGTGGTCAGCGGTCGGTAGGTTGCTCGCCGGGGCGTCGGATAGGCCGGCGATGAACGCATCCGTTGTAGCGAGCACCTGATCGGCCCACTCGGATCTGGTTGCACGATCGGGTTCGAGCGGATTCATGATCCGCAAGGTACGCGTCGGCTCGCCCACATGTCCACGAATGGCTGATAGTCGGACGAGCCCTCTCAGGAAAGTGGAAACCCGTCGCCCTCGCTATGGATCGGGGCAGTCGACTACCGGCTCGGGCGGGGGAATGCGATCGTCGCGCTTCAGCAGATAGATCTCGACATCGCAGATCTGCGCAACCTCACGATAGTTGCGCTTGATCGCGGCACTGAGCTGGCCTTGCTCGTCGATCTCCCACGAGTTCAACGGCTCCCAACCGAGGAACCAGGTGGGAGCCCGAGGTCCGGACAGCTTACGAGTCAACCCAGCAAGGTCGGGGTCGAGCACTCGCATCGGCAGGCTCCACAGGAATCGGTATCCGGGTTCGATGCCCGACGCCTCGAGTACGTTCGCGTGCCCGTATGCGATGACGGCCGAGTCGGTGCTCCTTCGCGAATCACGTAGGTATTTCTTCACTGCGGTCTCGGTCGGATCGTCTGCCATCGCCCCGCTCGCGACCCCGGCAACCGGCGTGACCACCGCGGAGGCGACGACGACCGCGAGCGCTGCGCGGCTCAGCACGTGCCCCCCACTGCGCGCACCGATCTGCGCGGCAGCGAGCGCAACGGCCGGCACCAGACCGATCAGGTAGTGCAGCCAGAAGCTGCCGCCCATCAGCACCGAAACGTATCCGTATGTCAGCATCGCGGCCGTCGCCAGCGCGAGCGCAGCGTCTCCACGGAAGGCGCGTGCGAAGACCGTCGCATAGCGCACGCTGAGCAGGACGAGCCCGCTGATCACGGCAACGCCGATCAGCCGGACCAATCGCTCCGCGGGCGCGGAGAAGCTCTCCGATGCGATCGTGCTCATGGCATCGGAGCGGAACCCGTACAGCGCGTACCACAGGTCGGTGACGCCGTGGCCGGTTGTGAGCGCCCAGCCGACCGTGACCACCACCGGTACGAGGGCGCCGACTGCGCCCCACGCGAGGATGCGTCGTACGCGCGGCCAGCCGATGTCGTTTCGTACGCCCGCGACGATGAGCAGCACGACGGCGAAGATCAACGCATCAACGAAGTTCTGCTTGATCAACAAGGCGCACGCACCGACGACGCCGGCGAGTACCGCGAGCCCGGCTTCGGTACGTACCGACCACATCCGGCGTACGGCGGTGAGCGTCAGTGCGCAGCTCACCATCACGAACGGGGCGGCGAGTAGCTCGCCGTTGATCGCATTCGTCGCCATCAGCGGAGAACCGAGGAAGGCGGCGGTCGAACCCGCGGCCCAGTAGGCCCCGCGGCGCTGGCCGACCAGCCAACCCGCCCAGCCCGCTCCGACAACCGTTGCCGCGACGAACAAGCAGCCGAGCAGCCGTCCGGCGGTGACGCCGCCGAGGACGTCGGCGAGCGACCAGAACGAAACGAGCAGCGGGGGTCGGTCGATCCACAGGTCGCCGTACAGGGCACTGCCGCCGCCATGCCACTGGCGAGCAACGAGGAGCAGACCGGCTTCATCGGGAAAGGCCGGCCGTCCGATGAAAGGTAAGCGTGCCAGTACGGCGAGC
Source organism: Nocardioidaceae bacterium SCSIO 66511 (assembly GCA_023100825.1). Classification (NCBI taxonomy): domain Bacteria; kingdom Bacillati; phylum Actinomycetota; class Actinomycetes; order Propionibacteriales; family Nocardioidaceae; species Nocardioidaceae bacterium SCSIO 66511. The sequence continues at coordinate 21,661 of CP095846.1, read as the reverse complement.
ACCGCGGCGAGCAGCACTCCGGGCACGGCGGACCGCCACCCCGAATGCTTCCCCGTAATCGTGGCGATCGGATTCCTGGCAGTTCGCAGGTCGCCTACGTGCACGTCACACCCCGGTCGTCGCCTGCACAGCGACCCCGTCGCCCTTGACCTCGACCGCACCGGCCCCGGCGGGTACGAACACCGACTCACCGCACCCGAGCTCGCACGTGCCGGTCTCATCAGTCACCGACACCTTGCCGTCGAGCACGAGGATCGACCGTGGACGCGGCTCCCACCGGACGCAGAGACCAGGAGCAAGGTGCACCACGGTGAGCTCGAACTCCGGATGGCCGGTCGTGTAGTTGCGCTCCGCGGGTCCGACATTGCGCGCGCGCAGCGTCGCGGATGCAACCGGGCGGTACTGCAACACGTCCAGGAACTGCTCCGGGTCGGTCGGCTTCGGCGTCACACCTGCGCGGATCGTGTTGTCAGAACACGTCGTGAGCTCGACGACGCACCCGTGCAGGTAGGTGTGCGGCATACCGGGCTCCACCCCCAGCGCCTCACCTGGTGCGAGAGACACGTGCCTCATCAAGATCGCGAGCAACACCGCCGGGTCGCGCGGGTACGCAGCGGCGAGCGAGGCAGCGACGCGTAGCGACGGGTCAGCGGAGTTCGCGGCAGCGCCGGGCAGACAGTCGGCCAGCACCTCGATCTCGTCGGGAGCGAGCCCGACGATCTGCCGACACACAGCGCGTAGTGCCGTCGCGTCATCCGGCACGTCGAGTTGATGTGCGAGCTGGGCGAACTCACGTACGCCGGGCATGCGGTGCGCGAGCTCCAGGAACGTGTCCCGGGCAGCGCTCACCGGCCGGAAGCCGCACAGCGCCTCGAAGGGAGTGACCGCATAAACGAGCTCGGCCTTGTGGTTCGGGTCCTTGTAGACCCGCTCGGCATCGGGTACGTCACGGTCGGCGGCAAACCCCGCACTCGCCTGAGCGTCGTCGGGGTGTACCTGAAGGGATAGCGGCCGCTCGACGGCGAGCACCTTCATCAGGTACGGCAGACGATCGCCGAACGCGGCGCGCACCTGCGTACCGAGCACCGACGACGGGTCGGAGGCGATCAGGCCGAACAGGTCGTGCTCACTGTCGACCAGGCCAGACGGAAACTCGGGATGGGCCCCGATCCACAACTCGGCCTGAGGCTCGTCGGATACCGCCGTGCCGAGCAGATCGGCAAGGAGCGTTCGACTGCCCCAAGCGTACGAACGTGTCTGGTTCTCAAGCAGGTACATACGAGGTCCTGCCGCCCCGCGACGCCCGAGTCGATCGCTGAAAGGCCTCATCTTCTGTGTCGTTGGGCGCGACACTCGCCACTGTTACCCCCACGTAATGATCCTAACCGACGAGCCAAGATCTGAGTCCGGCGATTCGCCCCGTGCGAAGTCGTTCCGCTCCGGGATCACCGACGTTAACTACGCACCGAGCAGAGGGTGTGGCTGGCTACACCATGATTCGGTAGCTGAGCCTGGTGTTTCGCGGCGCGGCGATCCATAGCGTTCTGATCATGAAAACCGCCACCGAGCTCGCCACCCATGCCCTGCAGTTGGACGACGTTCGCAAGACGTACGGACGTGGACGTACCGCCGTGCACGCCCTCGACGGTGTCTCCCTCGACCTTGCGGTCGCGACCTTCACTGCCGTGATGGGACCGTCCGGATCGGGCAAGAGCACGCTGCTGCATTGCGCATCGGGCCTCGACCGGCCGACGTCTGGACGCGTCCGGATCGGCGACTCCGAACTCGCAAAGCTCAAACAGGCGGCACTGACTCGACTGCGTCGCGAGCGGGTCGGATTCGTGTTCCAGGCGTACAACCTGCTCGACGCGTTGACGATCGAGCAGAACGTCATCCTCCCGCTACGCCTCTCGGATCGCGCGTACGACCGCGCACATGTCGAGGAGGTCGTTCGGTCGGTCGGTCTCGACGTACCACTAGATCGCCGGCCCAGCATGCTGTCGGGTGGCCAGCAGCAACGGGTCGCTCTCGCCCGAGCGCTGATCACCCGGCCGGATGCGATGTTTCTCGACGAGCCGACCGGGGCGCTGGACACGCGCACCGCACGACAGATCCTCTCCGTCATCCGACGCTCCGTCGACGAACGCCAGCAGACGGCGCTGATGGTGACCCATGATCCGGTCGCCGCGTCGTACGCGGACTCCGTCGTATTCCTTGCGGACGGACGGATCGTGGACCACCTGCCACAGTCGACGCCCGATCGGATCGCCGAGCGTATGTCGCATCTGGGGGAGTGGTGAGCATGCTGTGGCTGGCACGGCAGACGATCCGAGCTCACCGCACCGGTTTCGTCGCCGCGTTCGTCGCCGTCCTGTGCGGCTCGGCGCTCATCATGGCTTGCGGAGTTCTCGTGGAGTCGGGCGTACGCGGCGGGATGGAGCCTGACCGGTACGCCGCGGCGCCGATCGTTGTCACGGCACCGCAGTCGGCGCCCGTCGTCGAGGACGTCGACCTGCCGTTCGCAGAGCGTGCTCCGCTTCCGGAGTCGGCGCTTGATGAGCTTGCGCAGTTGGACGGCGTGGAGACGGTGATCGGCGACGAGACCGTACGTGCAGACCTTCGTACGCCACACGGCAAAGCCGCAACGGATCTACACGGTTGGTCATCCGCGCAACTGGATTCGGTCGAGCTCGCCGACGGTCGGCGTCCGAACAGCGATCACGAAATCGTCGTACCCGACGACCTCGATGCCCAGGTGGGCGACACCGTCGACATCGCGCGCGGTGGTGTCGTCTCGGAGTATCGCGTCACCGGACTTGTCGGCTCGGGCAACGGAGCGTTCCTCAGCGATGGTGCGGTCCGCACGCTTTCGGGCGATCCTGACACGGTCGATGCCGCGGCGGTACTCCCGGAATCGGGCACCGACCCCGATGAGCTCGCAGAGCGTGTCGAGAGCTCGATCGCCAAGGTCGAGGTGTCGACCGGGAACGATCGAGCCGACGCCGAGTTCTTCGATCTCAACGGCGCCCGGTCGTACCTCATCCAGATCGGTGCGGCGTTCGGCGGGACGCTGCTGATGATCGTTCTCATCGTCGTGGCAAGCACTCTTGGACTGTCCGTCCAGCAGCGACGTCGCGAGTTCGCGTTGTTGCGAGCGGTTGCGGCTACGCCACGGCAGGTCTACCGAATGCTCGGCTCCGAGGCTGCGCTCGTCGCCGCGGTCGCCGCTCTCGTTGGACTCGTTCCCGGTGTGGTGCTCAGCCTGTGGCTCCGCAGCATGCTGGTCGACCTCGACCTGGCACCTGACGGTTTCACCTTCACGTTCAGTCCACTTCCGGCGGTCGTCGCCGTCTTCTGCTGTGTCGGTGCGGCCTGGCTCGGCGGCATCATCGCGGCCCGCCGCGCCAACCGGATCAGCCCGGTCGAGGCGATTCGTACCGCTGCGGCCGATCCGTCGCCGATCGGGCGTATCCGTCGGCTGATGGGCTGGTTGACGATCCTGGTCGGTGCAGGCCTGGGCGTTGCTGTGCCTCTTCTGATCGGCGGCCCGACCGCACTCGGAGGTGCCGCGGGATCCGTACTGCTTCTCGTCGTCGGCGTCGCGCTCCTCGGGCCTTCGCTGCTGAGCGCGACTGCCCGCGTACTGGCCGGTCTCGGATTCGCCCGTACGACCGCCGGCTGGCTCGCTGACTCCAATGCACGCGCGAATGCTCGCCGACTCGGCACGGCCACCACTCCGCTGATCATGGGAGTCGCGCTTGCGGCCGTGCAGATTTTCGGCATGACGACAACGGCGGACGGCGCCGACCGCCAACTCGATGACGGACTCATCGCAACCGACGTACTCGTCGCTCCCGACGGCATAGCGCCGGAGGTCGTCGACGCTGTACGCGAGGTGCCGGGCGCATCCGTGACTCCAGTCGCACAATCCCAGGTGCTCGTCACGTACGACGAGTTGGGTGATGCCGTCACCGAGCCGTTCCCTGCCCAGGGGATCGCGCCCGACGGAATCGAGGAGAACCAGGACCTCGAGGTACGCAGCGGCGAACTCTCCCGCCTGGCCGACGGGACGGTCGCCGTGAGCAGATTCGCGGCCGACGCGTTCGGCGCATCGATCGGTTCGAGTCTTGATCTGCAACTCGGCGACGGAACGCCGTACGAGGCACGGGTCGTCGCGATCTACGACCGCGGCCTTGGCTTCGGCGATGTCACCTTGCCCGACGATGTCGTACGAGCGTCCACGACGAGCGGGATGAACGACTACGTGCTCGTCTCCGGCGCGGACCGCGATGCGTTGACCACAGCGCTGGAGCCGTACGAAGGCGTTTCGATCACCGACCGCGATGAGTTCGCCAGTGCTCAGGTCGATGGTCAGTCCGGCGATGAGACTCTCGGTCTGATGCTGAACCTCGCCCTGCTCGCGTTCATCGGGATCGCTGTCGTCAACCTGCTCGTCCTCGCGACGGCTGCCCGCGTACACGAGTTCGCGCTGCTCCGCCTCGTCGGAGCGGGCCCGCGGCACGTACGAGCCATGATGCGACGAGAGACCGTGATCGTCATTGCCGCAGCGGTCATCATCGGCACACTGATCGCCGTGCCACCGTTGATCGGATTCAGCTTCGCGGTCGTCGGCTCGGCCATGCCGAGCATTCCGCCGGCGATCTACCTCGCGATCGTCACGGTCGCGGTCGTACTGGGCTGGTGCTCGATCGGGCTCCCCACGCGGATCGCGCTGCGTGATGATCCGAGGGACGCTCTCGGGGTGGGCGAATGACCCGGCCCGCGTCGCGTCAGCGCTCGATCGGGGTCGGGTCGAGTGCAGCCAGCTGGTCCGGATCACCGATGAGGTCGATCGCGGTGATGCGGCCGGCCTCGACCGTGAAGGCGTACACGATCCGGACTCGTCCGCCGACGTACCAAGCGACCGCCGGCGCATCGCCGAGCAGCACCGGGGTGGCGCCGCGGGCGTACCGCGCGAAATCGGCGACCTTCGTCGCACCGCGGGAGAGGCTGGCTGCACCGAGCGAGACCGCGCGCTCGTCCGCGCGCAGCTCGACGTCGGGATCGAGCACCGCCAACAGAGCTTCGAAGTCGCCGTTGCGGGCCGCTGCCAGGAATGCATCGATCAGTACCGCCTGGCGTACGCGATCTGCCTGCCGCTCGGCGCCGCGATCGCGGACACTCGCCCGCGCGCGACTTGCCAGCTTGCGGGTGGCCGCCGGAGTGCGGTCGACGATCGGTGCGATCTCGTCGAACGGCACCGAGAAGATGTCATGTAATACGAAGGCAACGCGCTCTGCGGGGTTGAGCGTGTCGAGTACGACCTGCAGCGCGTGCCCGAGAGAGTCCGCGAGGATGACCACCTCCTCGGGATCGGACTCCGGGTGGTCCTCATGGGGCTCCGCGAGCTCTTCGCGTACCGGTTGGGGGCGCGTGCGTCGGGACTCGAGGAAGTTCAGGCAGACCCGCGAGACGACCGTGGTCAGCCAGCCACCGAGGTTGTCGACCTCGTCGGTGTTCGAGCGCTGGTAGCGAATCCAGGTCTCCTGCACGGCGTCGTCGGCGTCGTCGGGCGAGCCGAGGATGCGATACGCGATCGTACGAAGACGCGCACGAAACCTCTCGAACGTCGCAGCTTTCGAGTCGTCGCTCGTCGTCACTCTCGCCCCTCGCCTGGTGTGGCGGTCGTCTCGTCACAACCTCGTGTTGCCGCCGGTCTTCAAGGCTAGACGGGCCATTCGGGACCGTCGTCGCCAGTCACAGGAGGAAGACATGACGCTTCACCAGACGGAGCCCATTCTCATCACGGGAGGCACCGGAACACTCGGCCGGAAGGTCGTCTCGCGGCTGCGAGCCGCCGGCAAGGGACTGCGTGTGCTCAGCAGGAGCACTCATGAGGCCGAACCCGGCATCGAGTACGTCAAGGGCGACCTCGCCACTGGAGACGGAGTCGGTCCCGCGTTCGCAGGCGTACGTACGGTTGTGCACCTGGCGGGCGGGAACAAGGGCGACGAGGTGGTTGCTGCGAACCTGGTCAGCGCCACGCGCTCGTCGGACGTGGATCACGTCGTTTTCGTCTCGGTCATCGGTGCAGACGAGGTGCCGGTCGGTTGGATGCGCTCGCAACAGGCCGCGGAGGAGGCGATCACGAGCTCCGGCATCGCGTACACGATCCTGCGGGCAGCGCAGTTCCACGACTTGGTGTTGCTGATGGCCGAGAAGATGGCGAAGCTTCCGGTCGTACCGATGCCCGGTGGGCTGCGATTCCAGCCCGTCGACTCCGATGACGTCGCCGACCGGATCGTCGAACTCACCCTCGATCGCCCCGCCGGTCGCGTCGCCGATCTTGCCGGGCCGACCGTCTACACCCTGCGTGAGCTGGTCGACGGCTACCTGCAGGCGACCGGTAAGCACCGGATGAAACTGCCCGTACGCATCCCCGGCAAGGCCGGCCGGGCGTACCGGGCGGGTGACAACCTGAACACGCAGACCGCCGGCCGAGGCATCCATACCTGGGAGGACTTCCTCGCAGCGAAGGTCGGTTGAGCGAGCACCGTCAAGGCCGTGGGAGGAGTCCCCGATCGATCGTTGCCATCACCTGATCCGCGATTTCATGGGCGGTCTCTCTCGGCACCGCACTTTGAGCGATCAGTCCCGTCAGGCCGTGGATGACGCACCGCATGACCAACAAAGCGGTCTCAGCCGAGTCGACCTCGATCACGTTCGCGTCGATGGCCTCGTCGATGGATGCGGAGAAGGACCCGAACAGGTTCTCCAATGCATCGGCGAGGTCACCGTCGTTCGCTCGGGTCACCTCAGACGCGGCAAGGAGCCGGAACAGTTCGGGCTCGGCAACGGCGAGGTCGACGAATTGATGGCCGAGCGCATGCAGGCGGGCAAGTGGGTCGATGGATGCGTCCGCCCCGAAACTCTGCTGAAGATCGCGAAGGCTGTCCGCGAGCACTGCGGTGAGCAGGGCGTCCTTATCGGCGAAATGGCGATAAGGGGCGGCGACGGAGACACCGACGCGGGTGGCCGCCGCACGCAGTGTGAGCGCCCCCGGTCCGCCTTCACTCAACAACTCGCGCCCACTGCGGATGAGCGCACGACGCAGATCGCCGTGGTGGTACGAGCCGGTGGCGCTGTCCTTGCGAGCTGGAGTTGACATCGTTAACATCCCTCATGTGAACACAGTTAACTTAGCGCATCACGATCCGATGGGCATCCACCACCCGGTGCCCCTAGGGACGGTGTACGCGTGAACCCGGAAGGCTGGATCGCGGTATCGGCGTCCCTGATCGGGCTGCTGGGTGGCATGCATCTGCTGATGCTCTACTTCAGCGCCAACCTACGACCGGTGGGGGCGGAGTTGAGCGAACAGTTGACCGAAGCGACCGTCCCGCTTTCGGACACGACGAACCTGTGGCGTTTGTGGTTCGGCTTCAACGCCAGCCACTCGATCGGAGCACTCGGCTTCGGGGCGACGTACGCGTACCTTGCTCTGGCACAGCCGACGGCGCTGTTCGACGGGGCGGTCCTGTGCAGCATCGGTCTGGCGTATCTCGTAGCGATGCTATGGGCGAGCCTGCGCTATTGGTTCCTTGCACCAACTGTCGGCATCTCGATCGCAACGATCGCCTTCGCCGTAGGAACGGCGAGCGGCTTGACTGGTTGAACACCCCGCCGGGGCTTCCTCAGCGCGGATCCGCCTCTGGAAACCCGTCGAAAACCGCGTCGTGCAGGCTTTCGGGATCGACTGTGTTGTGCCGGATCCGGATCGCGCGACCGATCCAACTCTCGTCCGGGCCGCCGGCGTCTCCCGACCCCCAGCCGATCGTGCGCCGCAGCACGGTGTGGCCTGGCAGCTCGGCTCGAACAGTGAGGTCATAGGTGGAGTTTCCGTCTACGTCGCTGGGCAACTCGATCACCTCCTCGATCACGCCGACGGTACGCTGCGCGTCAGCGAACCGGGCTTCGGTGAGTCGAGTACGCGCGTACCCGTGCAGAGCGACGCCGACGAGCAGCACCCCGATGCTCGAGCCGTACATCCAGAAGTAGATCTCGGGCCGGTCGATATCGGCGACCCAGTAGCCGATCACGAGCCCGATGCCGACGACCACGGCTGCTACGAGCGCGACAGCTCCGACCAGCAGAATCCACTGGGCGACGGTCTCCCATCGCGACCACCGACGTACCTGCATCCGAGGCTGCGTGGTCCGCTGCATGCCCGCTCCCTACGCCACCGCCGCTGGCCCACACGTTTCAGCCTCAGATCCGCCGAAATTCGGGCTGAAACGTGCAGCTCAGCAGGTGGATCGGTTGGTGGAGCTGAGGGGACTCGAACCCCTAACCCCCTGCTTGCAAAGCAGGTGCGCTACCAATTGCGCCACAGCCCCGGGTGGATCAGACCTTGTCGGTCGCCTCTGCCCACAGGTCCTTGTCAGCGCCCTTGGAACGGACCTTGCTGAACAGGAATGCTGCACCTGCAACGGCGACCACGATGGCCAGAACCTTCTTCATACTCTCTCCTTGTGAGTCGGCTGCAACTAGCCGACCCTCGATCGAGATCCCTCGCGTCATGGTCGACTTGAGTTGCAAATGCTAGCCGATGCCACAAGCGTTCGGCGACGCAGTCAGCGGGGATCTGTGGGCCTACCTGGACTTGAACCAGGGACCTCTTCCTTATCAGGGAAGCGCTCTAACCAAGCTGAGCTATAGGCCCGGGGTGTCGGGTCACGATCGTGCGATTACCGACGAGTGCCGACCTCGAAAGGCCGGCCAACGAAGACTATCTCATGGCGGTCATCGGCCCAAAACCAGAGGGCCTCGTGCCGGATTCTGACCCTCAGGTGTCTTCGGCCAGCGTGAGTTCCAGACCACCGAGCAGGCTTGCAGCGAGGTTGTACAGGAACGCACCCAGGGTGGCGATAGCGGTGATCAGTACGACGTCGACGGCCGATACCAACAACGCGAACCCGATCACCCGGGGGTAGCCGACGTATTCGGTGATGTCGAACGTCTCCGCATCGTCGCTGAGTAGGCTCGCGACGCTGGAGTTGACGGCGTCCCAGACGCCGGCGGCACCGAGGACGAACCAGACGATCGAAATCGCGATCACCGTGACGATCGCGAGCGCAATCGACAGAGCGAACGAAACCTTCATCACGGACCACGGATCGATCCGAGCGAGGCGCAGCCGGGCAGTACGCGCGGCCGCTGCATCCGCCGCGGTTGCCGGGGCGGGCTCCGGCGCCCGCTTCGGCGGCGGTGTCGACTGCTGAACGGCAGGCTTCTGGTTAGCGGCCGGCGGCGGATTCTGTGGTGCCTCGGCGGCGATCTCGCCTGCGGTCTTCGGCTTCGACTTGGCCGGGGCGGCCGTTTGCGCCGGCCGACTCGCGTTCTTGGGCGAGGCGCCGTTGACGCGCTGAGTCGACTGCTTCGCCGTGGACTCGCCGGGGTTGTTCGAGGATCCCGGCTGGGGCGACGAACTCTTCGGACGTTGCGGGGCCACCGGCGTACTGCCTTGGGGCTTCCGGTCCGTCATGTGGCCTCCTGCGGATCGTCCTGCGATGTCTCGTCTGTTGCCGGCTCTGTCTCTTCGTCGTCGGCAGCGTCATCCAACAGGTCTGGTCGCTCTGCGTTCCGAGCGATCGTAACGACCGTGTCTTCGTCATTCACACCGACGAACTTCACCCCCATGGTGTCACGACCCTTGTGCGGGACGTCAGACGTGCGGCTCCGGGTCACCTGTCCGCTTGCCTTGATCGCCATCACCTCATCTCGGTCGTTCACCACCAGGCCCCCCACGAGGGTGCCACGATCTCCCGCGAGTTTCATCGCCTTGATGCCCAGGCCGCCGCGACCCTGCCGGCGATACTCCTCCACGAGGGTCTTCTTCGCCCAGCCACCGTCGGTGGCGGTGAAGACGTACTGAGGATGGTCCTCCTGCTCGACATCCTCGGCGCGCACGACCGACATCGACAGCAGCTCGTCGCCCTCACGGAACTTCATGCCCGTCACACCGGAGGTCGCACGGCCCATCGGACGCAGTTGCTCGTCGTTGGCCTGGAACCTGATCGACTGGGCCTTCTTCGAGATCAGCAGCAGGTCGTCGTCGGGTCCGACCAGCTCGGCACCGATCAGCTCGTCGTCGTCCTCGCGGAAGTTGATCGCGATGACACCGGCCTGCCGTGAGCTGTTGTAGTCGCCCAACCGGGTCTTCTTGACCAGACCGCGGCGAGTCGCGAGTACGAGGTACGGCGACTGGTCGTAGTCACGGATCGCCAGCACGCGCGCGATCTCCTCGTCCGGCTGGAACGACATCAGACCGGCAACGTGCCCGCCCTTCGCATCGCGCCCCGCCTCGGGGAGTTGGTACGCCTTCGCCCGGTAGACGCGACCTGCGGTCGTGAAGAACAGGATCCAGTTGTGCGTCGTAGTCGCGAACATGTGCTCAACGACATCGTCGCCTCGCAAGGTCGCCCCGCGTACGCCCTTACCGCCGCGCCGCTGTACGCGGTACTCGTCGGTCTTCGTACGTTTCGCGTAACCGCCGCGGGTGATGGTGACGACGACGTCCTCGTTGGGGATGAGGTCTTCCATCGACAGATCGCCGTCAGCGGGGATGATCTGGGTACGCCGGTCGTCGCCGTACTTGTCGACGATCTCACGCAGCTCATCGGACACGATCTGCCGCTGCCGCTGCTCGCTGGCGAGGATGTCCTTCAGATCTGCGATCAGTACCTCGAGCTTCTCGAGGGTGTCCATGATCTTCTGCCGCTCCAGCGCAGCGAGCCGGCGCAGCTGCATCTCCAGGATCGCGTTCGCCTGGATCTCGTCGATCTCCAGCAGGTCGATCAGGCCAGCCCTCGCGTCATCGGTCGTTGCGCTGGCCCGGATCAGCGCGATGACCTCGTCGAGCGCATCGAGTGCCTTCGCGTACCCGCGGTAGATATGGGCGTCCTGCTCCGCCTTGCGGAGACGGAACCGCGTACGCCGCTGGATCACATCGATCTGATGTGCCACCCAGTTCGTGATGAACGCGTCCAGGCTGAGCGTGCGCGGCACATCGTCGACGAGTGCGAGCATGTGCGCGGAGAAGTTCGTCTGCAGGTCGGTGTGCTTGTAGAGGTTGTTCAGCACTACGCGGGCGACCGCGTCACGTTTGAGTACGACGACCAACCTGCGGCCCGTACGAGACGACGAGTCGTCGCGTACGTTGGCGATCCCTTGCACCTTGCCGGAGTCGGCGAGCTCGGCGATCTTGAGCGCGAGATTGTCCGGGTTGACCTGGTACGGCAACTCGGTGATGACCAGGCTGATCCGCCCCTTGCCGTCCTCTTCGATGTCGACGACCGCGCGCATCGTGATCGAGCCGCGACCGGTGCGGTAGGCGTCCTCGATGCCCTTGCGCCCGACGATCAGACCGTTGGTGGGGAAGTCGGGGCCCTTGACACGCTCCATCAACGCCTCGAGCAGCTCTGCCTTCGTTGCGTCGGGGTTCTCGAGCAACCACTGCACGCCGTCGGCGACCTCGCGCAGGTTGTGCGGCGGAATGTTCGTCGCCATTCCGACGGCGATACCGGCCGAGCCGTTGATCAGCAGGTTCGGAATCCGCGCCGGCAACACCACCGGCTCCTGCGAGCGGCCGTCGTAGTTCGGCTTGAAATCGACCGTCTCCTGGTCGATGTCTCGCACCATCTCCATCGCGAGCGGAGCCAGCCGGCACTCGGTGTAGCGCATCGCCGCGGCCGGGTCGTTGCCCGGCGAGCCGAAGTTGCCCTGCCCCGAAACCAGCGGGGCGCGCATCACCCACGGCTGCGCGAGGCGTACCAACGTGTCGTAGATCGCCGTGTCACCGTGCGGGTGGTATTGACCCATCACGTCACCGACCACACGGCTGCACTTCGAGAAGCCCCGATCGGGCCGGTAGCCGCCGTCGTACATCGCGTACAGCACGCGTCGGTGGACGGGCTTGAGCCCGTCGCGTACGTCGGGGAGCGCCCGCGACACGATCACGCTCATCGCGTAGTCGATGTACGAGCGTTGCATTTCGACCTGCAGCTCGACCGGCTCGATACGCGGATCCGGCTCGGTGTTCTCGGTCTCTGTCACGTGGTGTGTCCTCTGGTGATGGTGTTACTGGGGGCAGACATGTCGAGGCGCCCGGCGCACTGTGCGCCGGGCTCGATCGTCGTCAGATATCAAGGAAGCGGACATCCTTGGCATTGCGCTGGATGAATGACCGCCGCTGCTCGACGTCTTCCCCCATCAGAATCGTGAACAGCTCATCGGCTTGCGCCGCATCGTCGAGCGTGACCTGACGGAGCACGCGGTTCGCGGGGTCCATCGTGGTCTCCCACAGCTCGTTGTCGTTCATCTCGCCGAGACCCTTGTATCGCTGGATCGGGGCCTCCTTGGGCAGCCGCTTACCTGCCTCCTCGCCGGCCGCGAGCAACCCGTCGCGCTCCTTGTCTGAGTACGCGAGCTCGTGCGGTGCATTGGTCCACTTCAGTCGGAACAACGGCGGCTGCGCGAGGTATACGTACCCGCCGTCGATCAGCGGTCGCATGAACCGGAACAGCAACGTCAGCAACAGCGTGGAGATGTGCTGCCCATCGACGTCGGCGTCGGCCATCAGCACGATCTTGTGGTAGCGCAGCTTCGCGATCTCGAAGTCGTCGTGTACGCCGGTGCCCAGCGCCGAGATGATGGCCTGGACCTCGGCGTTCTGCAGGATCCGGTCGATGCGAGCCTTCTCGACGTTCAGGATCTTGCCGCGCAGCGGCAGGATGGCCTGAATCCGCGGGTCTCGACCGCCCTTGGCGGAGCCACCTGCGGAGTTGCCCTCGACGATGAAGATCTCGCACTCTTCGGGGAGCGTGGACTGGCAGTCGCTGAGCTTGCCGGGCAGACCGCCACCGCCGAGCAGACCCTTGCGGTTGCGGGCGAGGTCGCGTGCCTTACGCGCTGCCGCGCGGGCGGTCGCCGCGTCAATGCCCTTGCGTACGATCACCTTGCCCTCTTGCGGATTCTCCTCGAACCATGCGCCGAGCTGATCGTTGACGACGGTCTGTACGAAGCTCTTCGCCTCGGTGTTGCCGAGCTTGGTCTTCGTCTGACCTTCGAACTGCGGCTCTGCGAGCTTGATCGAGATGATCGCGGTGAGGCCTTCGCGGATGTCGTCGCCGGAGAGGCGGTCTTCACGCTTCTTGATGAGGTTCCACGTCTCGCCCCAGCGGTTCACCGTGCTGGTGAGCGCCGAACGGAAGCCTTCCTCGTGTGTTCCGCCCTCGTGGGTGTTGATGGCGTTCGCGAAGGTGTGCACCGATTCGGCGAAACCGGTGTTCCACTGCATCGCGATCTCGAGACTGAGCTCGGCATCGGCATCCTCGGACTCGATCGCGATGATCGAAGGCTGGATCGACTCCTTACTCGCGTTGAGATGCTCGACGTAGTCGATCAGGCCGTTGTCATAGTGGAACGTCCGCTCCATACCGGCAGAGTCTTCGCTCACCTTGACGGCGTCGTGTCCGCCGTCGACGTTCGCGGGCACTGTGTCGTCGGCAACGGCCTCGGCGATCGCGCCGGCGCCTTCGCGCTCATCGCGGATGGAGATGCGAAGGCCCTTGTTCAGGAATGCGTACTCACGGAAGCGTGAGGTGAGGGTCTCGAAGGAGTACGAGGTCGTCTCGAAGATGTCCTCGCTCGCCCAGAAGGTGGTGGTCGTACCGGTACGATCCGTCGCCTCGTGCTGCTCCAACGGGCCCTCGGGTGCGCCGTACTCGAACGACTGGGTCCAGCGGTAGCCGTCTCGGCAGACCTCGACCGTGAGTCGCTTCGACAGGGCGTTCACCACGGAGACGCCGACTCCGTGCAGGCCGCCGGACACCTTGTAGCCCCCGCCGCCGAACTTGCCGCCAGCGTGCAGTGCGGTGAGGACCAGCGTCACCGCCGGGATCTTCTCGACCGGGTGTTCGGAGACCGGGATCCCGCGACCGTTGTCGACCACGCGTACGCCGCCGTCGTCGAGCAGGGTGACGTCAATCGTGTCGCAGTAGCCGGCCAACGCCTCGTCGACCGAGTTGTCGACGACTTCGTACACCAGGTGGTGGAGGCCACGCTCACCCGTCGACCCGATGTACATACCGGGACGCTTGCGTACGGCTTCGAGCCCTTCGAGTACCTGGATGTCGCTGGCGTCGTACGACCGTTCGGTCGCATCTGCGTTCATGGCATCATCGTCAGACACGCGATGTGGACCTCTCATCTTCAAGGAGCGGCATCGAAAGCCGATGCGCTGTCCGGTGAGTACCCGGACACAACGAAGGACCACCGCATCGCAATGATCCTGAACACACCGAGTATACCCGCTCTGGGCCTTATAGCGCGTCTCACGGCCTCAGATTCGGGACCACTGTGGACAACACCACGTCTAGGAGCCCGTCATTTCGCCCCTGCTGGACGCGACACCCGCGAATGGATCCCCCCTCATGCCTGAGGAAGTCGCGCCATCCGGCCGTCGACCAGGTTTGACTCGTATCGCATCCTAGAGACATGTCCACGACGACCCCGCCGGACCGCAGTGCGTCCCTGATGCCGTCGGCACCTCAGGAGCCCACGCGCGTACCGAACATCGCGTGGTCGGCGGTCACCTTCGTCGCCGCGACGGCTGCTCTGGTCGCACTCGTCGTGTACTCACAGTCGACCGCCGCAGGACAGCGGCGCGACCAGGAGGCAATGGAGACGATCGACGCCGATACCGACACGCTACAAGAGCTCCTGTCGTGGCTCGGCTACATCTCCATCGGTACGACGGCGGTCGCGCTCGTCATCTGTATCGCGCTCGCGCTCGTACGAAAGCGCTACGCCGCGGCTGTAGGCGCGGCGCTGCTCGTCGTCGGGGCGAACCTCACGACGCAGTTCCTGAAGCGGGTCGTCATCGAGCGCTCCGACTTCGGCTACCTCGAGGTGCCGAGTCTGCCGAGCGGACACACGACGGTGGTCATCTCCGTCGTGCTCGCTGCGCTGCTGATCGCGCCGCGCGGCACTCGCTTCGCAATCACGTTCTTCGGTTCGATCCTGGCAACGCTTGCCGGCGCCTCCACCGTCGTCGCCGGCTGGCATCGTCCGGCAGACGTACTGGCGGCATTGCTCGTCTCGCTGGCGTGGGGTGCGCTCGTCGTACTCGCGTTGAGTGTTCGTCGGGCCGGGATGCCGGCGGGCGGCGGGTCTGCGCACGCCTTCGTGTCGCTGGTCGGAGCCGTGGCGGCAGGTGCACTCCTGGTGTTCGTCGGCGTACGCCCCAACGACGGCTGGACCGGATTCGGCGATGCGGCCATCATGCTGGGTTGCCTTGGCTTCGCAACTGCTTTCACCGTCGGGGTGTTCGCTCGGCTGTCGGCCAGTCACTCGGCGTAGGAAGTCGCGCTGGTCGTCGCGACTCCACCGGTCAGCCGTACGTATCGCGCGGTCCGCGTCCTCCTGGCGCACGACGAAGACCCTTCGTCCACGACGGCACTTGCGGACCGAGCACCTTGATCCGCTCGACGGTGCCGTGTCCCAGCTCCTCGTTGAGCCGACGTACGACCGTCGGTGCGAGCAACCGCATCTGCGTTGCCCACGCCGTTGCATCTGCCTGGACGACCAGCTCGCCGTCATCGAAGCGAATCGGAACACAGTGCTGCGCGACCTCGGAACCGACGATCGTCGACCAGCGGCCGAACACGCCGTGGACCGCTACATCGGTCTCCCATCCGTACTCGCTGACGAGCCTGCTCATGGCCTCGTCCAGCGACTGCGGATCTCGGTCGTCGGGATGGGCTCCGGCCAGCCGTGGCTGGTTTCGTGGCTTTCGATGTGGCCGTGGTCTGCGATTCGTGCCAGGTGAGCCGCGGTACGACCGCGCCAGGCTCCGCGCGAGATCCAACCCGGTCGGATCGTGATCGGGCTGGTCGGGCGACTCGTCAGGCACGAGTGACCGACCCGTCGCGAAGGTCGAAGCGGGCTCCGCGAAGACCCGCTGGGACATCATCGGGAACAGCCGCGGTGATCATGACCTGCTCGGCCTCCTCGACCAGTTTCGCGAGTCGGTCTCGTCGGCCCTGATCGAGCTCGGCGAAAACGTCGTCGAGTATCAGGATCGGATCATCGCCCTCGTCGCGCAACAGGTGGTACGCCGCCAGCTTGCACGCCAGAGCGAACGACCACGACTCGCCGTGACTCGCATATCCCTTGGCCGGCAGGGATCCGAGCATCAGGGTCACGTCATCGCGGTGTGGGCCGACCAACGAGACGCCCCGGTCGAGCTCTTCTCGGCGCCGGTCGACCACGGCCGCGGCAAGGGCCTCGGTCAACGTGTCGCGATCGAGGTTCTCGGGCAGTTCGAACGACGGTTTGTACTCACCCGAGGCATCGAGGCGGTCTGGCGCGGCGTCGGCAGCGACCTTCGCGTACGCGTCGGCGATGTACGGCCGCAATGCGCTGAGTAATTCGAGTCGCGCCGCCAGTAGCTCGCCACCGGCCTGGGCAAGCTGCGCGTCCCATGCGTCCAGGGTGGCGAGCGCCCCCTCCTGACCACCGGAGCGGCGAGCGGCGCCCGCGGTCTTGAGCAGAGTGTTGCGCTGGCGGAGGATCCGGTCGTAGTCCGCGCGTACGCCCGCCAGCCGTGGAGAGCGGGTGATCAGCAACGCGTCGACGAAACGGCGACGGTCGGACGGATCGCCCTTGATAAGCGCCAGGTCTTCTGGTGAGAACAGGACGGTTCGCAGCAGACCGACCAGCTCGCGGGCGCGGGGGAGCGGCGATCTGTTGACCCGGGCACGGTTCGACCGACCCGGGTTGAGCTCGACCTCGAGCAGTGCGGTGCGCTCGTCACGCACGACGGCTGCGCGTACGACGGCCTGCTCGGCACCGGCGCGTACGAGTGGGGCCTCCGAGGCGACCCGATGCGAGCTCAGGGTGGCGAGGTAGTCGACTGCCTCGACGATGTTGGTCTTGCCCTGCCCGTTGGGGCCGACGAACGAAACGGGTCCGGGTTGGAGGTCGAGGTCGAGCGAGGCGTACGAACGGAAGTCGTACAGCCCGAGTGCGGCGACGTGCAACGGACGACTAGCTCGTCTGCGTCGGCGGCGCGCCGGCCTTCACCGCGTGGCCCCCGAACTGGTTGCGCATTGCGGCCACCGCCTTCATCGCCGGCGGGTCGTCCTGTCGCGAGGCGAACCGCGCAAACAGCGCAGCCGAGATGGCCGGCATCGGCACGGCGTGGTCGATCGCGGCCTCGACCGTCCAGCGCCCCTCGCCGGAGTCGTCGGCCCAGCCCGCGATTGCGGCCAAGCCCGGATCTTCCTTCAACGCCTGCACCAACAGGTCGAGCAGCCAGGAGCGTACGACCGTGCCCGTGCGCCAAGAGTTGAGCACGTCGGTGACGTTCTCGACCATATCGGCCTTCTCGAGCAGCTCGTAGCCCTCGGCGTACGCCTGCATCACGCCGTACTCGATGCCGTTGTGCACCATCTTCGAGAAATGTCCGGCGCCAACGGGCCCGGCGTGTACGAAGCCGACGCCGTCGTCGCCTTCGGGACGTAGCGCGTCGAATGCCGGCTGGACCTTGGCGACGTCGTCGGCATCACCGCCGCACATCAGCGCGTAACCGTTCTCGAGACCCCAGACGCCACCGCTGACACCGCAGTCGACGTAGCCGATGCCCTTGTCCTGGAGTGAGTCCGCATGCAGCCGGTCGTCGGTCCAGCGTGAGTTGCCGCCGTCGACGACGACATCGCCTTCACTGAGCAGTTGGCCGAGCTCGTCGATCGTCGCGCGGGTAGCGTCGCCGGCGGGCACCATGACCCACACGACGCGTGGTGACGGGAGAGCACCGACGAGTTCGGCTACTGAGCCCGCGTCACTGAGGTCGGGATCGCGGTCGTAGCCGGTGACGGTGACGCCGCGGCTACGTAGCCGCTCGCGCATGTTTCCGCCCATCTTGCCGAGACCGATGAGTCCAAGGTGCATGGAGGCTCCTAAGTGTCGACGTGCTGACGGGCCGCTGACTTGGCCGTCAGCTCTGCAAGCGTACGGGCATGATGAGGTAGCGGAAGGCGAGATCCGGATCGGCCCCCACTTCGGACACGCCGGCGATCGACGCCGGACGGGTGTGTTGGGTGAAGGCCATGTGTACGACCGGTTCGCCCATCACACTCAGCCCGTCGAGGAGGTACTGCGGGTTGAAGCCGATCGAGATGTCGTCACCGTCGACCGACGCTTCAATCGTCTCGGAGGCCTGTGCATCCTCGCCGCTGCCGGCTTCCAGGACGAGTTGACCTGCCGAGAACGACAGCCGAACCGGCGTGTTGCGCTCCGCCACCAGCGATACGCGCTTGACGGCGTCGGTCAGGGTGGCCGTCGAAACGTACGCGACAGTTGCCGACTCGGCTTGGAATAGCTGACGTACGCGTGGGAACTCGCCTTCGAGCAGGCGGGTGGTCGTGCTGCGGGTGCCGTTGCCGGCGACGCCTTCGAAACCGATGAGTCCTTCGCCGTCACCTTCGGACGAGATCGCGATCGTCACGTCGTCGCCCGCGGCGAGCGCCTTCGCGGTCTCGGCGAGCACCCGGGCCGGTACCAGAGCTTGGGCAGATGCGGACGTGTCGTCGGGGAACCAGTCGAGCTCTCGAAGGCTGGCGCGGAATCGGTCGGTCGCCATCAGGGCGATCTTGGATCCCTCGATCTCCATGCGTACGCCCGTGAGCAGGGGAAGCATGTCGTCGCGACCCGCGGCCGCGACGGCCTGGTGGACGGCGGTTGCGAACTCGTTGGCGTTGATCTTGCCCGAAGCAGTGGGCATGCTCGGCAGGCTCGGGTAGTCCTCGACCGGCATTGTCTGCAGGCTGAACCTGGTGCTGCCGCAGGTGACGCCGACCTTGGCGCCGTCCATGGCCAGATCGACGGGTTTATCCGGGAGGCTCTTGCAGATGTCGGCGAGGAGCCGACCCGAGACGAGTGCCGTGCCTTCGTCTGCAACCTCGGCCGGCAGCCGTACTCGCGCAGAGGTCTCGTAGTCGAAGCCGGAGAGCGAGAGCCCATCGTCGTCGGTCTGGATCAACAGGCCGGCAAGTACGGGGACGCTCGGGCGATTGGGGAGAGTACGCGCGGTCCAGGCGACGGCGTCTGCCAACGTGTCGCGATCGATACGGAACTTCACAACGCACTGCCTCCAGGTTCGCGGGTACTCGGGACGGATCGTGGGGAATTGCATCCTGCCATGCGAGGTGGGACCAGCCTAATGCGCGACCAGGACAGGACGGTCAGGGAGCGGCGAAGGAAGAGTTGTCCCCAGGTCTGGCTCGGAGTGGAAGTTGTGGTTTGTCTTCATCCTGTTTAGGTACCGGGTTGTCCATAGCGCCTGTGGATACTGTGGATAATCGGCGTCTGCTGAGGTCACGTCGTGATCGGGCTCGTGGACGAGATGTGTACGGACCGGCGGACAAATGACAAGTTGCAGTGGACCGCTGTTCGTCGTCACCAGGCAGGCGCGGGGTGTTCACATGTCCTGTGCGTGAATCCACGACTTGTCAACATGTTCGTCCCCAGGCTGTGGGATACGGACGTGGTCGGTCTCGACAGGTGAGAACCAACGGAGATCGCGGGGATCGGGTCAGTGTCGGGCCTGTTGTTTGATGCGGTTCGTCAGCTCGGTCACTTGGTTGAAGACGCTTCGGCGTTCGCCCATGAGCTCGCGGATCTTTCGATCTGCGTGCATGACCGTGGTGTGGTCGCGGCCGCCGAACTGTTGCCCGATCTTGGGTAGGGAGAGATCGGTGAGCTCGCGGCACAGATACATTGCGATCTGCCTTGCCTGAACGAGGTTTCGGCTCCGGTTGGGTCCACAGATCTCTTCGATGCTGTACTCCGAGTACGCGGCCGTCTGCGCGATGATCAACGCCGCGGTGATCTCGGGCTCACCGCCCTCGGGGATGAGGTCCTTGAGGACGATTTCGGCGAGTGCGAGGTTCACCTCTTGACGGTTGAGGCTGGCGAACGCGGTCGCTCGGATCAGGGCTCCCTCGAGTTCGCGGATGTTCGTCTGGATCTTGCTCGCGATGAACTCGAGGACGTCGGATGGAGCGGTGAGCTTCTCGGTGGCCGCCTTCTTCCGGAGGATGGCGATGCGGGTCTCGAGGTCTGGTGGCTGCACATCGGTGATGAGGCCCCACTCGAACCTGTTGCGCAGTCGGTCCTCGAGCGCCTCGAGACGCTTCGGCGGGCGGTCGGAGCTGATGACGATCTGCTTGTTGGCGTTGTGCAGTGTGTTGAAGGTGTGGAAGAACTCCTCTTGGGTCTGGATCTTGCCCTCGAGGAACTGGATGTCGTCGATCAGGAGCACGTCGACGTCTCGATAGCGGCGTTGGAACGCCGCGGCGCGGTCGTCGCGGATGGCGTTGATGAAGTCGTTCGTGAACTCCTCGCTGCTGACGTAGCGAACGCGCGAACCGTTGTAGAGACTGCGCACGTAGTGCCCGATCGCGTGGAGCAGATGTGTCTTGCCCAGCCCTGAGTCGCCATAGATGAGAAGTGGGTTATACGCCTTGCCCGGGGCTTCGGCGACAGCAACCGCTGCTGCGTGGGCGAATCGGTTGGACGACCCGATGACGAAGGTCTCGAAGAGGTACTTGGGGTTGAGTCGTGCTTGTGCGGCGCTGTTCGGGTCTGTACTCGGCCGATTGGGCGGCTCCTGCGGTGGTGCTGGTGGATGCGACGCCTTATCGGGTGGCAGGGGAGTGTCGTTCTGTGGATACCGCTCTTGTTGTACCTGTCGGTTTGTCGACATATCGCTTTGTTGCTCTGATGGTTCGTCGACGGGTAGATCGGGGTCGACGGTGACAGCGAGCCGGATGTCGCGCTGCAGGATCTGGGTGAGTGACTGCTCGAGGCGCGGTCGGAGTCTCGTCTCGAGCTGGCTGCGGGTGTAGTCGTCACGGACCGAGACGATCAATGTGTTGCCGTGCAGGGTCTCCGGTCGAGACGCGGTGAGCCATGCCTTCACGTTGACCGGCAGCTCAGAGACGAGCTGCTGCCAGGCGACGTCGAGTGATGGATCGGTCTCGGTTGCGGCTTCAGGTGTCGAGGTGGCGCCGGTCGTTGCGGCCTGATCGTCGTCCACCGCGGTCCCCATTTCTAGTCAATGCCCGTCGAGGGCGTCTCCACACAGTTATCCACACCATGTGCATTGAGGCACATAGTCGGCGCAATCCCCACTTTTCCCCGGAATCACGGTCGAGAAGCAGCTCTCGATCCGGGTGCCCCGATCCGTCCTGGGGACGGACGCTAACAACCATCGTCCCACCTCTCAACCGGTTGTCCACAAGCAGTGGGTAGCGCGGCTAGGTTCGGTCGGCGTGTCCTGCTGGTTCGGCGTCTTCTCGCGTTGCACGATGAGAGGTTCGACCCTGTGGCTTTCAGTTGTTGGGGTCGGTTTGACCGGCGTTGGTGGGCACCGTACCGTTGGGAGGTCGGATCACTTCGACTCCTGTCGCATGCCCGCGACTTGATAGCGCGCGGGTGAGCGGTGGCAGTCGAACCGCCGGACCCAGGGCCTCGTGCCCATCGTCATCCCGGCTTGCCCGGACCGAGACCGAATCCCATAGGGGAGCATTCCCGTGAG